>CAUJJC010000064.1 GCA_963204975.1 Verrucomicrobiota bacterium | reverse complement strand
CCGTGAGGGGGTTGATCGCGTCCCAATGAAGTGGTTTCATGGCTAGAGGCGGGTGGTTAGTGCGGATCGCACCAGAAATCGGGACGTAAGGCAAGGCTTAAGTGAGGTTTTTTGATTTACCATGGCCCCGGCCTTACTCGGGGGAGCGCCAGGAGGGCGCTTGGACTAGGCGGTGGGATGCGCCGTTCCGATGACCAGCAGTGTGACGGGTTAAATGCTTGCTAGATAGGTGAAGTCTGTTAAGGCTCAGGCGCTGCCATTTTGGCCATAAGAATAACAGCAACACGTTCCTTCCTTAACTCTCATCATGAACAATACACTGTTTCATTCCCGACGTTTGAGCTGCGATTTCAGGGCCTTTGCCAGGCGATGGCTGCTTCTGGCGGCCAGCCTCTGGATGCTGCCGGTGAGTCTCCTGAATGCTCAAGATGTGCTGTGGCGCACGACGCTCAATAATGATGCCGTCAATCGCGACACCGCCCGGCACATGGCACCGCTCACCAATGGCGATCTCGTCGTCGGTGGGCAAAGCGGCCCCTCGTCGGTCCGTAATTTCATCGTTTACCGGCTGAATGGCTCCACGGGGGCGGTGATGTGGACGAGGACACTAGATTCAGGGTTCAATAGTGATGACGTGAACGATTTGATCGCGGACCCGGCGACGGGGGATACCTATATCTGCGGTCGTGCCGGGTCAGCCGCCAGCGCATTGAACTGGTATGTGATGAAAATCAACGGCTCGAACGGAGCCGATGCTTGGGCGGCACCTTATGTCTTCGACCTCGCCAGCCAGAATGATGAGGCACGAGCCCTGTTTTTCTCCCCCAATGACGGTCATGTGGTGGTGGTGGGCACGACGACCGACAGCGGCGGCACTCCGCGCGGGCGATTGGTGAAGTTCAATTCCGCCACAGGTGCCCAGATCTGGGCCACGGCGACTTCACAGCAGTTGTGGACGGGTGTGGCTGACTCCAGCGGCAATGTCTTCTGCGGCGGCGAGACCTTCGCGGCATCTAATCAAGCGACGATTACCAAGTTCAACAGCAGCGGCACGCAGCAGTGGAGTCAAACTTATGCGCCCAATGGTGGCAGCTTTAACCGCTGGAATTACATCGCGCTGGACGGTGCCAGCGGTGATGTGGTCACTGGTGGCCTGAATCTTGGGTCGCAGGGGGACAACGACATCGGTGTCGCACGTTATCGTTCGAGCGATGGTGCCCGGTTGTGGAACCGGCATATTAACGGGACATTTGGGGCCGCGAATGATCAGTGCTCCAGCGTCATGGTGGACAGCGGCGGGGATGTCTATATCACCGGATTCTACCGGGCCACTTCCAGCGATGCGGACTGGTATGCGGCTCGCTTGGACATCGCCACCGGTGCCACCGTCTGGGAGAAGACCTACAACGGCAACAGCACGGGCAATGAGCAGCTCGAAAACCTCCGCGTCGTGGGCAGCACAGTCTATCTGGCGGGTTATCATACCAGTTCGGCACCGCCCGCAGCCACCGCAGGCCGCATCCTGCGGGTGATGAAGCTCAACAAGTCCGATGGCAGCACTATCCTGGCCACTGACTTCCTCGACCGTGCGGGACCACAGGTGATCGGCTCCAAGGCGCTCATCGTGACCGCCAATGGCAACATGATCGTGAGCGGTGACAGCGCAGTGACTACCAACGCGGCGGAGATCGCCCGCCTCGGCGTGGCGGGTGCCAGCAGCAATGCCAATCTCAGCGCCCTGACCACCACGGCAGGCGCTCTTTCCCCTGCCTTCGTGGCTACCACGCCGAGCTACAACACGCCGAACGTGCCGAACGCCACAGCCAGCGTGACCGTCACCGCGACGGTGTCCGACTCCAACGCCACGCTGCAGGCGCGGGTCAATGGCGGTGCCTACAGCACGATCACCTCGGGAGCCGCCAGCGGGGCGCTGGCGCTGGCTGTCGGGCCAAACACCATCAATGTGCTCGTCACGGCGCAGGACGGGACGACAACGAAGACCTACACCATCACTGTGACACGTGACACGGCGACCCCCTCACCCTCCGGGCAGGTGCATGGCGGCACGGCAGGCAGCTATGACTGGCCTTTCAGCAGCATGGCGAAGGACAGCGCGGGCAATATTTACGGCTTCTGGCGCAGGGATTCGGGCACAACGGCGGTGTATTCGCTCATCAAGTGGAACAGCGGAACTTCCACTTTCGACACATTGAGCACCTTCACCTCTGCCAATGTAGGGGCCACCGCGAACATGACGCGGGCGTCGGATGACGTGTCGCTCGCGGTCGATGGTGCCGGGGGCTTCCATGTGGCCTTCCGCGGTGATTATGGGGCCAATACCATCACCAGCACACGCGGCGTCTGGTATGGCTACAGCGCCAATGGCACCACCTGGACCTTCACGCAGGTGGAAACCTATTCGGACCCGAACGGCTGGAAGAACACCGATGACCCGACCATCCGCGTGGACTCCAACAACCGCCCGCACATCGTTTTCGACTACGACGACGTGAATGGCGGCCGCAGCTTCTCGGTCCGCTATCGCTGGTTTGATGGCACCACCTGGCAGGGCAGCGGCGCGGCGGGCAATGTCCATGTGCAGGCAGGCAATGCGAGCAATGAAGTAAACTACCCGAACTTCGCGCTCGACTCGAACAACAAGGCGCACTTCGTCTTCCAGGCAGAAACGAATGGCAGCGGCCTGGATGGCGGTCTGTTCTACGTCAACAACGTTTCCGGCTCCTTTAGCGCGGCCGTGGCATTGGCGGCGGGTGCCACCAACGATTCCACCGGCTACAACTCGGACATCCTTATCGACGCGGCTGGCAAAATCCACATCACGCACCAGCGCGAAAATAACGCGGTGTATTATTGCACCAATGCCTCCGGCTCCTTCGTCAACACGCAGATCAATGGCAACCTCGTCGGCTATCCAGGCTGGAACAGCCTCAGCCGTGACAACGCGGGCAACATCGTCTTGGCCTACGTCGGGAACTCCGGGCCGTTTCCCATGAAATACGCCGCGCTGCCCGGCGGCACGGGCAGCACATGGACCATCGGCACCATCTTCACGCCGAATTCGCAGCCACCTGCGGAGGCTTGCAACTACTTCAGCGGCGTCCTGGGCAACAACGGCGTGATTTATACGCTCTTCGACAATGCGCCGACGGGTGCTCCGCCGCGTCCTCTGTGGTTCGCCGCCACACAGGCCGTCGCCGCGCCTGCCTCCGCCCCTGAGATTGCCGTGACGGAAAGCGGCAACAATGTCGCGGATGGTGGCTCGCTGAGCTTCGGCACGACGACGGTGGGCACGCCAGTGACGAAGACCTTCACGGTGACCAACAGCGGCTCGGCTACGCTGAATCTCTCCGGCCTCACCGTGCCCACGGGCTTCACCATTGCGCAAAACTTTGCCAGCAGCACCGTCGCCGCCAGCGGCGGCACGACCACCTTCCAGATCACGATGAGTGCTGGTGCGCCAGCGACGCCGAGCGGCACGTTGAGCTTCACCAATAATGACGCGGACGAGGGTGCCTACAACTTCACGATCAGCGGCACCGTCAATGCCACCGTCCCCGGCGCACCGGCCATCGGCACGGCTACGGCGGGCAATGCGAGCGCCAGTGTGACCTTCACGGCACCAGCCAGCAATGGCGGCTCCGCCATCACAGGCTACACCGTGACCTCCAGCCCTGGCGGCTTCATGGGCACGGGTGCGGGTTCTCCCATCACGGTGAACGGCGGCCTGACCAACGGCACCGCCTACACCTTCACCGTCACGGCCACCAATATCGTGGGCACAGGCGCGGCCTCGGCTCCGTCGAACTCGGTCACACCAGCCGCTCCGGCAGACATTCCGATCACGATTGGTGCGGGGAGCACCCTGACGATTGATGCCACGGGCTCGGCGGGAGCGGCAAATACGACGGTGCGTCTGGTGGATCTCGGGGGCGGGGTGTTTGTGATCGAAATCACAGACCCAAATCGCACCATTGGTGCGCCTGCGGGTGGCACGCAGGTGGAC
>CAUJJC010000063.1 GCA_963204975.1 Verrucomicrobiota bacterium | reverse complement strand
TGGCTGAAGGACAAAAAGGACACTCAAAAAGCCGCCGCCTACCTCGCCACGTTGATTGCCGAGTTCCCCACCTCCGCCACCAAGGCACACAATCTCACCGATCAATTCGAGACCCGTCAGACAACCGGCAAAGTGGACCTCGCCTTCGTGGACTTGGTGGAAAGCACCGCCAGCAAAGACAGCACCGTCACCGATCTCTGCGAAAAGGTCCTCGAATTCGCGAGCAAGAAAGACTCCCCTCTCCGCGACCAAACCGTGTTGCGCTACGCCACCTTCCTCGAAAGGAGCAAAGCAGAGAATGGCAGAGTCGTTTCCGCCTACATCGCGGCACTCGATTCACCTCTCTCAACAACCTCCGAGACTGCGTCCAAATGGCTGATCACCAACGTGTCACTCCTCACCACCTCGTTGTTTGAAGAAGGACTCAGCAATCTTTCCATCGACTCGTGGGCTCAGTCCATGCTGATCGAGATTGCCAGCCAGTCCTCCAGCGACACCCTCGCTGCAAACGCCCTAATTCTTCAAGCCGAGGCAATCAAAAAGCGAGCAGAGGGCAGCCGAAAGCAAAATGAGAATACTTGGGATTCTCTCGCAGTTCGGCAAGCCTACCTCAAGGCCGCCGCCAGAGGCAATACCAAGGCCATTGAACTGCTGCTGGAGAACGTCATCGCCATCCCTGTCAAAGGCAAGTCAGGGTTCGTCCTCAACCCCTACGCGACACCTGATGCACCGCCCCTGCGCATTGCAGCCAAGGACTGGAATCCAGGAAACAAACTGCGAGCACCAGATTACCTGCCTCAGACCTACCTCCAGCTCCCCACAACGCTGCCGCCCTACGTCGAAATTGCCAAGTTCGATCCAGACGATTCTCGCTACCGGATCGCCACCCTCGACCAAGAAGGAACCGTTTTCGATCCCGACGGCAATCCTGTCTATGTTCCTCATAACAAATGGCTGCCTGGAGCCAGACTCATCGCCGGGAACCGCACTATTGAACTCCCTGAGAACCTTCCTCTCATGGATGCCGTCATCGGCGATCTGGAAGCCATGAAGGCTTCCGGCAGGCCAGAGGTAAAAAGCCCCTTCACCGGGTTAGCAATGAAGGACATCACCTGGGAACAATGGAAACCCGATGCCGAGCTTGTAGAGAAAATCGAGTTCAATGGAATTCTGGTGGTCAAGAAGGTGGCCATAATGCCCAAGAAAGTAGCACCCATGGACCCACAACTCGTCGTCGGCACCATCCGACCGCCTCAACCTGCCACCGACTCCACAAGCAAGGAACCCACATTCATCTATCAAGTCAAAAGTCCTTACACCCTCAAGGACGTCGCGGTGCCTGTGTCCGACTGGGTCAAAGGAGGCACTGTCCCAGAGCGTGATCTTCAGAAACTAGGGGTGAATGTTTCTATGGTTCTACCTAAAACCCGGCAAGTCATGGGTTGGATCTCTGATCTTCAGACCTTCAGCTATCTCGATGAAAACAGAAAGCGGACGTCTGTAAAGATTCCCTCACCACCGAAAGACGCAGACGCTGCTATCAAATACGCATCCGACCTGCTCTCTGCCAAAGGCATCCTCGGAGAGAATGGTCTGAGTTACCGGGTGGACTTGAACATCAAACCCAAATTGGTGGTGATCAACGATGATCCACGCGACATGCTGACGGGATATACTTACGGCCCCAAAGATCTCTACAGACTCTACAAGGAAAAATCGCTGAATCTCTTCGACATCAGTGATGAGGCAAAGACGATCATCGACAAAGAAGGCGCCAACCCCCGGATCACCAAACCAACCGAGACAGCCAAATCGGAGATGATGGAGAAGGAAAAAGGAACCGACAAGCCAGAGACCGGAAAAACAAAGACAGATCCCGAGAAAAAACGCACCGAAGAACCCATTGGAACCAAACCAGTGACTTCCCAGCCTCAAGTCGCCGCGCAGTCCAGTTGGATTGATAATATAGGAAGGAAAGGTGTGGGAGGTAGAAATAATGTAGTCTTTCGCATGAGTGGAGGCGTCTTAAAATCCAGCAATGGAGCAAATCTCGGTGAAAATGGCACCACCGCCGCCGAATACCAAACTGAGTATCTCAGATCTTACCGAAATTTGCCAAAGGATCTACAGGTGCATTACGACCCCTCAAGCAATGGCTTCTACATTGGCAAATCAAAGTAATTAGACATCATGCGTTGCCTTATCATTAAATGTGTAGCAATGAGCGATAATGTAAATTTTTAAGAAAATTAATTCGTGGCCGCTGCATCAATCGCAAGATCAATGAAGTAAGTTGCGCGCACATGCGCTTGGGACGAAAACATGGGCCGTCGAGACTTTCCGTTCAACCTTAACTGAACTAACGCTAGCCATGCTCCTCCCAGCCTTCTCCCGTCGTTTCGCTATCATGCTGATGGCGTCCTCACAGAGTGTCTTCCTGATCGCGCAAGAAGCCGCCCCTCAAGAGGCAGGACAAACTGCCAGCGCGGTGGCGCCCCTGCGCATTCCTGAGGTGAAGCTGGTGGAGGGTGCAGAGCGCACCATCATGCTTGCGGACGGCACCAAGATCAAGGTGCCCACGGACTTGTGGAAACCAAGTCAACTTCTCAATACCTCGCACGGTCCGGTTCAACTGCCCGCCAAGCTGGCACCATCCAATCAAGCTCAGCAGGAGCGGAAGACCGTTGATGCGGGCCGTGGATCTGCCGGATCGCCTGACATCAAACCTTCTCGCCCGAGCGATGGTCCACCACCCAAGAGTGAGCGTCAGCGCTACCGCTTTGATCTCCCGGAGCCTGGAAAGGAAAATCAGCGCCCGCAGCCAACGACTTCAGTTCCGAAGGCGGTGAGCAAGTCCGCCACGGCTTGGAAGCCCCAAGGCATCATCTCCATGCGCAATCAACTCCAGTTCATTCCGGCTCCCGATGGCACGCTGCGAACGAACCGGAATGCCAACATTCGCGGGGACAATGGCGAGATGGCGGCCAGTTCACAGACCCGAGTCATGCGCAGCATCCAGGGGATGCCGGAATACTTGCGCGTTTACTTCGATCCGAAGGTCAACGGGTTTTATATCGACGTGGTTCGCCCTGAACGATGACTTTCGTCTGCTGCTCGGGCGATAGTTCGATCCATTGACCTGGGCTCAGCGCTAGCGATTCCAGTTCGAGCGCGCCGATCTTCACCCGCAGCAGGCGGAGGGTGGGAAAACCAACCGCTGCGGTCATGCGGCGCACCTGACGGTTCTTGCCTTCGGTGAGTGTCAGCTCGATCCACGAGGTTGGGATCGCTTTGCGAAAGCGGATGGGAGGATCGCGTGGTGGATAGTCCCCATCAAAGGGTGTGGCAGTGCATGGCAAGGTGGTGAACTCCTTCAGCTTCACGCCCGCACTCAGATGTCGCAATGCCTGATCCGTGACGAGTCCCTCCACCTGCGCACGATACATTCGTGGATGACCACGCCGAGGATTGAGCAGGCGATCCGTCCAGTGCGCTTCGTCACTGAGCAGGAGAAGGCCTTCAGAATCGCGGTCCAGCCTGCCGATGGGATACACATGGGATGGAAGCCCGAAGTCCGCGAGAGTCCGGTGCTCAGGCAGCTCACGGGTGAACTGGGAGAGCACGTCGAAGGGTTTGTGAAATGCGATGAGCATCGTGGCATGATAGCGCGCAGGCTTCGGAGTTGCCAGCAACGCAATCGCGCCGACAAATAGCCCTCCCTCGTCGTGCAGCATCCACGCCATCTGTTTGTCCTGCTGTTTCCCTGGCTGGCTGTTGCGGCTCTGGGGGCGGAGCCATTGACGACGCGCACCGATCCTGTTGGCACGTCTTTGAACCAATGGTTCGCCGAGGGCAAGGCTGCGGGTTTTGCCGCCCTTCAATACGAGAATCATGATGGGGCGCACTCGCTGCTGCCGTCTGCTGTGTATCCATCGCTGCGCCATTATCAAGCCACCCCGGCTGAGATTCAGGCAGGTCGTGACAAGGGTCCTGTGGCTCAGATTCGCGAGATCGCGACGATCGGGAATTGCAGCATGGCTGCGCCTCCCACTCAGGGTGGCAGTTTGCCGCGCCTTTATCTCATGGATGCCGGGGCCTCCGAATTCATCGCCAAGCAATACCTGACCAATCAACTCTTCGTTTACCCCGAACACCTCGACTATGATCTGGGGGCCAATGGTGTGAGCGGCTATGGCGATCTCTTCCCGGCCAACAGTCCATGCATTCTGATTTCACAGGGTTCATCGCATAGTGATATGCCCTTCGTGAAAGCCTTGCTCGCCACAGCGGCAGCTTTCAGGCCGGAGATTCAGCGGCAGCTCATCCAGCAGCGCATTCTAGCGCCCACTCTCCAGGCTATCCTTCGGCAGCACACCACGCTGGTGGTGGAGCCAGACGATTACTACTCCGGCAAGGCGCACCCGCCTGTCTTCGATGCGAGCACTTTGGACGAACTGAAGATGGTGACCGCCGCGCAGATCATGACTCGGCTCTCGATCCCTCCGCTGGCCTTTCTGCAAGTCGTAAGCGAGCAGCCAAAGCCCGATAGCGGCGACTGGTTCGAGCTGCCTGAGATCAAGACCAACGCTCTAAGCACCACTCCCGCGTTCATCAGCCGATTGTATCGCAGCACCAGCCCTGTCCACGAGATACGCCTTTCAGGATCGAAGAGCGTGGACACTGAAAAACGTCCACTGATCTATGAATGGCGGCTCCTGCAAGGCGATCCCAAGCGGGTCGAGATCATCCCGAGTGATTCGGGCGAGGAGGCCACGGTGCGAGTGCGCTGGCATCCGCCGATGCACGCTCCATCAGGCATCCGCTCGCATCGAGTCGAGATCGCGCTCTTCGTCCGCAGCCCTCTAGCGATCTCTGCACCTGCGATCTTGAGCTTCTACATGCTACCGAATGAGATGCGATTCTTCGATGCCCAGGGCAGGCTTTCCGAGGTGTTCTATCAGGCTGGCAATCCTGAGATTGGCCTGCCGGTGGACCTATCTGACGAACGCTGGTTAGCCTTTGTTGAGGCCGCCATCTCCGATACACCATCGGTGCCCTCCAAAATCTTCAACTCAGGACTCACTGACAAGGACAAGACTGCTCTGGCGACCTTATGGAAAAGTCTCCAGAAGCCCAAACTCACACTCGACCAACTCACTGCCGACCCATCACGGCAGGGCGAACTCGACACTGCACGCAAAAATCTATCCCAGGCCATTCGCGAACATTCACCCGCGATCCAATCCATCGCTCAACGATTGATTGCTGGATTGACCGAAGAGTCAGATCTCTTCCTCACGCACCAGACCAGCATCCTCGCCCACGCTCAGGGCTCGCCAGCTCTCACCGACCTGCGAGCCGAACTCAAGCGGCTGACCCTTCTGAACGTTCTCGTCGAGCAGGCCGACGGCACCTTTACCCTGGCACGACGATCACCCACCCTGACCGACGCGGACCGCTACTACCTCCGCCAGTTGCACCTCACCATCGTTAGCCAAGTGCTGCTGCCTGGATTACTCCGCCGTTCCCCCGCCCCGCTGTATGTCGATCCCCGGCTGAGTTCGATCAAACCGTGGCGCGACGTCTATCGCTACACGTCCAAGGGCGAACCCGATGGATGGTTGCGACACGTTCAGGGCCGCGTGCATCGTTTTGACAACCAGGGCCGCCTCATCGACGACAATGACCTGCCTCAGTCCGTCCGTTACTTCCTCAAAGAAGGACATTTAACGTTTGAAACCGCAATCCAGGCGGGAAAATAGCGGTTGTTATTCAGGGGGCTCGTTGCACTATCAGGCGTTAGAAATAGCTCAGTCTCATGCCTCCTCCTCGTCGTCCGTCTTCCAATCGTGGTCGTTCCCACCATCGCCCCTCCGGTCCCCGTCCACAGCAATGGCGTCGCCCAGAGCCTGAGCCAGAACCAGGTCGTGGTCGGCATGGCGACACAGCTGAGAAGGAAGAAGCCATCGAACTCGACGGCACCGTCAGTTCCGTGCTCGCAGGCACCATGTTCAAAGTGAAACTCTCCACCGGACACGAAGTGCTCGCTCACATCTCCGGCAAGATGCGCAAACGTTTCATTCGCCTGGTGGTCGGTGACCGCGTGAAGCTCGAGATGTCACCCTACGACACCGAGAAGGCCCGCATCGTCTATCGTCTCTAGTTCGAGTCCCAGCGCGGAGACGGCGGCATGGACAAAGACATTGTTTACTTCGATCTCGAAACGCGGCGCACTGCCGCCGATGTGGGTGGCTGGAATAACAAGGACAAGATGGGCATCTCCGTGGCCGTCACCTTCAGCACCCGGCTCAACGAATACCGCATCTACACCGAGGACGAAGCCGGCCTCCTGATCGAGCAACTCCGCAAAGCGGACCTTGTCGTTGGCTTCAATCATGTGAGCTTCGATTACGGAGTGCTGATGGCCCACACCATCCTCGATCTTCGAGAAAGTCTGCATAGCCTCGATCTCATGGTGGACCTCGAGCAAAAGCTCGGCCACCGGCTCAAGCTCGATGCCGTCGCCACTGCCAGCCTTGGAGGTTTGAGCAAGACCGCCGATGGTCTTGATGCGATTCGCTGGTGGCAACAAGGCAAGCTCCTCGAGATCGCGGAATACTGCTGCTACGACGTGAAGGTGACCAAGTGCGTTCACGAATACGGCGTGAAGCATGGCTATGTGAAATACATCGACCGCACTCGTCGCGAGCAAAAGGTCGAGGTGAACTGGTAAGCCTCAGCCGAGCACGCCGCGCAGGAAGCGACCGGTCGCGCTCTCGACGCACTGCGCGATTACCTCGGGCGGACCCTGCGCCACGATGCGACCGCCGTGCTCGCCGCCACCGGGACCCATATCGATGATCCAGTCGGCGCATTTGATGACGTCGAGGTTGTGCTCGATCACGATCAATGAATTGCCCGCATCGCGCAGCCGCATCAGCACGCGCATCAGCGTCGCGATGTCATCGAAGTGCAAACCCGTCGTCGGCTCATCGAGCAAGAAGAGCGTGCGACCCGTGGCCTTCTTGCCCAGCTCTGCAGCGAGCTTTACGCGCTGAGCTTCACCGCCTGACAGGCTCGCGCCGCTCTGACCGAGCTTGAGATAACCCAGGCCGCAATCGTCAAGCGCGCGCAGCTTCGGTTCGATGTGCGGCTGCTTTTCAAAGAAGCGCACGGCCTCGGAGACGGTCATGTCCAGCACCTCGGCGATGTTCTTGCCCTTGAACGCAATCTCCAGCGTCTCCGCGTTGTAACGCTGGCCACGGCACTGCTCGCAGGTCACCCACACGTCGGCCAGGAAGTGCATGTCGATCTTGATGACCCCGTCGCCCTCGCATTTCTCACAGCGGCCACCTTTGACGTTGAAGCTGAAGCGACCCACGTCGTAGCCGCGCACTTTGGCCGAGGGCAGCGTGGCGAACAAATCGCGGATAGGCGTGAACAAGCCGGTGTAGGTCGCGGGATTCGAGCGCGGACTGCGACCGATCGGCTCCTGATCAATGACCACGAGCTTGTCGATGCCGAGCAAGCCGGTGATGCGCTCGTGCTTGCCGGGCTCGTCCTTGGCTCCGTAGAAATGTCGCGAGAGCGCACGGCGCAGGATGTGGTCGATGAGCGTCGATTTGCCACTGCCCGACGCGCCCGTGACGCAGGTGAAGCAACCCATCGGAAACGCAGCGGTCACGCCTTTGAGATTGTGCTCGGTCGCGTTGTGAATCGTCAACCACGGAGCTTGCGTTGCGAGTTCAGCGGTGAGCATCGAACGACCGGCAGCTCGCCCAGGTCGGCCCGTGGGCTCCAATAACTCGGGCTGCTCAGGTCGCGGTGCGATGCGGTGCTTTGGCAGCGGGATCTCCACGCGACCGGACAAGTAGTCCGCCGTGAGGCAGCCGGGCTTGGCGAGCAGTTCCTTCAGCGTGCCCTGCGCGGTGATCGTGCCGCCATGCACACCCGCACGTGGTCCCATCTCGATCATGTGATCGGCAGCGCGCATCATCGCGTCATCGTGCTCGACCACGAGCACCGTGTTGCCCAGATCGCGCAGTCGCTTCAGCGTGCCAATGAGACGTTCGTTGTCAGCCGGATGCAGACCGATGCTCGGCTCATCGAGCACGTAGAGCACGCCCGCCAACCCCGCACCAATCTGCGACGCCAGCCGGATGCGCTGTGCCTCACCACCACTGAGCGTGCCACTCTCGCGATTGAGCGTGAGGTAGCCGAGTCCCACATCATCAAGGAACTGCAGCCGCTTCCGAATCTCCAGCCGCAGTTCTTCGCAGTAGCCGCGCTGGTGCTCGGTGAGCGTGAGATGCTCGAACCAACGCAGCGCATCGGTGATGCTGAGGTTGCAGGTTTCGAAGATGTTGAGGGAAAGTTCTCGGTTCTCAGTTCTCGGTTCTCCGTTGTCGTCGTGTGCTAGCGCTGAGCCAGAACTGGGCACCGAGAACTGAGAACTGAGAACAACGGCAAGCGACGCTGGCTTCAACCTACGACCACCGCACGCGGCGCAGGTCTTCGGATTCATGAAGCGCGTGATGGCGGCTTTGAGCGCGATACTTTCGGCTTTGTCCCAGGCGCGCGTGAGCTGGGCGAGCAGACCGTCGAAGGGCTTCTCCAGGCTGCGTTTGTTGCCGCTGGTCTTCCAGCCGGTCGGGATCGGCACGGTGCCGGTGCCGTGGAAGAGCGCGTGCTTGAACTCCTCGCTCAGCAACTTGAATGGCTGATCCATCGGCTGACCAAAGTGTGTCGCCAGCGCTTGAATCGCAGCGTCGTGCATCGCCTTCATCTTCGGCTGACGCGCCCACCACGTCTTCACGGCACCGTCGTTGAGCGACTTGTCCTTATCGGGCACGAGCAGATCAGGATCACCGGCTTGCAGACTGCCCACGCCCTCGCAGGTGGGGCAGGCGCCGACGTGCGTGGAGAAGGAGAAATCCTGCGGCGTGAGCTTCTCCATCACGAAGCCGGTGCGTGGATTCGCATACGCGGTGGTGAAGGTGCGCGGCACGTCGTCGCAGAGGAACTTCACCTCGTTTGGGTTCCACTTTAGCGCGCTCTCGATGGACTCCATGAGGCGCGACTTCACGCCCTCGCGAATGACCAGCCGATCCACCACAGCCTCCAGCGTGTGGGCCTCGGCGCGCGGGGCTTTGAGCGAGTCATCCAGCTCACGAATCTCGCCATCCAGCCGCACGCGAACAAAGCCAGCGCGACGCAGCTTGTCGAAGAGCGCGCGCAGATCGCCGGTGCCATCGCGCACCAGCGGCGCGAGCACGACGACCTTGGTGCCTTCCTTCGATTCCAGGATGCGCTCGCCGATCTCCAGCGGTGTCGATTTGATCAGCGTCTCGCCCGTCTTCGGATCATGCGGCACACCGGCCACAGCG
>CAUJJC010000062.1 GCA_963204975.1 Verrucomicrobiota bacterium | reverse complement strand
AATGACCTCATCCGCACGGACTATCAGTCATGTGTCTTTGAA
Organism: Verrucomicrobiota bacterium; assembly: GCA_963204975.1. GTDB lineage: Bacteria > Verrucomicrobiota > Verrucomicrobiia > Verrucomicrobiales > Verrucomicrobiaceae > JAEUHN01. The sequence continues at coordinate 73,886 of CAUJJC010000062.1, read as the reverse complement.
TCGCCCACCGGTGGGTGAAAATGCGGGCAGCCGCCAGCTGTGAATGCCTTCAGACTTCGCGTCACACCCTCGAAAGCGATCTCACACGCTAGGACAATGCACATTCTGAAGCCCGAAGCTTGTTTGAAAACAAGTGGAGGCGAGGGCGGGAATTGAACCCGCGCATACCGGTTTTGCAGACCAGTGCATTACCACTTTGCTACCTCGCCATGCTCTTAGAGCGGGTGGAGTGTAGAGGCGGGGATGGAAACTGTCAAACGGCGGAACAGTTCTCTCCCAGAGTTCCGGGTGGAACTCTGGTTGCGAGCAGTGCCGGACGAGGAAACACAAACGCCCGCTTGTTGAGCGGGCGTTCGAAGGCTGAGTCGAGATTATGGGGCAGGCGGATCAGGCACTTGTGAGCTGGCGCTTTTGCACGAGCACCTTCTCGATCTCGCCCAGCGGCAGCGTGTTGATCACGTCCTCGCGTGTGAGCCAGCCTTTGCGCGCGCTGCGGATTCCGAAGAACAAGTCCTGCAAGCCACGCACGCTGTGCGCATCGGGATTGATGCTCGTCTTCACGCCCTTCTCCTTCGCCAGCTTCCACCAGCGCCAGTCGAGGTCGAGCCGCCACGGACTCGCGTTCAATTCGATGATCGTGCCCGTCGCAGCAGCAGCGTCGATGATGGTGGGAATGTTCACCGCGTAGGACGGACGCTGACACAGCAGTCGCCCGGTCGCGTGGCCCAGCATCGTGACATGCGGGTTCTCGATCGCTTTGATGATGCGCGCGGTCATCTCGGCCTCGGGCAGGTTCATCACGTTGTGAACGCTAGCCACCACGTAGTCGAGTTCCGCCAGCAGATCGTCGTCGAAGTCGAGGCTGCCATCTTTGAGGATGTCCACCTCGCTGCCTGCGAAGAGCCGGAAGCCATCGAAGTCCGCGTTCATCGCCTTGATCTCTGCGATCTGCTTGCGCAGACGATCCTCATGCAAGCCGTTCGCCTGGAAGCTGCTCTTGCTGTGATCCGCGATGCCCAGGTATTGAAGCCCCAGGTCCTGCGCCGCCTCCGCCATCTGCGCCAGTGTGGCCGCACCATCGCTCGCGGTCGTGTGGTTGTGGAAGGTGCCACGCAGGTTCGCTAGCTCGACGAGACGCGGCAGCTTGTTGTGCTCCGCCGCCTCGATCTCGCCGTGGTTCTCGCGCAGTTCCGGCTCGATGAACTCCAGCCCCAGCGCACGATGAATGTCGCGCTCGTCATGGATGTTGGTCGGCGGGTTCTCGCCCGTGATCGCATATTCGTTCAGTGACCAGCCGCGATCCAGGCAACGCTGCCGCAGCGCCACGTTGTGCTCCTTGCTGCCGGTGAAATACACGAGTGCAAAAGGATACTCCGCATTGGACACCACCCGCAAATCGCATTGCAGGCCATCCTTCGTGCGCACGCTCGCCTTGGTGCCGCCTTGCGCCAGCGTCTGCACAAACATCGGCAGCGCCACGAAAGCGTCGATCACGCTCTGCGGTTCCTTCGATGCGCAGAGGAAGTCCAAGTCGTGCACCACCTCCTTGCCACGACGATAGCTGCCGCACACCTCCGCGCGGCCCACGTTCGGATGATCGCGCAACGCCTCCAGCACCTGCTCCACGATCGCCGCTACATCCCCCGCCCTGAACTCGCTCGCATGAGCCTCGTGAAAGGCGATCGACTCCAGCAGCTTCTCCACCGTCTTCGCGCCGAAGCCCGAGAGCTTCGATGCCTCCCCGCTCTCGCAAGCACGCTTCAGGTCCGCCACGCTCGCCACGCCCAGTTCCTTGTGCAGCGCCGCGATCTTCTTCGGCCCCAGCCCGCTGATGTCAAACAAGCCAAAGATCCCCTCCGGGAACTCCGCCTTCAGCTTCTCGTAAAACGAGAGCCCACCCGTCGTCGCCATCTCGTGCAGCTTGTCCTGCAGCGCATCGCCCAGTCCCTTGATGCCCTTCAAGTCATTCGCCTTCGCGCGCTCGACGATGTCGCCAGGAAACGACTCCACGATGTCCGCCCCCGTGTTGTAAGCCCGCGTCTTGAATGGGTTCTCGCCTTTCAGTTCGAGGAGCAACGCGATGCGGCGAAACGTCTCCGCCATGTCTTGAGCAGTCATGCTCGATGAGTGGAAGGGGTTTGAGCGAATGCAACTCTGGCCATGACTTCAGGGCAAAAAAGAAGGCCTGGGGTTGAGCCCAGGCCTTATGACATTCGCAGTGCGTTTAGCGTGATCGATTCACCAAAACTTCCACCATGGTTTCAGTTCATCTCCTTTGATTGGCGAAGCCCAATCATACGTATCCCCATCCGATCCGACGGCCTCCAGGGGGCAGCCCTGGACTACTTCCAAACAGAGATTGAGTTCTTCAGGAGTTTCCGGCTGTTTCGAGATGTAGGCATAGCCACCTTCATCCCAGCGCTTGAAATTGTTGGGAGCAACTTCGCGACACAGATCGCAGTCGAGGCACTGATCAATAACATAGAACTTCCCTGGGACATTCTGCGGAACTCGAAATTGAAAATCTGTGCCCATCGGTTTTGGCAACAAACGACCTACCAACACAACCCCTCATAACCCCAAACCAGCGCCTTCAATTCCCGCCAGCCATTCACATCGATCACACTCTGCTCCGCCTTCACCACGCCACGCAAGGCATCCACGCTCACACACTTCTGCGAAGCGATGACCAGCTCGCTTTCGCCCACCACTTCCTCCGCCGAGTCTCGCAGCAACGACGCCAGATGCGGCATGCGGCGATTGATCTCGGCTTCGTTGCGCCCGATCAAACGCGACAGATTCAGCGACGGATCGTAGATGCTCAGTTCATAGCCACGGCCCAGCAGCGTCTCCGCCACCGCGACCATTGGGCTGCCGCGCAGGTCGTCCGTGTCCTTCTTGAATGCCAGACCCAACAAGCCCACGCGACGCACGCCTTTGCTAGTGATGAGTTTGATCAGCAGATCGAGATGCGCGTCATTCGAGTCGAGCACGTTATCGAGCAGCGGCAAATTGACACCTTCCATGCGTGCGAGCGCGCTGAGCGCACTCACGTCCTTCGGCAGGCACGAGCCACCAAAGGGATTGCCCGGCTTCATGTAGTAGCGGCTGATGTTCAGCTTCTCATCGCGACACACCACATCCATCACCCGCGTGCCATCAACGCCGACGAACTTAGCCATGCGCCCGATCTCATTGGCAAAGCCGACCTTCAGCGAGTGGAAGTAGTTGCACGAGTATTTGATCAGCTCTGCGCCTTCCCAAGCCAGCACCTCCGCCTTCTCGCCGAGCAACTCCAGCGCCTCGTTCGTCGCCGGAGCATTCCCATCATGCGTGCCCACCACGCATAGCGACGGCTCACGGAAATCCTTCACCGCCGTGCCCTCGCGCAGGAACTCGGGGCAGTAGTAGATCGCCACGTTCGGTGTGCTGGCAAAGAAGTCCGTCACCATGCTGCGCGTGCTCCCCGGCAGCATCGTCGAGCGGAATATGACGACATGCCGAGAACCCTTGGCCACAATCGCCGCGCTGATCTGCTCCGACACCTTCCGCACATAATCGAGGTTCAACCGCCCCGACGCCAGCGACGGCGTGCCCACGCACACGATGCTCACGTCCGAAGCCCGCACCGCCTCCGCCGCATCCGTGGTCGCCGACAGCAAGCCCTTCGTCTTCGCGCTCGCCAGCAGCTCGTTCAACTCCGGCTCCACAATCGGCGACACCCCCGCATTGAAGGCATCCACCTTCGTCTGCTGCACATCCGCGCCAATGACCCGATGCCCCCGCTCCGTGAGACACCCCGCCGTCACCGCTCCGACATAGCCTAAACCAAAAATGCTTACGTTCATGAATTTAGAAATGCTTTAACCACGAATGGACAGAGATAGACAGTGACTTTTCAGGTCCTCCGCCACTCCGTCCGCAACTCACCCTTCGCCACGACCTCAATCACGACAGCCTTCTCCAACTGCCCATAGCGCCGCGACACCATCATCTCGCCCAACTCCACGGTGACGAGATCATCGCCGCAGAACTCCACGCGCCAGGATTTGTCGCCGCGCTTGATTTGATACACGAGACCGGCACCGCCGCTGACGGAGCACTCGGGGGCGAAGGTCCAGCGGACCTTGAAGGCACTGGTGCCAATGGCTTTGTCCTCCACGCTCAGCGCGCCATCGAGGCCGATGTCCACGAGGCGGGTGTAGTCCTGGCCTTCGTGTTGCAGGCGGGCCTTCATGCGACGCGGGCTGGTGCGATGCGTCTCGGGCTTCGCGTAATGATCGGTGAGTAGGAAGGTGCCCATGCGCCTCGGCGTGACGAAGCCCTGCGCGGGTTGCGGACTGTTATGCGCGGTCCAGGCGGCGAGGTCAGCGCGACGGTCTCCCATGCCGTAGTAGCCGAAGGTGCCGGGATCAATGACGAGCGCTTGCGTGCTGTCCCAGATCGACAGATGCAGCGCATCGCAATGACCGTGCGCAGCGATCTTGCCAAAGCCGGTGGGCGAGGCATCGAGGCGCAGCACCCAGTCGTCCACCTCGCACACAGCCATGCCGCTCTCGGGCGCGAGCCACCAACCTTCGGGTTGCGTGGAGCTGTCGAGTGAGACGTTGCGCAACGGCGACTCGCCCATCCAGTAGCCGATGATGTCGCCGTGATCGTGACCCGCGAGCCAGCTCTGCCACTCGGCCATCGCATCGCCGCGATCGAGCACGATGGGCAGCACCTGCGCGTCGTCGCTATCGCCGTAGTCCCAGGGCTCCAGCGGATGCACCATGCGGACAAAAAACTCCGCCGCGCGTCGCAGTCGCTCCGTCACCTGCGCACCGTGCGCACCCATCATCGTGCAGGCGTGCCATGCCATCTCCCACGCGAAGAGATGGTAGTGCAGCGCCTGCTCGCGATTGCCACCATCGGCCGCGAATTGATTCATCACGCAGCCGGTTACTTCGTTCCAAAGCCCGACCGCTGTGCCCACATGCTGCTCCAGAGACGGCCAGCGTTTCACCGCGTGCAGCAGGCCCACGAGTTCGCCGAGCAGATGATTATTCGCCGATGATCCGAACGACCGATAGCGATGCACCCACAGCGCATGAACGGGCACGATGCGCTCCGCGAGCGCCTTCTGCCGCGTGCTCAGATGGTCCTGTCCGCAGGCATGAACGAGCGCATCGAACCAAGCGAAATTCATCAACCGCAGCGCCGCTTCCAGCGGACTGGTCCAATTGATACCGCGCCCCACAGGGTTGCGTTCCACCCAGTCCTCCAGCCAAATCTGCGCGGTGCGCGCGGCGTCGTAGTCCTGGTTCAGCCACGCGTGCATCATCACGCGCGTCATCTCGCTCCAGCGATTGATCTCCCAGATCGTTCGCACATCGGCGGGATCAGGCAGGTGGCGATGATCGAGCTTATGCGACAGCTCGTCGGGCTCGATGATCACTCCACACGCCGCATCGCGATGCCAGCAAGGCGGAGCCCCCGTGCTCACGCGCCGCCAGCCATACAGCAGCCAATCTCCCGCCAGCAATTCCTTCGCATCCACCGACAAGCGCCCGCGCAACTTCAGTGGTGCCTTCGTCCGATCCGGCAAGGCAGGAAACGGAGCCGCCTCGCCCAGCGTGACGCCCTCCGCGCGCTTCGCAAACGTCGCGTCCGACTTGTGCCACTGCCGCTCGCGCACACGATGCCACATCTCCGACAGGCTCATGGCCCGCAGGCGATTGACATACCACGAAAGCTTGGAAGGACCCGGCATGGGAGGTGATGGTGCGGGGGCTTTGCTATCGGAGGGCAGCGGTGGTGTCAATCTCACTCACTACAGGCACGGCGAAGTTCCAGTTCCGCTGCTTTACTCACCCAGAACCCTGCTTTCTGGCGCAAGTCCCGAAGCACGGGCATCGCGAGCTGAATCAACGATGCCTTCTTGGCCATTTGCCAATATGCCCAGCACACCAAACGTCCGCAGGTTTAGGCTCTTCGCCACCAAGCGCCCGCGCGATTCATCGAGCAGCACGGCATCCGCCTTCAATTCATGTGCCAGCGAGATGGCATCGCTTTCGCCCGGATCGAGCAACGCCATCGGAGAGATTGCCGCGAGCGGTTGAGCAGGGTCGTTGATCTGCACCCACGAAGGAAACACCAATCCCTGGAACCTTGGATAAGCTGAAATCGCTCGGATGAACTCCTGCTGAACGACGGCAGGTGCCACAACTTGGCTGAATAACAATCGAAGCAACTCCTCGTGTCCCACTCGACAGAGATTGAGAAACACAGAGGTGTCCGCGACGACAATCATTGGCGACTCAATTCCGCAATCGCCGCAAGGTCTTCACTCACCATCTGATCATCGTAGCCACCAAGACCTAGTTCTCCAAGACGCCCCTGAAACGTGAAGAAGTCTACGCCGGCGATCTTGGCACCTTCAACCTTGCCCGTCTGGCCGCGAGCATACATCACGCACGCGAGGTCGAGTCGCAGTTCTTCCTCAGGCAGAGCCTGGAGCGCAGGTGAATCTGGAAGTGTGATCGTCATGTTGAAGTTATGCCGCGCCTTCGCGTGCTAGTCCAGCGCGATGCTCCTCCGCTCCCGAATCGCCTCCAGCACGGCAAATGTCAGCACCATGCTCTGGCGCGACTGCGCATACGGCATCGGATGCTCGGCCTCGCCTTTGAGGAACGCGAGCCATGCAACCATCTCTTCCGCATGGCCTTTCGACGAGAACTTCTTCACCGTCTCCTTCCGCTTCTGGAATATGGAGAGCTTCATGAAGTTTTCGCACTCCGCAACGAGCCCGCTGCCAAACACTCGGAAGGTTTCCTTGGGGAACGCGAAGTCGCCCTCCGCCGAGTAGATGAGTTGGAACGACGAGCCATCGCTGAACTCCACCTGCGCAGTCACTGAGTCCGGGAAGGCATTGCGCCCTTGCGCAGGCCACACGGTTTGAGCCGTCACGGACACCGGTTTCGCGTCGAGCACGAAGCACGCAAAGTCCAGCATGTGGCAGGCCTCGCCCAGCACGCGCCCACCGGACTCTTCGAGATTCGCATACCAATGGTCCGGCGCGAGAGGCCCAGCGAAGACATGATACGCCAGCGACTTCGGCCCCGGTGTCTGCGCTAGCAGCTTCTTCAACTCCACCGTCGCTGGCGCGAACCGACGATTGAACCCGACCATCACGCTGCCCTTCGAGGCTGCGACCGCCGTATCAATCTCCGACAGTTCCTCGCGTGTCAGACACAGAGGCTTCTCGACAAAGACATGCTGATTCGCCTTCAATGCACTCAACACCATCGGCGCATGAAGATGATGTCGCGTCCCGATCATCACCGCGTGACCGTCGTTCGCGAACACCTTCGCCGCATCCGTCTCCGCACTGGCAAAACCAAACTTTTCCTTCACATGCCGAGCGCTCAGCCCCGTCGCATTCACGATGGTGCCTAGCTTGATTCGATCCTTCACATGTGGCAGCAGCATGGTGCGTGCGAAGTTTCCTGCTCCAATAGCATGGAGCATGGGGCATGGGGCATGGAGCTTTGGATTCATCTCTTGCGGCGCGGATAGCAATCGCTGCACCACTTCAGCCTCCTTGCTCCTTGCTCCCTGCTCCTTGCTGTATTCCAACACCACCCCAATGTCCGCGTTCCCCGGCTGCATCAGGTCGTTGTAAACCGACACCGCATCGTCAAAACGAGAGCGTCGCGTGGTCACGGGTTGCAAATCCAGCGCATCCGAATTCATCAACTGAAGGCACGCCTCAAAGTTACGGTTCTCCGTCCAGCGCACATGCCCGATGGGATAATCGCGACCGCCCCATTCATACTGCGGATCGTAACGGCCAGGCCCGTAGCTGCGCGAGTAGCGCACCTGGATGTCCTTCATGTAAGCCGTTTTCCAGGACAGCTCCGCATCATAGATCCCCACGATCACCATCACGCCGCGATCCCGCAGCGCACTGATGGCCGAGTCTGCCGCATCGCGACCTTTGCCTCCGACACAAAGCAACACGGCATCCACGCCATAGCCATCGGTCCACTCGCGCACCTCGTCCTCGAGCTTCGACTGCGAAGGATTCACCACACGCTCGGCACCCATCGCGAGCGCTGTATGCAAACGACCCGCGACAAAGTCCACGCCCATCACCCGCGCACCGCTTGCCTTCAGCAGCGACGTCGCCAGCAAGCCAACAAGCCCTTGCCCCATCACCAGCACACGCTCACCGAGTCGCGCACCGCTTTGACGCACTGCCTCCATCGAGATGGAGGCCAGCGTGGTGTAGGCCGCCTGCCAATCCTCGACACCTTCAGGAATTGGAGCCGCCAGCAAGTCCGGCACCGCGATCATCTCCGCATGAAACGCACACTCCGCACCGCCGCACGCGACCCGATCACCGACACGGAACCGCGTGTTCGCCTCATCCACCGCCACCACCACACCCGCCGCCGAGTAGCCAAGCGGCGACGGTGATTCCAGTCGGTTGCGAACCTTCTCCAGCGCTGACTTCCACCCCAGCGTGCGCGCCGTTTCAATCACCTTCCGCACCTGATCCGGCCGCGCCTTCGCCTTCTGTAGCAACGACATCCGCGCCTGCTCCACCTTCATCTTCTCCGTGCCCGGCGAGATCACCGAGCACGTCGTGCGCACTAGAATCCCTCCTGGCGGTGCCATAGGCGACGGCACGTCTTGGAGTTCCAGACGACCGTCTTGGTATTGGGCGAGTTGTTTCATAAGCGATCTATGTGCCCACTTTCATTCGTTCAGTGTCTTGTGTGAGAAGGTGAATTTTATCTCTTCCACAAACTGATCACTGGATGAGCCATTACTTGCACGAAACTCTGATGACGCTTGGCCTGCAAATGCATCAAAGAGCGAGCGGCAGGGGATATGAGGTGTGTCATAACAATGCAAACGGATGACTACCTTAGCCCCAAGAGAGTCAGGATATTTGTTGGCGAGCAACCCAAGGGTGACCGCCTCGAAACACCCCCAAAGTCTCTCTTGAAGAACTGAAAGCCGATCATTGCAATCTCCCTCACTCCATGGACCCTGTTCCACCAGAGTTACCGCCCAATAGCCATCTGGCAGCTGGGTAATGAGGTCGATGGTCACACGGCGGTTCACAGTTTTGTGATCAGCCACTTGTGTTTCCCCGCGCTCGTCTTCTCAACTTCACTCACCTCACGAAGTATGAGCGTGAAGTCATCCCCCAGCTTCTTCATCAATCCAGCACGCATCGGCTCCACGGTTGAGCTTTGCCACTGTGGTCCCGGTTGATACCGAAACTCCACCGTGCCCCCGCGCTCCTGGCAGAACTGCACAGCCATCAGGCCATCGAAGATGCGGTCGTGCATGTTGATCGCAGTCAATGAGATGCGGCGACCTGTGGCGCTGACGAGGAACTCGTAGTCTCGGCCCACGACCTCCTCGACCTCGATCATCGGCAACTCGGCATTCGGTGCGCTCGCCAGCTTCACATAGTCGCCGGTGCGATAGCGAATCAACGGCATGACCTGATTGTGAAACGAAGTGCCGATCACCTCGCTGTGCCCCTCTGCATCCGGCTCGCCGAACTCCACGAAGCCATACGTGGGCCAGAAGTAGAGATGATTCGAGGTGCGTCCTTGGCCCGCGAGCACCACGCGCTCGCTGTGACCATACCAATGAAACACTGGCGCACCAAAGGCTCGCTCCAGATACGTCTGCGACTCGCTTGTCAGCTTCTCCGAGCCACACAGCAGCGACGTAAGCTCCACATCAAGCTTTGTTCCCGTCTGCTCCAGTCCACGCGCCAACATCAATGCCGCGCTTGGATACGCATGAAGGTGCTGCGGGCGGAACTTGTTCAGCGCTGCCACATACTCCGGCAGCCGCTCCAGCGTAAGATGATAGGAGGACAAGATGAGCCAGTTCCGCGTCGCATCGTAGTAGCTGATACCGCCGCTCGCCTTGCTCGATGTCACGCCGCCGCGAATGACCGCCACCCGGTCGTCCACACGATACCCGCGCCGTGACCACTGTGCCTCCAGATACGCCTGCTCCTTCGGACGGCTCACGCCCTTGTGCAGATAGAAACCCACCGGCACACCGCTTGAACCACCGGTGGTGATGTAGAGCCGCCGCGAGGCTTCGATCTCCGGGTTCACCATCTCCTCGCGATGTAAAAGGAGATCATGCTTTGTGAGCAACGGATAGTCCGCGAGTTGCTCAAGCGCCTCGAACTTCGCCGGATCAAGTCCACGCTCGGCAAACGGCACCGCATAGAAGGGAGTCTTCGCCGCCGCGATCAACGACTCTCGCAACGCCTTGATCTGATAACGCCGAATCGTCTCCGCATCCCACGACTCCACCGCCCACGCTTCTTCCTGAAAACGAGTGTAGCGCTGCCCATACCGCAACGACGCCGGGATCGCTCGATAAGCCCGCCCGGCTAGTGACTTCAAAGGCTGTGGCGCTGCTTCGTAGAGCTTCAGCAGAGGGTAGAGGGTGTCTTCGAGAGACATTTCAAATTACAATTCCACCGCCCCTACCCAGCCAAAGTGAGGCTTGAACGCAAAGCCATCCTCCTTGCGATAGTCACTCAGAGTCTTCGTCTTACTCGCCTCATTTGACACCACACGAATCTCATCATGGGTGAATTCGGCAATCAGCTTCGCCTTCACCGCGAATGCACCTGCAAGCATCCGCACCTTCGTCCAATCAAAGCCCATCAACGCACAGCACGCGCTGTCCACGGCGAGCGGGTTGGTGCCTGCGACAATGACGCCACAGGGCTTCGGATCGGGAGCCATTGGGCCGTTGCCTTCGCCGCCGATGATGCCGTCCACGACGGCGAGGTAGCGTAGCGGCTTGGTTCGGGGCGCGCCGCTGCCGTCGAAGTAGAAGAGGCACTTGTTCAAATCGACGACCATGCGCCAGCAGGTGTCGTTGCCATGCCAGTTGCCGCTGCGCACGACCTTCTGGGTGTCGCCAAAGATAACACGGCCCAGCTTTTTCACGGGAACGAAGAGCTTGCTGAGTAGGTGGTTGCCGAAGAGTGCGCGTTTGATCTTACCCATCAGCGAGTGCTCCAGCTTGGCCTTCATCGTTGCCTTTGGGAACTGATCGCCGCCTTGATCGGGCGTGCCTTCGGTGTGATGCGGCAGCCAGTTCTTGTTCGAGTTGATGCCTACCATGTTCTTCAGCGCGCAGGTGAGGCCGACCTTCTTGTGGCACTTGAGCTTGGGGATGTTGATGAGCACATCCGCATCCATCGGCGTGCGGCAGAGCATGTATTCGTGCGTGGTGTCGCGATGCCGTTCATTGGTCTCGGCCATGTTGTAGCTGGCACCGTAAAGCTGGCCAAGGCCGTGGAAGTTCACGAACTCGCTGTCCTCGTTGAGCTTCACATGCGTGGAGCCTTTCGGATCGCCGGGGAGTTCGGTTTTGCTGACGGTGACGCCATCCACGGCGTGCCATTCCTCTGGGCGAAGGTCGAGCAACTCGATGCGCAGTCCAGGGAACTTCGCCCGGCATCGCGCGATCATCTCATCGAGCTGGCAATAGTTGCGCAACGTCGCGAACGACGAGTCGGTCTGCGGCGCATCGCACACGGTGATGCTCCCGCTGCCTTGAAGTTTCGGCGCGACCCAGCAGATGACACCTTCGATCACACTCGGATGCGTGACGACGTGTTCCCATTGATTCGGACCGGGATAACGCTCGTCGTGCTCCTTCACCCAGTTCGGCTTCAGCACCACGTTGTCGCCAGGGCGGACGAAGTCGGCGTCGAGCCCGAGCAGGTCGATGGCGCTGGCGACGTTGGAGAGAGTCGTGGCGCTGTAGCTGGTAGGACCTTGGTGGACGGAGACGGTCATGGGTTAGTTAGCGTAGAGCAGAAGCGATGCTGCTGGAACGCCAGTTGCGGCGCAACTGGGCTACTTTGTTCAGTGCTTGTGCCCATTCCCTTCGTGAACGTAGCGGGCGGCGGTTTCAGCGGCGACATAGACTTCGCGCAAAGGCACACTGGCTTTCCTTGCGAGCACACGGCAGTCTTCAAACTCCGGCGCATACTTGTGCTGGCCGTTCGGCAAGTGGCCGACTTTGACGAAGGTCTTGCCCCAGGGCGTTTCGACTTCGAGCCGGTCGCGCTGCATGATGCTGCGTTGCGTGTTTTGCTCGCGCACGCCGAGTGAGCTTGTCTCAGTTAAAATCAAAGTCCGCAGCGTGTCGGTGTTCTCGGGTTTGGCGATAACACTGAGCAGCACTCCAGTGCGGTTTTTTTTCATCTGCGTGGGCGTCATCGTCACGTCGAGCGCACCGGCTTCAAAGGCGCGTTCCATGAGGTGGGCGACTTGCTCGGGGTTTTGGTCGTCAATGTTGGTTTCGAGAACCGTGACAGTGTCAGTCGTGAATGCGTTGGCGTCGGCTTCACCGATGAAGACGCGCAACAAGTTTGGGATCGGCAGGTCGCGAGTGCCAGCACCGTAGCCGACGTGATCGAGGCGCATGGCAGGCAGTTCGCCGAAGCGACTCGCGAGATGTTTCAACAACGCTGCACCTGTGGGCGTGACGAGTTCAGCTTGGATCGGCGAGCCGACGACAGGCACGCCTTTGAGCAAGCCGACAGTCGCTGGCGCAGGCAATGGAATCTGGCCATGCGCACCGTGGATGAAGCCGCGACCGAGTGGCAAGGGGCTGCACACGACGCGCTCGATGCCGAGCAACTCAATGGCCACGAGCGTGCCGACGATGTCGAGGATTGCATCCTCACCGCTGACTTCGTGGAGATGCACGTTCTCCATCTCCATGCCGTGGATGCGTGCTTCCTCGGCAGCGATCATGCGGATGACGATCAAGGCTTGAGTCTTGATGCCGTCGCTCAAGGTGCTGTCACGCACTACGCGTTCGATCTGGGGCAGCGGGCGCGAGTGCGGCTGCGGACTCACATGCACATCTGCCTTCGTGGCGGTGAAGCAGATCTTCTCCACGCGACTCGCGGTGATGTCCCAGCCTGTGATAGGCAGTTTCGACAGCTCCGTCTTGAGCGCTTCGAGATCGAGCCCAGCGTCGAGGAGCGCGCCGAGGATCATGTCGCCGGAGGCACCAGCGATGCAGTCAAAGTAGAGGGTTTTCATGATGGAGATCGGCTGCCTTGTAGCATGTGTGCGTAAACGTCCAGCACGGTTTCCATGTGTCGCGTCCAGGACATGGCACGGGCGCGCTCAATGCCGAGGGATTGGTGCCTTTGATGGATCATGGGGTCGAAGATTAGCGATTGAAGGTGAGCGGCAGCGACCTTCGCATCACCTTCGGTGTAGTAGAGAGCCGCATCGCCTCCTGCCTCGGGATTGGCGGTCATGGTGTTAGTGACCACGGGGCAGCCCGCCGCCATCGCCTCGGGAATGACGAAGGTGAGTCCTTCAAGGGTGGATGGAAAGATGAGGGCACGGGCGCTCTGAAAGACGGCAATCAGGTCGTTGCCAAAGAGGGGGCCGAGTTCAACAAAGCCACGCTCGCCCGTGACGGCGATGATCTCATTTCGGAGTGACGGGGGCACCTTTTCTCCGGCGCGAACAAAGCAGCAGCGCTGTGCCTGAAAATCATCCTTCATGGCCGCGAAGATGGAAGGAAGGGAGGCTAGATTCTTGCGAGTGATGGCGCTTCCGACAGAGAAGATGAACGGAGGGAGATGGGCGAGTTGTTTGCAGATCGGATGATCAGCTCGCACGGGAGTCTGGAAGCGATCGAAGTCCATGCCTGGCACGGCGACGGTCACGCGATCCAGAGGAATGCCGAGAAGGCGGTGCAGCTTGAGCTTGGTCTCTTCAGAGATGGAAATGAGGTGATCAGCGCGAGTGAGGTGCTGCACACCCTGACGAAAACGGTTCACCTGTGCGGAGGTCATGCCATCGCTGACTTCCAGAGGCACGAGGTCAAACACGGTAGCGACGATTCGGGCGTTGCGTGGGAGGTGTGGCAATACGTGGGCGTAGCTGTGATCAAGAAGGTGGAAGAGATCCGCGTGCTCGAACCGGCATCGCAGGGGATACAGCACACGCTTTCGAAGGTTGCGTTTCAGCGACGAGGATCGTGTGCTGTAACTCGGTGGAGGTCCAAGCCATGCGGGAGTGGAGATTGCAAACTCGGCGGTTTGTCCCTCGCGCACACATCGAGTCAGTTCGGCCCAGTAGCGATCCATGGACGCCCAGCCTTCATCAGGCAAGGCTGGCAGCCAGCAGATACGAGCCTTCGAGGTTGGGGTCATGCCAGGGCAGGGGAGGGATACGATTTGTTGGGGATGAGAAATTCGTTCTGCATCCAAGTCCATAGCGCCGTCGCACGTCGATGGGCTGAGAGTTCCTCGCCTCTTGTGCGGGCACTGGCTGCAAGATGTATGCGCAGGTCGGGGTCCATCAGTTGATGCATTCGATCAGCAAATGATGGCGCATCAGAGGGATTGATCGTGTAGCCAGTGACGCCTTCGATCACGAGGGCCTCAGCCGCGCCGGCATGCTGACTGACGAGCAGAGGCAGTCCAAGGCAAGCTGCCTCATGCACCACGGCACCATAAGTGTCCTGCCGGGTGGGTAGCACAAACACATCGGCGCTGCGAATCGCATCAAGCAGCGTGCTTCCCTGAAGACGGCCCGTGAACTCGACAACGGCCTCCAGTCCAAGGCTGGCAGCATGTGCTCGTATCTCAATATCCTCACCAGACCCGATCAGGCGAAGACGAAAGGGTTGCGTGCATTGGGAGCGCAACTGGGCGGCAGCGGCGAAGAGAAGGTCGATGCCTTTGCGCTCAATCAAACTGCCGACATAAACAAAGGTGACGGATGAATCGCTGGTGCGTTCAGGTGCTGGCATGAAGATGCGGCTGTCCACCGCATGATAGGCCTCAATCACTGGAGCAGCGCTGGCGCACAGGGGCTGGCGTGCGGACGGACAGCATGCGATGAAGCCATCCGCCAGATGGCCCCAGAAGCGATGCCACGCGCGAACGATGCGGCCGAAGTAGCAGGCATTGGATTGGCCCATCTCGGATGAAACCACGAGGGGGAGTGCATGGAGCTTCGCAAACAGAAGCGCCTCAAGGGTGAACGGACTGTATTCATGAATCCACACGAGGTCGGGTTTGCTTTGGCGTAGTTGCCGCCAGACAGCACCGGTGGGAAGGCGGGGCATCACGGGCTCCTGGCGGCTGACGCTGAGCCATCGTGCGATCCAGGGGGAGCCCTGCGGAGCACTGACGGTGTGGATCGTGAGGTTCGGAGCGCTGGGCAGATGGCCTGAGATGGATGCCTGACGCACCACATCATCGGGCCACAGAATCTCGAGTTTATCCTGCGAGCCCATGGCTTCCGCGAAGCTCTCGTGAAGAGCCCGCAAGTAGCCAGCAGTGGCGCGAGAGACGAGGGCGACTTTCATGCTGCGTCCTTAGCGCACGCGTTTCAGATAGAAGCTGTAACCCTCGTTCCGCAGTGGCAGTGATGGAGCGATGCGAGCCACGGCTTGCTGCACCTGAGCGGAGTCGCGATGCACCCAATAGACAGGCAGCGTGACTTCAAAGGCCGAGTTAAAGGCGAGGAAGGTCTCCAGCATGTCTTGCTCATTCCAGAACCACTTTTGCTGAACGTAGAATTCCTTCAGCCAGGGGCAAGGAAGCACCACGTCATGGATATGAAGCGAGCAGCCGACAGGCAGGTGCGGATAGATCTGATGCATCAGATGCCACACATCACTGCCGTGTTTATAGACATGGCTGGAATCGACGAAGAGCAGTGCGTTGCCCTCGCAGCGAAGCATGAGATTGCTGACCGGCACTTGCTGGAGCGGTTGATGAAGCTGCTCAAACTTCGTGTGCTTGGGCTTGAGTTCCGCGCCGAGCAGGCGCGTGTAGGGATCGATCGAAACGAAGCCGGCAGCACGGCCAGTTTCTTCTGCATTCCGCTCCAGCGCTGCCAAGGCGACGCGTGTGCTGCTGCCTTGACCGATCTCTACTACCGATGAGGGCTTCATCTCGCGGAGCAGACAGTAGTAGCTGAGCGCATCGGCACCGCGAAAGTAGTAGTTGGTTTCGTCGAAGCCGAAGGCTTTGACGGCGTCGATGAACTCAGGTCCATAGCGCTCAATGCGAGCCGTGTGAGCGGGCTCGAAGCAGGTGATGCTCAGATCGTGGCCAGGGATCTGTCGAGGAGTGCTGTCGTAGTTTGCCTCGATCTCGCGGAGGTTGGGGATGGGCTCATAAAAGTGATCGCCGATCACATGAAGACCGATCCGTTCGAGGGGCTTGAACAAGAACCGGCGTGCAATGTAGCGAGGCAGGGCATTGCGCTCGTTGCGCGCCTTGAAGAGGTTCTCTTTGAGGGCGGAGAGATTCATGGGTGCAGTCGTTGCAGGATGCGATGCGTGGCGATGGCCGCGCCAAAGCCGTTGTCGATATTCATGACGCTGACGCCTGCGGCACAAGAGTTCAACATGCCGAGGAGAGCGGAGATGCCGTTGTAGCTGGTGCCATAGCCAACGCTCGTTGGCACGGCGATGATCGGTTGGGGCACGAGGCCGCCGATGACGCTGGGCAACGCGCCCTCCATGCCTGCGACCACGATGATCACATCGGCATCCTTGAACTCATCCACGCGATCAAGGAGGCGATGCAAGCCAGCGACGCCCACGTCGCAGATGCGCTTGGTTTCGTAGCCGAGGAACTCCAGCGTTTGTGCCGCCTCCTCGGCAATGAATTGATCCGAGGTGCCAGCGCTCAAGACACAAGGCCAGCCCGGTCTGATGGGCATCTGGCCCAGGCGGTAGAGCTTGGAGACCGGATCGAAGAGTCCGCCGATGTCCAGGTCCTCACAGACGCCCGTGGCCAGCGCATGGCCATGGGCATCATGCAAACGCTGAAGCGCAGTGACCGTCTGCGCGCGGGTCTTGCCACGCGCGAAGACGACTTCAGGGAAACCTTGCCGGTCAAGGCGCAGGAGGTCGAGGTTGAGAGCAGAATCAAACATGCTGTGAACCCGAGCCGCCTTTGATCTCAACGCTGTCTTTAGAACAGCGTGTAGATGAAGGGCGCGGCGGCTGTCGATGACAGGATCAAGAGACCCGCCATGAGCAGCATCACGATGATGAGCGGAAGGAGCCAGAACTTCTTGTTCTGCTTCAGGAAGCCAATGAACTCGGCGACGATGCCGGATTGCTTGCCGCTAGCGGCGTTTTCGAAGTCGTTCTTGGGCTGGGACATGGGATGCGGAGTGGAGTTAGTATTGGCTGAAGTATCTCGCTGCTGGTGGTGAAGGTTCCGCATCTTGCCAGTAGGTGGTAGCGGCTTCTTTCTGCCAGTGCAGTTTTAGTGGATCGCGTCCGATCAGGCGCATGAAGAGACCAAGGGGAGTAAACATGCCATAGAACAGAAGGGCGAAGAGCAGGTTCGCCATCACGATGCCGATACACGCGGCGAGCGCATACCAGACGTAGTAGAGCGGGCGTGCGATGATCGGCACCAGCCAGCAAACGATGCCCACGGCTGCGCCGATGCCGCCGAGTTGCAGGAAGAAGGCGGGCTCTGGCAAGGAGTGAGTCTTGATCCACTTCGCGAGGAAGAAGACCAGAGCGATGACTGGAAAGCCAATGACGAGGCTGCGAGCAAACTTGTGCAGGTCCGTGCTGCCCGGCTGCCAGTTGATTTCTTTGAAGGGATTGATCATGGCGGGGGTGGATTAGTCGAGTTTGAAGCTGGCGACATACTTGGCCTTCTCGGCTTCGCTGAGTTGTTTCTGGGCGGACTTGCGGAGAACAAAATTTTCGACCACGAGCACGTCCATCTCGGTGGCTTGCAGGCACTTGAAGGCATCGGTGGGTGTGCAGACGATGGGCTCGCCGCGGATGTTGAAGCTGGTGTTGATCATCACGCCGCAGCCGGTCTGGCGCTTGAACTCGCGCATCAACCGGCAGAAGCGTCCGTGACGTCGCTCGTCGATGGATTGCAGGCGAGCACTGTTATCGACGTGAGTGATCGCGGGCAGCGTGGAACGCGGAACGTTCACGCGCTTGCGCAGGTCGGGGTCCTTCATGTTCTGCTGCTCCTCGGCGCTGAGTTGGCGGAGGTGCTCGGGCTTCACATCGGCGACGACAAGCATGTAGGGGCTCTCGCCTTTGTGATCGAACCAGTGCTCCACATCCTCGCGCAGCACCACAGGGGCGAAGGGGCGGAAGGACTCGCGGAACTTGATGCGCAGGTTCATCTGCGCCTGCATCGCGGGGCTGCGAGCATCGCCGATGAAACTGCGGGCACCGAGCGCACGCGGCCCAAACTCCATTCGACCAGCGAACCAGCCAATCACCTTTTCGTTCGCGACTTCGCCAGCGACGACTTCGAGCAGTTTGGCCTCGTCTTCGATGAACTCGTAGGCGGCTCCGATCTGGTCGAGTTCGGTGCGCACTTGATCATTGGTGAACTTGGGGCCGAGCAGACTGCCTTGCATAGAGTCGCCAGGGTCAGCTTTGCGCTCGTTGTTGAGGAGTTGATAGTGAACGAAGAGCGCAGCCCCGAGCGCGCCACCGGCATCACCGGCAGCTGGCTGGATGAAGAGGCGATCAATAATGCCGCTGCGGGTGAGCTTGCCATTCGCCACGCAGTTCAGGGCAACGCCGCCCGCCATGCAGACATCGCGGCAACCCGTGAGCTGCACAGCATACTTCGCCATGCGCAGCACGACCTCTTCAGTCACGGCCTGGATGCTGGCGGCGATGTCCATCTCGCGCTGGCTGATCTCGGATTCCGCATTGCGGGCGGGGCCGCCGAAGAGGGCGGCGAACTTGTCGTTCGTCATGCGCAGACCTTCGCAATACTGGAAGTAGCTCATGTCCATCGCGAGCGAGCCGTCCTCCTTGAGGTCGATCAAGTGCTTGAGGATGACGTCCTTGTATTTCGGCTCGCCATACGGTGCGAGGCCCATGAGCTTGTATTCGCCGCTGTTGACCTTGAAGCCGCAGAAGTAAGTCACGGCGCTGTAGAGCAGGCCCAGCGAGTGCGGGAAGTGCATGGTCTTGAGCAGCTTGATCTTGTTGCCCTCGCCGATGCCGATGGTCGCGGTGTCCCATTCGCCCACGCCGTCGATGGTCAGGATCGCAGCCTTGTCGAACGGGCTCGGGAAGTAAGCGCTGGCCGCATGGCTCTCATGATGGCCGGTGAAGACGATGCGCTTCTTGTAGCGACCGCCGAGTGCCTTGTTGATCTCGCGCGGTAGATGCAGCTTGGTCTTCAACCAGAGCGGCATGGCCATCATGAAGCTTTGCAGGCCCTTCGGCGCGAAGGCGAGATACGTTTCGATCAGGCGGTCGAACTTCTGCAAAGGCTTGTCATAAAAGGCGACGTAATCGAGGTCTTCGATTTGGATGGAACCTTCACGCAGGCAGTAGTCGATCGCGTTCTTGGGGAACTCGTGATCGTGTTTGATGCGAGTGAACCGCTCTTCTTGTGCGGCGGCGGTGATAGCGCCGTCCTTGACGAGGGCGGCGGCGCTGTCGTGATAAAAGGCTGAGATGCCGAGGATGCTGGCCATGAGGGGGAGGGGTTACTTCAAGGCGGGCCGAAGCGCGCTTGCGATGACTTGTGCGGCCACGGAGTGACCTGCGGGATTGAAATGAATGTCTTCCTTGAAGAAGAGGGTTTCATGCTGGGAGGCGTGTTCGCGAAAGGTAGCGGCGAGGTCGATGAAGTCGATCCCTTGTTTCGCTGACCATGCCTTCCATTTGTCGCTAAACTCCGGGCCGTCGTGTGGGGTGTCCGGCGTGACATGTCGGAGCTTGGAGGGCACCACGGTCAGAGTGAATCGCGCCCCGGTGGATTCGACTTCCTGCTTCAGCTTGAGCAGGATAGAGGGCGTTGGTTCCTCCACATCGGGGTTAGGTTCCGTGAAGGCACCTGTTGACTCATTGGCGGCCTTGGGATGCAAGGCACGATGCTGAAGGCCGCGATAGACCCGCATCAATTCCCAGGCGAGGTGAAACTGCCGCAGGAAACCCTCCACCTTGCTCTCGCTGCCAGGGATGGCTGTGACTTCGCCATGGTCATCGCGCACGGCCTTTTCCAGATAGTCCGCATCGGACAAGGCGGTGCTGCGATCAACGTCGTTGGTGTAAAGCATGAAGACAACGTGGGTGGGTTTCCAGCTCTTGATGCTGGTCCGCCATTGGAGCAGTGACAGGATCGGCGAGTAACTGGTGGTGCCGTAATTCCTCACCCAGGCACGAGTGCCGAACTCCTTCTCAACGCGTGCGACGAATGATTCAGCATACGGCACCTGATAGGCTTCCACAAAGGAGTCGCCCAGGAAGGCGATGCGGTTGGGCTCGCTGCCGTGTTCGGTGGAGCTGGCCTGTGGATCGTAACGGCAGCCATCCTGATCAAAGGCGACGGGAAAACTGTCATACTCGCTGGTGAAACTCTCAATCTGAGCGGTCCAGCCCGGTCTGTGAGCATGATGCAGGACCGGGTGCGAGAAAGTAACTCCATGCACGCGCAGCGGACCACGCGACCGGAGAAAAAGTTCAGCCCCGATCATGGGCATCCCGACCGCTAAGCACAGGGCGATGAGCGCGAAGAGAAGTCGGCGACGGCGTGTCATGCAATGCTGGTTGCCGTGGTTGACGGTAGTGGGGACGGCCTGCCTCCCAGTATGCGAGCGCGCCACGCCATCACTCGTTTCTCAAGAGTGACGCCGAGGACGGAAACGAAGAGCGTCGCGGGCACCGCGAGGGTAACTGTGTGCAGCCATGGGGACTCCTGAATGCTGACAGGCAAACGATGCATGACTGCGTATTCGAGGAAGTCGAGCACGGGCTGATGCAGCAGGTAGCAGGGGTAGCTGAGCGTGCCCAGCCAGGTCGCGAGTTTTTGCCAGAAGTGGGACTGGCTGAGGCGAAGATGATGCCCGCTGGCAATGAGAAGAGCAAACGCAGGCGCGGTCGCATAGGCGGCCAGAGTGTAGGTCCAGGCACGCGCGTGATAATAATGGATCGCGACGTTGATCGAGTAGATGAGCGCCAGCCATACGATTGCAAACCATGCGAGGCGAGGCGTCATCCTTGGTTGAAGCCACTGCCAGATCGAGGCCAGCGCGGCACCTGCGAGCCATACAACGAACAGGGCAATCATGCACCACGCAGGCACCAACCAATGCTGGCCGTCACCTGCGAACGCAGTCTTCCATACCGCGACCAAGGCAAGAGCGAGCACGAAACTGGAGATCGCACCAATCACCGCCGCGCGTGTGACCTGCCACCTGCAAATGATCAAGAGAATCGGCCACAGGATGTAGTAAAGAGCTTCATTGCACAGTGACCATGCAGGATCGTAGCCGGGAAAGTCCCCGACGAATTGTTGGGCAAAGAAGAGTGTCGCGATGAGCTTGCCCACTGGGAATGCCTCGCCCGGTGATGCTGCACCTCCCGTCAGCCACCAGACGAGCGCAGCCAGTGCGAGCCCGATGAGCATGAGGGGATAAATGCGGGTGATCCGGCCCAAAGCATAACGCGGAATGGAGAACGTCTGGCGCTGCTGATCTCGCGCGATGCTCTGGTGAATGCAGAAGCCTGACAGCACAAAAAATCCCCACACCCAGAAGGTGCCGGACCCGAGGCTCGCGCGCGCCAGCCTGTCAATGAAGGGGTAAGTGGTGGAGTCCGCACCATGCACAGCCTTCAATGCATACGTCAGGGCGTGTGCGAGCAGCACCAGTAAGGCGGCGATGCCTCGATAGAGATCGATGGCGAGTTCGCTGTCGCGATTTCTCATGAAGATTTAGGGGCCGCAAGTCAAGCGGCGCTGCCTACGCGCGGGCGGCGAGGACTTCGTTCAGGCTCCCCTGACGGAGGCCCTGAAGATCGAGCGAGATGAAAGTGTAGCCCACCTGCTTGATCGCTTGAACGATGGCATCGCGTTGATGCATCACCTTGTCGAAAACCGTTGGGGGCACTTCGATGCGAGCGACATCGCCGTGGTGTCGAACGCGGAGTTCGTTGAAGCCCAGCGCGTGCAGCGATGCTTCGGCTGCCTCCACCTGGCCGAGTAATTCCTGGGTAACGGTGGTGCCGTAAGGAATGCGCGAGGCCAGGCAGGCGGCGGCGGGCTTGCTCCAGTTCGAGAGGCCAAGGTAGCGGGCGGCTTCGCGAATGTCTGCCTTGGTGAACCCGAGATCATGCAATGGGCTTTGGATGTTGTGCAGCTTTGCGGCGGCGCGGCCAGGGCGGACATCCAGCGTGTCCTCCACATTCATGCCGTCCGCGACCACATCGAAATGATGATCATCGGCGTAGCGTCGCAGGGCGCGATAGACATGATCTTTGCAGTGGAAGCAGCGGTTGGGCGCATTGGCTTGGTATTTGATGTCCTCCGTTTCCTGCGTGGGAAGGAGTTTGAGACGGGCACCCATGACCTGTGCTAGCTCCACAGCCTGTTGCCGTTCGCCATCAGGAAGGGAAGGCGAGACCGCCATGATACCGAGAGCTTCTTGCTCCAGTTCCTCGGTGGCGACACGAAGGAGCAACGAACTGTCCACACCTCCCGAGTAGGCGATCATCACTCGTTTGGAGTCGCGCATCCAGGCGCGAAGTCGCTCGAGTTTCTCGGTGTTGAATGGGTGGTCGATCATGCTGGCGGTGTTCAGTTTACGATTGGCGGATTGCCTTCGGTGAAGAAGTCCTTCTGAAATTGGGGCACGAGATGTTGAATCAGGAAGGTGATGAGACGCCCGGTCTGCTCGTCCGTTCGACGGCGCTCGCCGCATTTTTCGGGATCGAGGTCTTCGGTGACATGGGCCATGACGGCGGCATAGGCCCAGCGATGATTCACATTGTGCAGCACGGCATCCCAGGTGCTGCTCCAGAGACGCTCGAAGTGGCTGGGTGTGGTCACGCCATCGCCTGCGAACCAGTAAACGTAATGGGCGTGCAGGTGGCGCGACTGGCCATCATTGCTGGCAAAGGTGCCGCTGATGCTGAGATCCTTGACGTAGAGTGTGCGGCCTGGACGAATCTCGATGGGAATCACGCGTGAGCCGTCGATGCTCCAGCCTTGTCCCGTGAGGCATACTTCTGGACGATGAATGCTGCGGCTTTCCGCACCTGCGAGGACGACGGAGACCTGGGCGATGTCGCGCTCGGCAGGTGGCGCACCTGCGGTCACGTAAGTCATCTTGGCGAAGGTGGTGTCCGTGGGCAATTTCTCCCGCTCGATCTTGTCGGGCTCGCGCGTTACGCCGATGAGGGGGCCTGCTCGTTGGGGTAACTGCATCGTGACGCCCACGTCCTGACTGCCAGTGGGGGCTGGCGATAGCGTGCAGAGGGCCGCAGTGCCGCCTGCAAAGATGAGGGTGATGAGGCCGCGCAGAATCATGGTGTTGAGGCGGAGGCTTTGTTCAGCGGCAGAGGCACGCGGTCTTTGCGAGCTTGATTTTTCCAGCGTGAGCACCAGCGATTCATCTGGCGTGAGGCTGCCTGAAGACCGATAAAGGCGACAACAAATACCGCGAGTCCGGCGAGCAGGTGGTAGCTGCTCATCTCGTTCTCATGATTCCCAACGGCGAAGTCCTGGCCGAACAAACGACAGCCGCCAATCAACATGCCGATGCGGACCATGTTGCCTAGGATGGCCAGAGGAATGCTCAGCATGAAAAGCAAACTGCGGCGCATGAGCGTGGGCTGCTGATGGTGGGCGAAGAGCAGGGCAATGAACATCAAGGCGAAGAGCGTATTCATCCCGCTGCATGGGCCATCGACCTTGAGCGTCATCCAGGAGCCAATGGCCTCTCCTGACGAGGCCGAGAATAGCGAGGTGCCTTCAGCAACGACGGGCAGGTGGAGTAACTTGACGACGGCCATGACGCCCTGCGTCGAGAGCATTCGAAGGGGGAAGCCGAGCCGGTCCTCCAGAAAGTAGAGCGGCCAGGCGGTGCCCAGGACGATCCACGGAAAGGTGAGCTGACGCATCCACGACCAGCCGAACTGCCACACGACGGCACCCAGCACGAAGAGCTGGATCGCGAGATAGCCGAAGTAGTAGTTGTTGGCCTTGTAGCCGACGAAGTAGCTGCCCATGCTGGCGATGATCACGGCGAGACCCATCGCACTGCCGCTAATCTTGGTGTTCATGAGGATCTCTCGTTTCCGCCAGATCAACCAGGCAACGACGAAGGGCACGATGGCACCGTATTGCCAGGTGGTGGACTCGGAAGCAAACCAACGATCCATGAGGATGCCGATGAGGGTCTTTCTCGTCTCTTCATAACCTCCCGCATAGGGCACGATGACCACCAGCAGCAGAAGTGCCGCTGCGGCGGGCCACAGGGATGCGAGGAGACGCGATGGAGGGTGCGAAGTCATCAGGGCTGAACGCGGGCGACGGGTGCGAAGCGGGGCGTTGGGATGCGTTTGGTGGGCAATGGGTCGCGGTGCAGCGGGGAGGCATTGCCGGAAGGCGAGAGCTGGGCACGGCGCTCGGCGAGGCGGGCATCCGTGCGCCTCAATGAAGCGGCAAAGGCGAGGCTCACCCAGAAGAAGACATTGACGGGGAAGGTGCCTAACAAGGAACCGTTCACCATCGAGACGGCGATGTTCCCTGCCGCATTGGCGAGGAACGCCGCCGCAAACATTTGCAGGGTGGGATCGCGCATGGTGAAGATCACGCGATGGAATCTCCACAGGGCGAGACCAGCGATGAAGAGGCCGATGGCTACAGGCACAAAGCCATAGTTCAGCAGCGAAGCGCTGAGAGGATCGTGTGAGTGGTAGGTGCTGTCCTGTGCTGCGGCCTCGCTCATCCCGAACGGCGTGTAGGCCTTGGGATTGGCGAGCACATTCATGAAGCCGTGGAGGCGGTCCTTGTAGCTGTTCATGTTCAGCATGTAGCTGGCGAAGGCATCGCTCTTGGTCAGTTCTAGGATCTGTCGCGTCCAGAGTTCGATATTGCTGTAGAGGTAGCTGGCCGATGCCACGAGGGCGATGAAGGCCGCCGTGAGCGAGGCGTAGAAAGTGCGGGTGGTGCTTGCCTTGCGGAAAAGGTAAGTGCCGACGATGGCGACGGGCAGGAGAAGAATGCCGACACGCACCGTGCTCGCCACCCAGGCGGCAATAAAGAGGATCACGAACCCAAGTGCGACGGGTGTGGGAATGAGCGGGCGCAGTGTGCGCCTGCCGATCATGGAGAGGGTGATCGTCAGCGCTGCGAGGGAGGCTGCAATGACGGAGAGTGAGGTGGCGGAGTTCAGGGTGCTGAAGGCACGCACGCGCTCGGACTCAAGGAGTTTCACCTCGATGCTGAGCCCCGTCTTGAGGTAATCGATCTCAAACGCCTGGAAGCCAAAGAGCTGCTGATAGATCCCATAGATCGCGACTGGCACATAAGTGTAGATGATGAAACGGGTGCAGCGTGCCACGGCATCTGGCGTGGAGAAAATCAGCGGCACAATGAAGAGCAGTAGGGTGTAGGAGGAGCCATTGGCCACTTCGCGCATGGTGCCGCCCACGCCGCCGCCTTTCACATATGTGAGCGCAGCCAGGCAGACATTGAGCAGCACAGCTACGACCAGACGCCGAACGTCCGATCCGTCCATCTGAATCTTGCCAAAGACCATGCGCATCACCAGACCTGCTGAGATCCCGGCCACGGTCACAGGTGCAATGCCGAGCACCCAAAAGAGGTCGGTGAACTGCACATTGCCGGCGATCACCATCAGGCGCTTGAAGAGATCGAGGTAGGCGCTTTGCAGGATAAACATGAAAAACGCCAGCCGTGGGGCGAGCACGCCGATCACACCGCTGCCGAGCAACATGTAGAAGAACAGCCCGGCGAGCTGATTGCCTTCGTCCATCAGGATGGAAGTGGCGACGTAGAGGGCGACCAACATGCCGCCAATGATAGCGACAAGGGGCATGGCATTGCCTTGGGGTCCGTTGCTCATGAAATCAATGAGGAGGGGTTAAGCCGCCGCTGCGGCATTGCGGGCGATGATGGCCTGGAACTCGATCCACGCGTGCCGTGGACGCGTGAGCCACTTGAAGGGGGAAACGAGGGCCTGAATCTGGAGTCGTGCGAACCATCGCAGATCGGGCACGAACCAAGTGGTCACCAATCCACAGACAACGTAGCTGATGAGCGTGGCCCACGCGGCACCGAGCGCGCCATGCTCCGGGATCCAGAGGAGATTGAGCCCGACGTTCACAAGCAATGCGAGCCAGGACATCCAGGCGCTGGTGGTTGCTCGCTCGTGGGCGACGAGCACCGCATTGCGCCATTCGCTGAGGAAGTAGGGCAATGCGGACAGGCAATGCACGAGCAGCACAGGGATGGATGCCTCATACTTCGGTCCGAGCAGCAAGCGAATCACCATGGGTCCCGCGACGAAAAGCGCGATGCTGGAGAGCAAGCTGAGCGCCACCATGAGTTCGCTGCCGCGACGAACCAACTCACGAGCGTGCTGCGGCGTGGAGTGCGCGATGCGCTCGGAGAGTTTTGGGAGCAGGACGGTGATCACCATGGTGGCCAGGAGGTAAGCCATTTCGCTCAATCGAATTGCGCCGCCGTAGATGCCCGCTTCGGCTTCGCCGCGCATGTGCTCAATCATCACGGTGTCGGCGCGCAGGAGCAGCAATGTGCCCACTTGCCCAAGCATGAGGAGGCTGCCAAGGCGCAGGAGCTTGCGTGCGGTCGTAGCATCCCAACCCGTCGGCCACCAGCCGCGTCCGAGACGATGGCTCGTGCGCATCGCCAGCACACCGAGCAGCAAGGTCTCTGCCGCCACCGTCCACGCGAGCACGCTGAGACTTGGCCACCAGATCAGGCACGCCAGCCGCAACGCCGCGCAGGTGAGATACGCGACCATGCCATTCCGCACGACCACGAAGGCGCGGTGGCTGGCTTCTTCCCAGATATTGTGCAAGGCGAGACACGACAGCATCTGCGGCAGCATCGCGGCCCACCACACGGCCCAGGGCAGCCGTGGGCCATCACCGCCAGTCGCATTCCACACGCCAATGAGCGCGGTGATCATGACTCCGCTGAGGAGCCAGATCTTGAAGGCGGTGCCAACGATCACGCGCTCGTGCTCGCGGCGCTGGCTGATCTCCTTGGCCACGAGTTGTCTCATGCCGAGTTCGATCGCCACATACGCGATGGCTGCCGTCGCCGAGGCAGTGGAGAGAATGCCGAAGTCAGCAGGCCCCAGCGCTCGTGCAACCCACGCACCTAGCAAGAAGCCGACGGCCAGCCGCAGCACCTGGTAGCTGAAGAGCCACTTGAAGTTATGGATGATGGTCATCCGATGAAGTCGGGCTCGTGCCCGAGTGCGTCGCGCTAGCTCGCGAACGCCTGATCGACTGCCTCGCAGATGATGTGCCCCACGATCATGTGGCACTCCTGCGCGTGAGCAGTGACCGGCGATGGCGCTTTGATGGCGAGGTCGGCGATCTCTGCCGCCTTGCCACCGCCTTCAGCAGTCCACGACGACGTGATGCAGCCCTTTTGCTTCGCCGCTTGCAGGCCGGCGAGGACGTTGGCGCTGTTGCCGCTGGTGGTGATGCCGATGGCGACATCGCCAGCGTTCGCGAGGCCTTCGATCTGACGCGCGAAGATGGTTTCAAAACCGAAGTCGTTGCCGCAAGCGGTGAGCATCGAGGTGTCAGTCGTGAGCGCGATGCTCGGCAACGAACGGCGATTGATGCGGTAGCGAATCACGAACTCGGCCGCGAGATGCTGGGCATCCGCCGCGCTGCCGCCGTTGCCGAAGAAAATGATCTTGTTGCCTGCGTGCAGCGCCTTGATGACGGCGGCAGTGAGCTGCTCGATCACCGGCAAGCACTCCGGCAGACGCACGATGGCAGCGTTGTGGGCGGCGAGCTGGGACTGGAAAATGGTGGCGAGCGAACTCATGCTTTGAAGGCTTCCAGCAATTCGGCGGGCGTCAATGTCGCGGTGCCGAGTTTGCCAACGACGATGCCGCTCGCGTGGTTGGCGACTTCGGCTGCGTCGTGAAGGCTCAGGCCACTAGCGAGAGCGAGAGTCAGTAGTGCGATCGCGGTGTCGCCTGCGCCGCTGACGTCATAGACCTCGCGAGCACGCGTCGGGATGTGATGCGGCTGAGCGTTGTCGTCTGCGCTGAAGATCATCATGCCTTGCTCACCGAGCGTGACGAGGACGTTGGCGACCTGCCACTTGGCAAGGAGGCGCTTGCCGACTTCGAGGAGCTGCGGGTCCTTTGTTGGGTCGCCGGGCGTATGCTTGTCGTCCAGACCTGCGGCAGCGAAGGCTTCCAGTCGGTTCGGCTTCACCAGCGTCGCGCCTTTCCAGTCGAGCGGGTTGCGGGGGCTGGGATCGACGGTGAGGAGCTTGCCCGCTTTCTTGCAGAGACGCACCAGCAACTCGACCAGCGGCTGCGTGACGAAGCCCTTGCCGTAGTCTTCGATGATGATCGCATCGAGTTCCGGGAGTCGGGCACGCACAATGCATTCGATTTCCGCCAGTTCAGCCTCGGACAAGGGCGCGAGTGTCTCTCGATCCACGCGCACGATCTGTTGCTGACGCGCGGCGATGCGGGTCTTCGAGATGGTCGGCAGTGAGTCATGCACGACCAGCGTATCGGTGCTGACGCCTTCGGTCTCGAGCAAATCACGAAGCTGCTGCGCGGCTCCATCATTGCCGACGCGGCCCATGATGAAGCTGTGCTTCGTGAACTCCGCGAGGTTGCGCGCCACGTTCGCCGCACCACCTGGGAACAAGTCTTCGCGCACGACTTCAACGACCGGCACCGGTGCCTCAGGCGAGATGCGCCGGACATTGCCCCACACGAAGTGGTCGAGCATCACGTCACCGATGACGAGGATGCGGGCGCGGGTTAAGGAGGAGAGTTGATTGGGAGACACGGACTATTTCGAAAGTGGTGGGAACGAGGTGCCATCATGTCCAGTCAACAGTTGCCAGATGACTTTAGAGATCGCGCGTAAACCGAAGTAACCAAGAGGGAGAGACAGAATTGTGACCAGCCACCAGACAAACAAATCGAAGTGTGCGAGCCAACGATACTCGCCGCGCACAAAAGATCGGAGTTGGTAAAAAAACACGAGCGGTTGAAATCCGACAAACACAAACCCAAGTCGAGCAGTGTTATTCATTTCGTGAGGATGAATCCATAGGCCAACAAGGATGAAACCGACCATTGACCATCCCATCAATTTGGGACCATCAAGAGGGGCTCCTCGTCGTGATTTCATTCATTACCCTCTACGCTTCCGCACCGCCGCCGCCAGTTCTTCCAGCATGGTGACCGTCGCATCCCAGCCGACGCAGGCATCGGTGATGCTTTGGCCGTAGGTCTCGGGCTTTTTCTGGGCACCTTCGACGATGTGGCTTTCGATCATGACTCCGGTGACTGCCTTGCTGCCAGCGGCGATTTGTTCGGCGAGGCTGGTGGCGACGCCGGGTTGCTTGCGGTAGTCCTTGAGGCTGTTGCCGTGGCTGCAATCACCCATGACGTGCGGCGGCAGGCCTTTGGCACTGAGCTGGGCGACGACGGTGGCGATGGATTCGGCGTCGAAGTTCGTCTGCTTACCACCGCGCAGGATGACGTGGCAGGCGTTGTTGCCGCGCGTAGTGACGATGGCGGCCACGCCTTCCTTGGTCACGCTGAGGAAGTGATGCTGGCCCTGGCTGGCCTGGATGGCGTCGAGCGCGATCTGCACGCCGCCGTCGGTGCCGTTCTTGAAGCCAACGGGCATGGACAAACCGGACGCGAGTTGGCGATGCACTTGGCTCTCGGTGGTGCGAGCGCCGATGGCTCCCCAAACAACGGCGTCGGCGATGTATTGCGGCGTGATCACGTCGAGGAACTCGGTGCCCGTTGGCAGGCCGAGCTTGATCACGTCGATCAGCAGTTCGCGGGCAAGGCGAAGACCCGTGTTGATGTCGAAGGTGTCGTTGATGTGTGGGTCGTTGATGAGGCCCTTCCAGCCGACTGTTGTGCGCGGTTTCTCGAAATAGACGCGCATCACGACGTCGAGGTCGGCGGCGTGCTTCTCGCGCAGCTTGATCAAGCGGCTCGCGTAATCCATGGCGGAGGCGCGATCATGGATGGAGCATGGGCCTACGACCACAAGCAGTCGGTCGTCTTTGCCCTGCATGATGCTCTCGGCCACACGACGGGAATCCTCGACGAAGACGGATTCCTTTTCACCGAGAGGGAGCTGATCCATCAGCAGGGCAGGGGAGATGATGGGGCGGATGCGCTCGATACGCAGATCGTCAGTGGGATGGGCTTGGCTCACGGCTTTAGAGGGGGAAAAATGGGCACGCAGTCTGGCGAGCGCGGCGGAGAAAGCAAAGTGCGAACTGCCTGGAATCAGTGCCTCGATTGCGGGCAAGCTGCCGCCCTTGGTCGCCGGGATGGTTCCCGAACCAATCGAAAGAGAGCCGATGAAGGCCCTCGTCGGGACCGGTGGGAGGGCGGTTCCGTCAGAAGGCTGACTGTGGAGGCCATGGCAGCGCGCCTGCAAAGCAGGCTGGTTTGCATGGTGTTTAGAGAAATTACAGCAATTTGGCATATCAATGGAAACATGGGAAGCTGAAAATCAAGATAACTTAATAAATGAGAGCCCTCTCATTTTTCGGTAAGAAGGCTCCTGGGGCGGTTTCGCGCGGCTGACATGCGCGTTGACACTCATGGCGAAGGCGGCACCGTTTCGCCCGTCCTGTCAGCCCCTTTTCTTTTATGGAAGCCAAGCGTCAGCAACCGGAGTCGGGAGCCTTCAAGCCTCAGAGCGGGTCGGTGCAGAGTGTGGTGCAATTGCTGGCCCTGAAATCCTGCGGGCTGGTGTTCTGGTCGCGGCAGCACTTTGACCTCACGGCCGAACTTCAGCTCAAGCTCAAAAAATCGGCGCTTCGAGGGGTGACGACCTTGGCGCACCTGCGTGAGCACGATGGCTGGGTGATCGTGCGTGGCTACGTGGTGGACTGCTCGCCTGCACGGCGACCTGACGGGACGGTCGGCTTTGAGGTCACGCTGGTTTTTTGTCCCGAAGGTGGACTCAACTGGCAGGCGGGCCGAGTCCCGAGGGATCGCCAAGGGTTTACCCTGAACTAAGCGGGCTCACTCCGAGATGAAGTCGGTCATGTCGTAGAGTTTCGGATCGCGGACGGGCTGATCGCGCAGGGATTTGATGCGCTTTTTGACCGTGTCCCAGAGCGCATCGGCGGCGGCGCTGGGTGCCCCGTCGGGGTTGTCGCTGTCGAAGTCGCCGAATTGCTCCTCCAACTTCTCGGGGTCCTCGCCCGCTTCGAGGCGGTGAACGAGTTCCTTGAGACTCTCGGGGGTGCGATCGCCCATGACGTCGGTGAGCTTGCGCATCAGGTGGCCGATCTGGCGAGGGTTGGGATTGTGGTCATCCAGGCCTGCCATCTCGCCCTCCATCTCGGCCATGAGCGCGTCCACCTTGGACTCGTCGATTCCGGCAAAAGGATCGCCCTCGTCTTCGCCTTTCGCCTTGCCGATGATCGCGAAGCGCGAGACCCGGCGCTCCATTTTGAAATCAGGGCCGTCCGGGCATCGAGGCGTGCGGTCACGATGTCGCAACGAACGAGCGAGGAACTGGTAGAGCTTGTTCGTGTCGGGACTGTAGAACTCGTAGATGGGCATGGGGAGGAATGGCGAATGACGAATACGCGGGAGGAGGGCGCTAAGGTGAACGGCATGATCGTGATGGACAAGCGGCAAGGCTTCGCCAACCGCTAATGCCTTGGACATCCCTGCCTTGCGCTCCTCGCCCATGACCGTCACCCGTTTCGCTCCTTCGCCGACTGGCCTGCTCCATCTGGGGCATGTCTATGCGGCGGGCTTTGCGTATCAGGCAGCCAAGGAGGCAGACGGGGAGTTCCTGGTGCGGCTTGAGGACATTGATACCACGCGTGTGCGGCCGGAGTATGAAACGGCGATCTTTGAGGACCTTGCGTGGCTGGGCCTGGAGTGGCAGCAGCCAGTGAGGAAGCAATCCGAGCACTTCGATGATTATCGGTCTGCCTTGGCTAGGCTGGAGGCGATGGACCTGCTCTACCCGTGCTTCTGCACGCGAAAGGAGATCCAGGCGGAGATCGCGGGCGCAGGCCAGGCACCGCAGGGGCCGGATGGGCCGCTGTATCCTGGGATCTGCCGGTCCAAATCGAAGGCCGAGCAGGAGGAGCGAATCGCTGCGGGGCAGCCGTATGCGCTCCGGCTCGACGTTGCCAAAGCCCGCGCTCTCGCAGGATCGGCGCTCCAGTGGACCGATCACACGCATGGCGAGCACGAGGCGAAGCCCGAGATCTTCGGCGATGTGGTGCTGGCGCGGAAGGAGACGCCTACGAGTTACCATCTGGCCGTGGTGGTGGACGATGCGCTGCAAGGCGTCACGCTGGTGACGCGAGGCGAAGACCTCCTGCCTGCGACGCATCTTCATCGACTGCTGCAAGCCCTGCTAGGCCTGCCCGTCCCCGAGTGGCAGCATCACCGGCTGATCATGGATGAGCATGGCAAGCGTCTGGCCAAGCGCGACCAGGCGCGCTCGCTGCGGTCCCTGCGCGAGGCTGGCATGAGTGCTGCGGAGGTGTGGCGCTCGGTGGGGCTCTAGCCGACGGTTGAGCGCAACATCCGGCGGGCTCGGGCGTTGAGTCCCATCGTCCGTCTTCATGTCTCTTCTCTTCCCGCTCTTCCTGGCTGCCGCCGCCGCAGTGATCGCGCCGATCCTGCTGCATCTGCGACGCCAGCCGCCGAAGACCAAGGTGGAGTTCTCCTCGCTCCAGTTCCTGATGCCCACGCCGATGGTCACCACCACGCGGAGCAAGATCGAGCGCTGGCTGTTGCTGGCCCTTCGTTGCCTCGCGCTGCTGCTGCTCGCCGCGATGTTTGCGCGTCCCTTTCTGGCGGATCAGAAGATGCGCGATGGCAAGGGCAAGGCCGTGCTCGTGCTGGTGGATCGCAGTGCCTCGATGCAGCAGGGCGACCATTTCGCGCAAGCTCTAGCCAAGGCACGCGAATGGTTGCGCAAGGGCGATCAGGACGCCGTGGCGACGTTTGACCGGCAGTTGCAGAAGGGCGGTGCCTTTTCATCCCTCGCGGTGCTGCCAGAGGTGCAGTGCGGCTGGTCGGGCACCGATCTCGGACGCGCACTGGTGGAGGCCGTGGGCTGGATCAATGAAGTGCCTGGTGTGGCTGAGAAGCAGATCGTGGTCGTGAGTGACTTTCAGGACGGCGCGAACGTCGAGGCGCTGCGCGGTTTCGCGTGGCCCGAGGCTGTCACTTTGGTCACCGAAGCGATCACGCCGAAGGACACCAACAACCTCTCCGCCAGCCTCGTGATCGGCGTCGCCGACTCTGATGAAGTCGATGCCAGCAAGGCGAGCACCATGCTGCGCGTGCGGGTGGCGAATGCGCGCGACTCGAAGACCGAGCCATTCGCTCTGAAGTGGCCGGATGGCAGCCTCGCGGCAGAAGGGCAGTTGCCACCCGGAGCCACGCGCGTGCTCCGCGTGCCGCGTCCGGCCGCCGCCGTGCCCCAGGTGCTGCAGTTGAGCGGCGATGGCTGGATCTTTGACAACGCCGTGCACATTGCTCCGCCGCAGCCGAGGATCGTGAAGGTTGTCACGCTCACGGGCGATGAAGACGCAGGCAGTGTGGAGTCGCCGATGTTTTACCTCAGCCGGGCCATGGTGACTACGTCGAAGCTGGCACCTGAGATCGTGCCAGGTGGCGGTGCCGAGGCTTTGAAAACCGCTGCCTGGGTTGTCATGACGAGCGATGCGGAACCGCTGCCTGAATTGCGCCCCTGGATTGAAAACGGAGGTCGGGCACTGTGTGTGGTCACGGGCACCGAGACGAAAGCGTTGGCTGCACTCATCGGTTCGGCTGTGAAAATCGAAGAAGCCGAGGTGAAGGACTTCTCCTTGCTCAGCGAGGTGGACTATTCGCATCCTGTCATGAAGCCCTTCGAGGATAGTCGCCTGCGCGACTTCACCAAGATTCACTTCTGGAAGCATCGCACGCTGGCGGCTGACGGAGTGAAGATGGAGATCGTGGCGCGCTTCGACAACAACGCGCCCGCTCTGCTTTCCGTGCCGATGGGCAAGGGGCGGCTGGTGATCCTGCTCAGTGGCTGGCAGCCGCGCGACAGTCAGCTCGCCTTGTCCTCGAAGTTCGTGCCCTTGCTTTACGGCATTTTGGGCGAGGCGGGCGTCAGCCTGGAGCAGCCTGCGCAGTTCGTGGTGGGCGACGTCTTGCCCGAAGGTGTGGCTGAGAAGCCGGGATTCGTGAAGACCAAGGACGGTCGCACCCTCGGGGTGAATCTGCCGCCGGAAGAAAGCCGCATCAATCCGATGGACCTCGGCAAGCTCGTGTCGCTCGGCGTGAAGATGAAGTCGGAAACCATCCTGCCCGTCAAAGACCAGGAGCGCCTCGCCAACGAGGACCTGGAGGCGAAGCAGCAGTATTGGCTGCTCGCCCTGGCTCTCCTGCTCGCCGTGCTGGGCGTGGAGACTTGGTTGGCCGGAAGGAAGTCATCAGCTGGCACGTTGGATGCGGCGTAACCGGAGTCACACCATGCACCCCATTATCATTCGCAAACTCTCGGAGATCATCGAAGCACGGCGGGCGGTGCGCTTGCGCTGGGTGAATACGATTCTGCTCGTCCTGGCAGCAGCAGTTCTCGGTGTGGCCATCTTTGTTCCGGGATCGAATCAGCACTACACAAAGATCGTCCTCGGCGTGGCTGGCTTCTTGTTTGTCGGCGGCTTGTTGATCCGGTGGTTCGTGAGGCCGGAGAAGTTCGATGCCCAGCAGCTCGCCCGCGATGTGGAGGCGAAGAATCCCGAGCTGCAATCACTCTTGATCACGGCGGTGGAGCAGAAGCCGGGAGCCACCGGCTTGAGCTATCTCCAGGAACGCGTCATCAACAGCGCGGTCAAGGAGGCCGTGAAGCACCTGTGGAGCGATGAACTGACGGCGGTTGCTCAGAAGCGATCCGCCATCGCAGTGGTCGCGGGCGTGGCGTGCCTGGTGCTGACGTGTGGTGGATTCGTCTATCAACTGCTCTCTCCTCCCGCCAAGCCCGAGGTGGCGAAGGTCAAGCCTCAGGCCAAGAAGCCCGAGCCGCCCAAGGCGCATCAGTTTGAGATCGAAGTCACCCCTGGCGATACCGAAGTGGAGCGAGGATCGCGCTTGGTCGTGGAGGCGAAATTTGCCACCGATGTGCCTGAGGAAGCGATGCTCGTCGTCTGTAACTCGAAGGGCGTGGAGCAGGCGCGGCAGCCGATGAAGCTTACGGTCGATGGCAAGGTCTTCGGCGGCATGATGGGCAATATCAAAGCCGACGGTCTGTATCGCGTGGAGTTCGAGAAGCAGAAGTCACGCGACTTCAAGATCACCACGTTCGTTCATCCCGAGCTGATCAGCGCCGATGCCACCGTGACACCTCCGGCTTACACCGGCCAGCCTTCTCGTGAGATCAAGAACACCTTCAAGGTGACGATGATGGAGGGCTCGAAGCTCGGCTATCGCATGAAGATCAACAAGCCGGTTGTGAGTGCTGAACTCTTCGCAGACCGGGAGCACACGGTGGAACTCAAACCATCTGCGGCTGATCCCACACTCCTCGAAACCAGCTGGGTGCCCGATGAGACGCGCAAGTATCGGCTTCACCTCGTCGATGATCACGAGCGCTCGTGCAAGCAGACGCCGGTCTTCACGATCACAGTCACGAAGAACACAGCTCCAAAGATCGAGGTGGCCTTCCCCAAGCGTGACGCGAAGGTGTCGCCGTTGCAGGAACTAGCGCTCGAAGCCAAGGTCTGGGACGATGTGGGAGTGCTCAAGGCAGGTGCGGTGATCGATGTGGCAGAGGCGAAGAAGGATGTGCCGCTGCCCCTCGCCAAAGCCGAGCAGGGCAAGAAGATCGATGTGAAGACCATGCTCAACCTTGAGTCCGAGGGCGTGGAGCCACAGCAGCTCGTGAGCTATTACTTCTGGGCCGAGGACAAAGGACCGACAGGTGAAACACGACGCACGATGAGTGACATGTTCTTCGCCGAGGTGCGTGCGTTTGAAGACATCTTCCGTGAGACCGAACCTCCGCCGAGCGAAGAAGGCGAGGGCAAGCCCACCCAGACCGATCAACTGGTGAAGCTTCAGAAAGACATCGTGAACGCGAACTGGCGTCTGCAACGCGATCAAGCGGGTGGCAAGGCGATGCCGCAGATGAAAGCCGATGTGGATACCGTGATGACCTCGCAGGCAATCGCACAGGAGAAGCTCGACGAAGCCATGGAAAAGGTCGAGAACCCGAAGGTGAAGGCTTCTCTGGTGGAGGCCAAAAAACAGATGCAAATCGCCGAGAAGACGCTCGCGCAGGCCAGTGAGAAGCTCGATGCGAAAGCGCTGAATGAAGCGATGACGCCCGAGCAGGCAGCCTTGCGATTCCTGCATCAGGCACAGAACAACGAGCACCGTGTGACCAAGGCGAAGCCGAAGTCGTCGAAGGGGCAAGGCCAGCAGGAGCAGAAGGAGGAGATCTCCATGCTCGAGCTGAAGCAGAAGGAGCAGCGCTACGAGGAAGAGAAAGCGGCTGGCGAAGAGAAGACCGCCGAGCAGCAAGAGAACCTCACGGTGCTCAATCGTCTCAAGGAACTGGCTCGTCGTCAGGAAGCGCTCGCGGAGAAGATGAAGGAGCTGGAGCAGCAACTGGCCCAGGCGAAGACGGAGGATCAGAAGGAGGAACTGGCCAATCAATTGAAGCGCTTGCAGGACGAACAGGACCAGTTGTTGCGCGATCTCGATGATCTGAAGGAGCGTATGGAAAAGCCCGAGAACGCGGCCAACATGGCGGAGGCTAAGAAGCAGCTCGAAGACACGCGCGACAAGGTGAACGAAGCTGCGGAGAAGCTGCGCGATCAAAAACTGGCCCAGGCTTCATCGGTTGCATCGCGAGCGCAAAAGGATCTCGAAAAGGCTCGCGATGACTTCCGCCAGCGCACGGCCCGGCGGTTCACGGAGGAGTTGAAGTCGATGCGTGACCAAGCTCGCGAACTGGCCGACGCGCAGAAAAAGTTATCCGAGGAAATGGAGAATCAGCCGGGTGAATCGAAGGATGCGTTTGATACCACAGCCTCACTCAAGCAGCGCCTCAGCGGTGCCCAGGCATCGAGGAAAATCGAGGATCAAAAGGATCGCGCCGCGAAGCTGATGGAAGACATGAAGCGGGTGAGCGAACAGGCCGAGGCTTCAGAACCGCTCCTGCACAAGCAGCTCTACGATGCGCTGCGTGCAGCCCACACGCTGGGACTGGAGGAGAATCTGGCCGAGGCGAGTGCGCAGTCGCGATACGGTGATCGCAATGCCGCGCAGGACGCTGAGCGACGTGCAGGCAAGGCCGTCGATCAGCTCAAAGCAGGCGTCGAGCGCGCCGCCGAGAGTGTGCTTGGCAATGAGAGCGAAGCCCTCCGCATGGCGCGTAACGAACTCGACAAGCTCATCGATCAAGCCAAGGGCGAGACCGGAGACGGGAAATCCGAAGGTCAAAAACAAGCAGCGGGCAACAAGAAGGACATGGCCGATGCGTCCAAGAAAGGTGAAGGCCAGGGCGACAAGCCGGACGCTGATGATTCGAAAGCCAACACCGATGCGAAGGGCGACAAGCCAGGGCAGCAACCCGGCAAAGACGGCAAGGGCCAGATGGCGCAGGCTGATGGCAAAGCCGAAGGCAAGGGTGGCGAAGGCGACAAGCCCGGTGAAGGAAAAGGCCAGATGGCCTCAAACGAACCGGACAACAAACCAGGTCAAGCCCCCCAAGGTCAACCGGGTCAACCAGGTCAAGGCAAAGCCACCGACGGTCAGCAAGGCAAGGATGCCCAAGGCCAAGGCGAAGTCGCTTCCGCGAACGAGCCCGGACAAAGTAAAGGTGAAGGCAAGCCATCAAACTCAAATGGTGGGGCGAAAAATGGGGCTGAGTCCGCTGAGGGTGATGCATCCGTCTCAGACAAAGGGCAGGGCACAAAGCCGGGTGCCGGACCAAAGAACGGCAGTGGTCGCAACGTGAACGGTGGCGACTGGTTCTTCGACGAAGCGAAGGAAGCGGCGGATGAATCCGCACTTACGGGTGCCGGGTTTGGTCAGTGGACAGATCGTTTGCGCAATCTCGAAGAAGCTCTCGGCAACCCTGAGCTTCGCAATCAAGTGGCCACGGTCCTGGATCGAGCACGGCAGTATCGCGGTGATTACGAACGGCATTCGGACCAGCCTGCGGTGGAGTTTCTCAACACGCGCATCGTCGCGCCGTTGGTCGAACTGCGCGACAAGGTGACCGAGGAACTCGCTCGTCGCGAAGGCAAGAACCCGCTTGCACCCGTGGATCGTGATCCCGTGCCGGAGGCTTACCGCGAGCTGGTGCAGAAGTATTATGAGCAATTGGGGGCTGGGAAGTGATGGGAAGCGATCACTGTGATGCAGAGCCAGCCCCTTCGGGACTCTCCAATCAATCACCATGACTTCCATCGTCTGGCAGCATCCCGAGCGTTGGTGGATCGCAGCAGCTTGGCTGGCGGTGGTTTCCATCTTCCTGATCGTTGGCTACGCACGGTCATCACTGCGCGGATGGAAGCGGGTGGCAGCGATGCTTTGCAAAACGCTGGCAGCAGTCGTGCTAGCGCTTTGCCTGCTGGACCCTGTTCGGGTGACGGAGACGCCCAAGAAGGGAGCGAATGAAGTGATCGTGCTGGCGGATAATTCGGCCAGCCTTGGAATCTCGGAGTCGCCCTCCGCGCCACCACGGAGCGAGGCGGTGAAGGCGGCGGTGTCGAAGGATGGCAAGGCGTGGTCGCCCTGGATGGAGAAGCTGCGGGACACGTTTCGGGTGCGCTTGCAGGCGGTCGATGAACGGATGCGTGGGA
Organism: Verrucomicrobiota bacterium; assembly: GCA_963204975.1. Classification (GTDB taxonomy): domain Bacteria; phylum Verrucomicrobiota; class Verrucomicrobiia; order Verrucomicrobiales; family Verrucomicrobiaceae; genus JAEUHN01. Next base: position 34,963 of record CAUJJC010000062.1, on the reverse strand, counting down.
TCGGAGATGCGAGTTCGCTCGACTTTACCGGGCGGCAGTCCGGGCTCGCTTCAGCGGTCATGGCATCGCGTGATCGGAGGGCCTCGTCAGTAGCGGCGGTGGTCTTGATCAGCGACGGTGGCGCGACCGATTCTGCCTCTTGGAAGGCGGTGCCGGGTGGGGCACCGGTTTACACCTTGATGGTAGGTGAGCACGCGCCAGATCGCGATGTGTCGCTGGTGGAAGTGAGCGCGCAGCAAACCACCTTTGAAGATTCACCCGTGTCCATCTCGGCGAAGGTGGCGCAGACCGGGCTCGATGGGAAGAACGTGGAACTCAAAGTGCTCGATGAAGCCGGCAAGGTGGTGCAAACCGAGAAGCACCTCTTCGGTGGCGGTCAGAAGAGCTACGTGTTTCGACTGCGCATGGCGGTGGCCAAGCCTGGGGTGTCGTTCTTCAAGGTGGTGGCTGCGTGTGCGGAGAAGGAGGCTACACTGGCCAACAATGAGCGCGCCATCGCTGTGGATCGAGGCACCGGACCCTATCGCATCCTCTATGTGGCAGGCCGTCCGAACTGGGATCACAAGTTCCTGCGCCGGGCGCTGGCGATGGATGTGGAGGTTCAACTGCCGAGCCTGATCCGCATCGCGAAGCGCGAACCGAAATTCGATTATCGCAGTCGTGCGGGCGAGACCAGCAATCCCTTGTTCCGAGGATTCGGAGGCGAACAACAATCTGATGCCCAACGCTACGATCAACCGGTGCTCACGCGATTGGGGACCAAGGACAAGGTGGAGCTAGCCGATGGATTTCCGAAGACGCCAGAACTGCTGATGGCCGAGTATCGGGCCATCATCCTCGATGATGTGGAGGCTGAGTTTTTCACCCAGGATCAGATGAATCTCATCGAGCGGTTCGTCGCTCAGCGAGGTGGTTCCGTGCTGATGCTTGGTGGTGCTGATTCATTTGCGGCGGGAGGCTACAACAACACGCCAGTCGGGCGTATGATGCCGGTGTATCTGGACCGGCAGGGAACGGTGGAAGCCGTCCAGGATGCTAAGCTGACGATGACTCGCGAGGGATGGCTGGAGACGTGGACGCGCTTGCGTGCGGAGCAACCTGAGGACGAGCAACGCGTGGCGATGATGCCGGGTTTTTGGTCGGTGAATCAGAGTTCATCCATCAAGCCTGGGGCCACGGTGCTGGCGATGGTGACGGATGCCAGGGAACGTCGTTTCCCGGCCTTGGTGACGCAGCGCTATGGCACTGGTCGCACCGTGGCGATGACCGTCGGCGATCTGTGGCGCTGGGGTTTGAAGGACAAGGAACAGCACGCGGACATGGACAAAGCCTGGCGGCAACTCATGCGCTGGCTGGTGACGGATGTGCCGGACCGCATCGAGATGGAGTCCAAACTTTCGCAAATCGCGAGCCAGGATGTTGCCAAGCTGTCGGTGCGTGTGCGGGATGCGGCCTTCAGACCTCAAGACGATGCGAGCGTGCAGTTCGAGGTGACGGGTCCGGGCGAAAAGCCGGTCACACTTTTTGCTGAGCCCAGCCTCAAGGAGCCGGGGCTGTTCGAGGCGGAGCATTATCCGCGAGCTGCGGGCGGCTATCGGGTGAAGGCCGTGGTGAAGGATGCGCAGAACAAGGTGCTGGGCGAGAAGACCACGGGCTTTGCCTTGAACCCAACGGCTGACGAGATGGCATCGCTGGCTCCGAATGCGGAGTGGATGAAACGTGTTGCCGCAGAAACAGGCGGTCAGTTCATGGCGGTGAAGGATGCAGCCAAGCTCGCGGAATTGTTGCCCAGGCTGGCGATGCCGCAGATGGATCGCAAGGCGCAGCCGCTGTGGCACAATGCCTGGTGGCTGATAGCGATGGTCTTGCTGCTGGCAGGTGAGTGGGCGATTCGCCGATCGGGAGGAGTGATATGAAAAGGATGAAGGATGAAGTCGGAATGATGAAGTGCATCATCGCGCTGCTGGTGGTCTGCATGGGTTCCTTCGCGCACGCCATTGAGCGGCAGATGGAGGTGCTCATCGTGCGTGGTGCCGATGGCGAGGACGTGTATGGAAAGAAGTTCGATGCCCAGGTGAAGGCCTGGCAGGAAGCATGCTCGAAGGGGCAAGTGAAGGCTGCGGTGATCACGCGCCTTGATGATTTGAAGTCACGGGTCGCATCGGTGAAGTCGAGCCTGTGGATCGTGATGATTGGGCATGGCACGTTTGATGGTCGGGAAGCGAAGTTCAATCTGAGCGGGCCAGACCTGTCCGTGGCACAACTGGCGGAATGGCTAAAGCCACTGCCGCAGGAGGTCGTGGTGGTGAACACAGCCTCGGCGAGCGGGGCCTGGGTGAAGCCTTTGTCGGGATCGAATCGAGTGATCGTGAGTGCGACGAAGAGCGCGGATGAGGTGTTTTACACTCGTTTCGGTGAGTTCATGGCCAAGGCGATTGTGGGGCTGCCGGAGGCGGATGCAGATCAGGATCGTCAGGTGTCGCTGGTGGAAGCTTTTCTTTATGCGGCGAAGCAAGCCGCGCAGTTCTATGAGACCGAGGAACGCATCGCGACAGAGCACGCCATCATTGAGGACAATGGCGATGGCGTGGGCACGAGGTCGGAGGTGTTTGAAGGAGTAAGGCCGAAGGACCCGAAGTTCGATGGAGCCCGGTCTTTGCAACTCGCGCTCGTGCTCAACGAGGATGAGATGAAGCTCTCGGATGAGGTGAGAACGAAACGTGATGCTCTGGAGGCGAAGGTTCGCGAACTGGTGGCCCAGAAGTCATCCATCAAGGAAGACGAGTATTATCGCGAGCTGGAGAAGCTGTTCCGCGAGATCGCAGCGCTCGGGGCGAAGTGACGTTGGTTCGTCGTTTGCCTCGCGTGGTGATGATGTTAAGGGCAGAGCGTGTCCGCCTCTTTCGCCATTGTCGTTTTCCCTCTGATCTCAGCCTTGCTCTACGCCTTCAGCGCCATGCTGCTGAAGCGGTCGAGCCAGTTGGGTGTGGGGCTCTGGCGGACCACCTTCGTGGCCAACATGATCGTGGCGGTCTTGTTTTCTCTGATGTGGTTGCGTGGTGGTGAACCGGTGCAGACGAGTTTGCTTTGGCAGCCTGCTTTGATCGCGCTGTGTTTGTTTGGCGGGCAGACCTTGCAGTTCCTGGCGCTCGAGCGCGGTGATGTCTCGGTAGCGGTGCCGGTGTTTGGCATCAAGGTGGTGCTGGTGGCATTCTTCACGCCCCTGCTGACCGGCGATGCGGTGGGCATGAAGCAGTGGCTGGCGGCGGTGCTGAGCGTGGCAGGCATCATCTTGCTCAACCGGCGCGATGCGAATCGCCCGCCGCAGCACTTGGGTGTCACCTTGATCTCAGGCGGTCTGGGAGCGGTGTGCTTTGCGATGTTTGATGTGCTGGTGCAGCGCTGGGGGCCAGCCTGGGGAGCGGGGCGATTGCTGCCGATGATCTTCTGGATCAATGCGCTGCTTTCGCTCACGCTGATCCTGAAATTTTCCGCTCCGTTGCGTGCAGTGCCACGTTCGGCTTGGCCGTGGCTGGGACTGGGCTCGGCACTGTTGGGCACGCAGAGCATCTTGTTCGTGAGCACGCTGGCGATCTACGGCAAGGCGACGACGGCCAATGTGATCTACTCATCGCGAGGGTTGCTCAGCGTTCTACTCGTCTGGGTGATCGGCCATTGGTTTGCCAACGAGGAGCAACACCTGAACCGTTCCATCATGCGCTGGCGGCTGGCGGGAGCGGCTGTGATGCTGAGTGCGATCGCACTGGTGGTGATGTGATCAATGGAGCAACTGCACCTCGCAGGCGGAGCCGCTGGCGAGCGTGGTGTGCTCTGGCACGCGGAGCAGGGCATTGCATTGGCTTAGGCCAAAGAGCGCATGGCTCTGCTGAAGTCCGGTGGGATAGAATTGACCTCGGCCCCATCGGCCTCGCACATAGTGAGGTCTGCCGCCATCATTGGTGATCTCGCGGGTGAGCACGGCGGGTGCCGTGGCTGGTGTGGTGTCGCTGGCACCGATGAGCTTGAGCAGGGCGGGCTTCACGAACAGATGGAAGGTGACAAACGCAGACACCGGATTCCCTGGCAGGCCGAAGACGTAGAGCGGTCGCGGTTCCATGCGATGGACGAAGAGGAAGGGCTTGCCGGGCTTCACCTTCACCCGCCAGAGTTCCGGCTCCAGGCCGATGGCACTGAGTGCGGGCTTGATATGATCGTGATCGCCGACGCTGACGCCGCCACTGACGATGATCACATCACTCACTGAGGCCAGTGAACTCAGGCATGAGATCGTGGCGTCGAGTTGATCAGGACAATGATGAGCCGTAGCTCCGTGAAGACCTTCGTTCGCCAGCATAGCGACGAGCATGGGGCCGTTGCTGTTGTAGAGCTGGCCCGACTTCAAAGGAAGGCCGGGTGCGATCAATTCGTCACCTGTGCTGAGGATGCTGATGGTCGGTAGGCGATGCACGGGCACTTGGTCGATCCCTTGAGAGGCAAGCAATCCGACATGCGCGGGGCCGAGCTGCTGCCCCGAGCGCATGAGGATCTGGCCAGCACACAGATCGCTGCCCAGGCGTCTGATGTTCTCACCGGAGATCACGGGTTCATTGATTGTGATCGAGTGTCCCATGCGGGTCACGTCTTCCTGCATGATGACGGCATTGGCTCCACGAGGGATGGGGGCACCAGTGAAGATGCGAATCGACGACGAGGGAGGAAGCTCCAACTGCAAGTCGGGGCCAGCAGGTTGTTCGGCGGTAACGGGCAGTTCGGCTCCGAGAGCGGCGTCTTCCGCGCGCAGAGCGTAGCCATCCACTTGGGAGTTGTCGAAGCCCGGTAGCGGCAGGCTGGCGAGCATGGTCTCGCTGGCGAAGCGCCCGAGAGCTGTGGTGATCGGGACTCGCTCGGAGGGGAGAGGAGTTATGCGAGAGAGGACAAGGTCGAGGGCTTCGGGTTCCGTGAGCATGAGAGTTATTGTTTTGGAACGATACGAAGGAAGTCGCTCGGGCTCTCAGTGGGGGCGAGCTTGTCAGGCAGTGCGTTTGACGGAGGCGGCGCAGTCTGCGGGTTGCCGGGCGAGATGGACACCGTGGGTGGATTCACCGCGCTGGGTGGTTCTGTGGGGGCGACGGGTGGTGTCGTCGTTGTTGCAGGCGCTGCGTCGGCGTCGGGCTTGATAGTGCCTGCGACGACAATGTCGCCTTTCGCTGGCTCGCCGGAAATGATGTCGGCAGTTATATAGACACCTTTGCGCTCGGGGGTGACTTTGACCTTCGAAGTCTTGCCGCTCTCGTGGAGCAGGGTGAGTTCGGTCCCTGGGGCCAACGCGAGATTCATGGTGAGACGAGCGACCACAAATTGATCGTCGGGATTGACCATCTCCACTTTGCCAATGGCGCGGGCTGTGGGCTCTTCTGTGGTCGGAGCCGCCTTGTGATTATGGGCTCCAATCTTCCGCAGCACCTGGCATTGGGTGAGCGTGAGGACGACGAGAATGAGAAGCGTGCTGCGCATGGTGCGAGCATAGCCGCTTTGTCCGCGTGGAAGCAACTATTGCCGTGAGGTGTCGGCAGAGATCAGATCAGCGTCCAGGATGACGAGGCGTGGCTGACCTTCGAGGGTCTCGAAATGCACGAGTGCGCGCAGGAGATAGAGTTGATTCCAACTGACCAAGTGATCCAAGGACCGTCCGATGGGCTGGTTCTTGCTGGCGAGCAGGATCGCGCGATCCGCTCCATTGCCGAGGCCTTGTATGTCGAAGACGAGGTGCTGTTGGCGGATGGTCTCAGACTCATCGAAGCCGAAGTTGCGCCGGGCTCCGATGGTGACCCACATGGGCTCCTTGGGCTTGGATTCCATGAAGTGGAAGAGCGCGCCCGTGAGCGAGTCGTGCAGCATTGGCCAGTCGAGTCTGAGACTTCCGTCGGCTTCGCTGAGCAGCCGCGCGATGCCGGTGCCAGGTGCGGCTAGGCTGGTGCCCACTTCACACAGCGTCGTCGGATGCACGCCCGGAATCGAAAAAGTGGTGGCGGGGAAGGGGCGACAAAACTCGACATTAATCGGGGACGATTGCTTGGCGAAGAAGGTCGTGACCTCGTCTTTGTGATGCGACGCATCCGCGACGCAGGCGAGGCGGGCTTCGGGCGTGGTGGCGGCGAATAGTTTCTCCAGAAGTCCCTGCACCTGAGCGGCGGCATCGAGAGGTGACAGCTTGCTTTCGGGCGGGAGGGGAATCGGGGCGACGACGGGGATGGCGGCCTTGATCGTCGGGAAATCAGACTCCACGCGTGAACTGGTGGCGACCATGGCTGGAGAGGCTGATTTTTGCCTCTGCTGCTCCAGGAATATTGCGGTGCCGACACCGGCCATGATCATCGTGACAATCATGATCAGCGGCCAGACCACGCTGCGCTTGGGCTTGGGGATGAAATCGTCCGCTGAGCCGGGTGCACCGAGCTGGGCGTCAATGCCTGGCCACGCGGTGAGCTTCGGATGCGCAGAGGGCTTCATCGGGTTCCATTGCAGGGGCTCCGGCACGGGGGGAGGCGGGGGCGCTTCGGCGGGGGCGGTCATCGGCACGGTGACGGGGCGGCGCGGGTTCAGGCTGTCGGCGTAAGCCTGGGCGGCCTCCCAGTTCATCTCGGCATTCGTGCGCGGTTCCGGGTTACGCTGGGGAGTGCCAGGTGCCGGGACGGCAGGAAGGGCGGGGATCGGCGGATACTCGCGCACCACCCAGCCCGATGGATTCACCGAGGGCATGGCCGTAGGGCGCGGGGCGGGGGATAGCTGTGGGGGCTCAATGGCAACATCCACCGCAGCATGTTGCCGTGGGATTCGGCGCTTAATCGCCAGCGCACTGGTCGGCTGCTGGACGACGGCGACGAATTGAGCCGATGCCCCCGAAAAGGCGCAATGCGGGCAGCTTTGCACCGACAGCGAGTGCCGGTGCATGCTCAGGAAGGCCTGGCCGCAAGCGGGGCATGTGAGGTGGGTGAGGGTGCTCGACATTTTCAAAATAATTATGGAATACCATGATTAATCAGACTTCATTTCTAGAAAATAATGAATGCCAAGGTGATCAAAGCAGGAGATTCCGAATTATCGGCAAACATAGATTGTTTTGATTATCAAATCAATGGTTAATATTCTTTTTATATTGCAGAGATGTGCAGAATTGCTTAAAATTTCAAAAATTCGAGAGTGCCTCATGAATATTTTAAATATCCGTTCTTTTTTGATGGGTTTCATATCCCTCGGCATGACAGCTTGCAGCCTGGAGCACGGCGTTAAGTTCGCTTCCCCGCTCCAGACCGGTGTCCGTTACGAGGTTCGCAAGGCGGTCGGGGCGAAGGATGTCTTCGAGCCCGCAGAACTGCGGAGCATCTTTTTTGTGCTCAAGCCGGAAGAGCCCCCTATGATCGCCGGCACACGCGGCAGTGGTCGCGGCGTGCTGTCGGTTCGGACCACGGCCTACTGCCACTCGGAGGCCGATCATCTGCGTTATGGACGAATGAGCGCGGTGGGGCGTCCGCTTCGCTACGGCATGGTCCGCAGTGCGGCGGCTGACTGGTCGCGCTTCCCGCTTGGCACCCGTTTTCGCATCAAAGGCCAGCCCAGCGTGCTCTATGAAGTGGACGACTACGGCAGCGCCTTGGTCGGCTCCAACACGATCGACATCTACTGCCCCACTCGCGGCCTGATGAACCGCTGGGGCGTTCGCAATGTGGATATCGAAGTCGTAAGCTGGGGGTCCTACTCCGACAGCCTCGCGCTCATGACCGAGCGGTCGCACTACCCGCACGTCCGCCAGATGGTGCGGGACATTCAATCGAGCCTTGGCTACCGCACGCCGAGCTTGAGCATGACTACGCCAGCGACTGCTACCACCGCACCCAGCATGCTCCTCGCGCTGGGCACATCGCCTTCGCTGTAGGCCGTCATTGGCATCACGAGGATCGGAGTGGTCGCCGTGACGCTGAGGGCCACCGCGCTGCTGACTTCCGTCAGCGCGTGCTGAAAACACGTTACCCCCAGCACCGCGCCAAAGGTCGCATTGGCCATCACCCAAAGCGCTGGCCGAATTGACAGCGGACGCTCCGCAGCCCAGGGCGGCACCTCGGCTCCTGCGGCACGGCGTTGCCTCATCACTAGCCAGAACAGCGTCACGACGAGCAGCCCAGGCACCACGCGCAGAAACGACTCCGCATGGCTGGGCAGCAAGGTGTTCGCTGTCTGCTCCGCCGAATGCGCCCAGCGGCTGAGGCTGGCACCCGTGCCCTGACCGAATCCCGCCACCACGGCGGCGATGCACCCCGCGAAACGCGAGCCCGAGAGCGCCGCCTGAGTGGTCCGCCGGGCGAGCAAAGCCTGGCTCACGCCGAGCAGAATAATCGCGCAGCACAGCGCATGAAGCGGCTCCAGACGCGTGCCGAGCAAGAAATGATCGCCCGCCACGCCGAACAGGGGTGCCGTGCATAGATTGATCAGCAGAGTCAGCCTAGCGCCCAGTCTGGGCAGGGCGAAGAACAACGCCATATCGCCCAGGCCAAACCCAACCGCGCCGCTCAAATACAAGCGCCATGCCGCCGTGGTAAACGGCTCGATCTTCGAGGTGCTCAGCGCCCACACACCGAGCACCACGCAGGCGAACGCCAGCCGCAGCGCGTTCGCCTTGATCGGCCCCAGCATCGTCGTCGTCCGCTGCGCGCACACGCCCGAGCAGGCGAAGAAAAAGGCGGCGAGCAGAGCGAAAAGCATCGTCCATGCTGCCCACTCGTCCACACCTCGCAAGCCCGTCCTCGCCCCGTGGTGAACATTGACAGCCACGGTCGCGCGGGCTTCCCTTCCGCGTATGAAAAACATCCTTCGCAGCCTCGCCCTCGTCCTCGCCTCCAGTGCCGCCCTCTTCGCTGGTGACTTCACTTATGAAGGCCAGATCACAGGTGTCGTCTGTGGTGCCTGCAAGGAGCACGTCACCGAGGCCCTCATGAAAGTCGATGGCATCAAGAGCGTCGAGATCGCCCCCACCAACGTGCCCGAAATCCGCCACATCACCATCAAGGCCACGAAAGAAAATTTCTCCGCCAGCGACGCGAACAACGCCCTCGCCGCCGCGAAAGGCGAGAACTACAAGGTGACGAAGCTCGACAAGAAGTCGTGAGCCGTTGCCCGCGCCTCGTCTGATTCAGCCAAAAAATCGTCCGAGAGTTTGCCTCGCCACGAACGATGAACTGTGGCGAAATTCATCGTCCATCTCCACCCACTCATGAGCAAGAAAATCAACATCGCAGTCATCGGCCTCGGCTTTGGAGCTGAGTTCATCCCCATCTGGCAAAAGCATCCGCACACCACCTGCTACGCCATCTGCCAGCGCAATCCTGAGAAGCTCAAGGAGTGCGGCGACCACTGGGGAGTCGATGTCCGATACACCGAATTCAAGGACGTGCTCGCCGACCCGAACGTCGATGCCGTGCATATCAATTCCCCGATCCCTGATCATGGCTGGATGAGCATCGCCGCGCTGAAGGCAGGCAAGCACGTCGCCTGCACCGTGCCGATGGCCACCAGCGTGGAAGAGTGCCTGGAGATCATCAAGCTCACCCAGGAGACCGGCTTGAAATACATGATGATGGAGACCGTCGTCTATGCCCGCGAGTATCTCTACATGAAGGAACTCCGCGACGCTGGCGAACTCGGCAAGCTCCAGTTCATCCAGGCCAGTCATCAGCAGGACATGGACGGCTGGCCCAACTACTGGCCCGGTCTGCCGCCCATGCACTACGCCACGCACTGCGTCGGCCCCGCGCTCGGCCTCGCAGGCGGCAGCGCTGAGTATGTGAGCTGCTTCGGCTCCGGCACCATCCGCGCCGAACTCATCCCCCACTACAACTCGCCCTTCGCCGTCGAGACCGCCCACGTCAAAGTGGCGAACTCCGACCTCACCGTCCGCGTCATCCGTTCGCTCTTCGATACCGCACGTCAGTATCGCGAGAGCATCGACGTGTATGGCGACAAAAAGTCCGTCGAGTGGCCACTCATCGAGCATCAGCCCCTCGTCATGCACACCGCGAAGAAGCCCGAGCCCGAGATCCCCTCGCTCGTCACCGCCCCTGACTACGCCAGCCGCCTCCCCGAAGGCATCCAGCGCTATACCACCAAGGGCGTCTATGACACCGACGAGAACACCCACCTCAGCTTCACGCAGGGAGCCGGGCACGGCGGCAGCCATCCCCACCTCGCCCACGAGTTCGCCATGGCCCTCGTCGAAGCCCGCGATCCCTTCCCGAACGCCAAGCAGTCCGCCAACTGGACCTGCACCGGCATCCTCGCCCACCAGAGCGCCCTCGAAGGCGGCGCGATCAAGCACCTGCCGAAGGAGACGCTGGGTTAAGTTAGTCCTGCCCTCCAGGCAATCCTCTCGCATCCGTCCCGGTGTGTATCAATACCGGGCCGGGTGTGTATCAATACCGAGCCCAGTGGATAGCCGATACCCTCTTGGGCAAAGGTTTGTCATCTCGCTTGTCATCGCTTCTGATGAGCAAAACTTCCCCCGAAGCCTTCATCGCTCACGACCTCACCTGCGGTCTTTTCTGCATGTTTGCTGACGACACGGTCCTTGCGTGTCAATGTCCTCCAGCTAGGCCTGCTTAAGCGAGCCGCCAAGACCAATTGGCGCAACGTCGAGCCCGCCATCTTCGGCAAGTTAAGCATGCGAAGATCACTGCCAACTCGTCTCGACAGGCAGAAAGTCTCGCTACATCATTGAGTCGCATGAAGAATCACGCTGCACTCAAAAAAGCATTCATGGCGGCTCTGACTGAGTTTGCCAAAGAGCTGCGCGATCATGCGGCAGGCGACGATGGGCAATGGGCTATCAAAGGCTTCATCGACATCTATCGCAACGTTTTCACGGTGAGTTCGGACACGAAGATCGTCTCAAAGATATTGGAGATTCACCTCTTCCCAAAGCTGCTGGCATTTGCTGAGCAAAATGGCTATTCCATCGTGCTCGCGGAGAAGCAAAACTGGTATCCTGACTTGAGCTTTGTGAGCAATGCCGATCCGAGCCTCAAGTTCGCCGTCGATTTGAAGACTAGCTATCGCGACCCCGATTTTGCAGGCCACGTCAACGGCTTCACTCTTGGAAGTCATGGGGCCTATTTCAAAGATCGGGCCTCGACTAAGAACATCCAGTTCCCTTACGCCAGCTACGCCGCGCACATTTGCCTTGGCGTGATCTACACTCGGGTGGGTGCCGATGAGTTAGACGAGACGCGTTCATTTGCGGTGAAGGAATTGGGTTATGTAAGTCGAGCACAAAATGCAAACGCTCCTGAGATCACTGTCGAGGACCTTCGCTCCATCACATCGGTCGTGCGCGACTTTGAATTCTTCGTCTGTGAGAAATGGCAGTTGGCTAGCGACAAGCAAGGCTCGGGCAATACAGCGAACATCGGAGCGATTACGTGGATCGAAGACATCCGGCGCGGCCATGGTGTCTTTGCCAAGCTGGGTGAGAAGTGGTTCGACGAGTATTGGATGAATCACGGTCAGGCCACCATGCTCCGTGAAGGCAAATCCGTGCCCATCAGAACGCTAGCCGATTTCATGGATTTCAAAGGCGCGGATAAGAAACGGATCGTTCCCGTGCGCACCAAGACAAACCTACGCAAGGCGAAGAGCGCATGAGAGTCATCGTTCCACCGCTCAAGAGTCAGGGCATCAAGACGAAACTGGTGCCGTGGATTCGTGATCTGGCTCCCACGTTCAAAGGGCGCTGGATTGAGCCCTTCCTGGGCACCGGCGTTGTCGCTCTGAACTGCGGCTGCTCACAAGCAGTGCTGGGAGACATCAATCCCCACATCATAAGTCTTTACCAAGCCATTCAGTCTGGTGAGATCACACCCGGCGGCGTTCGGAAATACCTGGAAAAGGAAGGGGCGATCTTGAGCGCTTCAGACGAGTCCGGCTACGCGCATTTTCGATTCCTGCGGGACCGCTTCAATTCCGAGCACAACCCTCTCGACTTGATCTTCCTCTCCAGAGCGGGATTCAACGGCATGATGCGGTTCAATCGGAAGGGCGCTTGGAATATACCATTCTGCAAGAAGCCGGAGCGCTTTGCCCCTGCCTATATCACGAAGATTGTGAATCAGGTCGAGGACGCCGCTAAGATCATCAAACCTGAGTGGCAGTTCATCACGGCAGACTTTGAGACGATCATCAAGATGGCTGGTCCAGACGATCTCATTTACTGCGACCCTCCTTATCTTGGACGCCATGTGGACTACTTCAGCAACTGGACGGAAGACGATGAGCGACGGCTGTCAGCTTTGTTGTCCGCGACACCTGCCAAGTTCATTCTCTCCACCTGGCACCACAACGACTATCGCAATAACGAAGCGATCCCTGCCTACTGGAGCCAATTCAACGTGATCACTCGCGATCACTTCTATCACACGGGGGGCAAGCTGGAAAACCGTCGATCTGTCGTTGAAGCGCTCGTCTTTAACTTCGAGGCAAACATGCCTGAGCATACCCAGAAGCCGGAGCCAAAGTTTAAGCAGTATGATCTGTTCGCCGACCTTGTCGCCGAGGTTGCCTAGCCCCATCGCCAGCGCGTTCAGGCCCGGCGCTTTGGCCTCATCACCACCAACAGCCTCCGCCAGACCCTCGCTCGCCGCATCGTCCAGCATCATCTGGAGGGCAGGCCCGTCCTCCTCGCGCCGCAGGGGATGAATTTTCCCACCCAGACCAGCGCCGCCGCCACGCACGGGGTGATTCCCGCGCCGCTGGGCAGCACCGTCGCGCACCAGGACGGCGATCTTCCGTCGCTCGGCAGCGCCGTCCTATCGCTCGACGGCAAAATTCCGCCACACGGGGAAGCCGTCCCGCCGCGCGGGAAGTATCCCGCGCCGCCCGGTAGCACCGTTTCGCCGTCCGGCGACGCCGCCGCGCCGTCCGGCAGCACCGTTCCGGGACAGAAAATTCACCCCGCGCCACACGGGGAAGGCAAAAAAACGTCCCCCAGCAGCCCCCAAGCTCCCGAAAGGCACGGAGAAACCGCTCCCGGCCCCAGCTTTGTCCCTCCTCTTCGCCATCCCCGACCGCCCCTGGGTGGACAGCGCCGTGGAGCTGGCCCTCCACACCACCAGCCCCACCACCGCCGAAGCCCTCTCCCAATCCTTCTCCCGAGCCAAACCCGCCGACGTCCAAGAGATCCTCGAAAGCCTCGTCGCGCTTGGGCGAGCGAGAAAGGACGGGGAACGGTTCTCGGTTTAACACGCTGCTCTTCCGATAGATGAGCACAATTGGTTCATCCGGGAAGTTGATGCACAAGATCGACCATCGCGCATTCGTCATCGCCTTCGCTATTCAGGAGCGCCAACGGCGCGGCAGGTGAAAGCCCGGGGTGACGCGAGCCTGAGCGAGCTAGCCCCGGGGTGGGCAGGAAGATGAGGCGGCGCGAACGCTGAACATGGCAGAGGAGTGGATCTCACCAGAAGCGCCAGGTGATTGCGCTTGTCCCTCACTCCTCCACCCGCACCCAAAGATGCGCGATGGCGCGTTCGCCGAGCCCCCGTGCTCAAGCTCCTCGAACGCCTGCGCAACTCGCCGCCGAGCGCCTGACGCCCCTGCCATCGCAACCACCTTGCGCCGATGAAGACTCGATCCGCCACACCGCCCGCTCCACGAACTCTATGTGCTCAAGCACGCGAGTGGGGCGAGCTTGTTCTCGCACTGGCTGCCGGTGGTGTGTTTATCTGGTCCTGCACGCGCTCGCCCTTCAGTTGGGAAGGCAGTCTTCTGCTGTGTTCGCTTTGCCTCATCCTGCTGGGGCGTGCCAGTCCTCTGATGATGATGCTGGATCGGCTGCCAAGATTGTTCTCCAACTCGAATTCGTCTGGCAAAGAACACGGCAACGGCACACGGCCTGCCAGCTAACCAAAGCGCAGCATGACAAGGTGAAGATTTTCCAGCTTGCCCAGCAGAACCCGAAGACGCATCATTGATCTATGACAACTCAGCTCTCAGCGCCCGATGCCGCGATCATGCAGCGGCTTGTCGATCCTCGTCGTTGCGGATGGACGGAGCAGGCTGCTCAAGCCGTCTTGAAGCTCAGTTTGTCCGCTGAGGATCAGCTTCGCGCCTCTGATCTGGCGGACAAGGCCAACGAAGGCTCTCTGACCGCAGCTGATCAGGCTGAACTGGAAAGCTACCTGCGCGTGGGCACCCTGGTCGATCTGATGCAATCGAAAGCACGACTGTTTCTCCGTGACATCCAGAGCGCTGCATGAGCCGTGTGGCCCCAGCCGTCGCAGCCAGTGTCCGGCTCCGCGCTGACGGGCGCTGTGAATACTGCCACCTGCGCACTGAGTGGACCATTTTGCCGTTTCAAACGGATCACATTATTGCATAAAAGCACGACGGCCCATCCGATGAAGCGAATCTGGCCTTCTCATGTCTCCGCTGCAACGGAAGGAAAGGGCCGAATGTCGCCGGAGTCGATCCAGTGACTGGCGAAATCACCCCCTTGTATCATCCACGACGCGACCAGTGGGCTGATCACTTCGAGTGGCGAGGTGGCTGGCTTCTCGGACGTTCCGCCGTCGGCAGGACGACGATTCATGTGCTCGGCATCAATGATGTTGAGATTGTGCAAGTGCGCGAAAGCATGATGGCTGAAGGTCGTGACTTCCGCTGAAGGGTGTGAGCCAGTGCTCTGCCCATACGCAGCCAAGGCCTTGATGACGGCACATGCCGTCACTCCTCCACGCGCACCCACAGATGCGCGATGGCGCGTTCGCCGCGAGCATTCGTGTGCTGGACGGTGACGATGTGATCGCCTGCTTTGGCGAAGGCGTGTTCGGTGATGGCGTAGCCGTCTTTGGCGAGGGGCTTGGCGTTGCCGTCAGAGGTGATATTCACGGGCGGGGTGCCGTCGCCGAACTCCCAGGTCTCGCCGCCGTGGTCGCGGAAGGTGCGGACTTTGAAGGTGATGGGCTGGCCGGGCTTGACGTGTTGGGTGGGGTGGAAGGTGGGATGGATCGTGGGCGGGAGGTGCTTCGCGTCGGTGCCGATGACTTGCACGATGGCGAAGTCGTAGCTCGTGTGGCCGGCGGCGTCGGTGACTTTGAGTTGTTCGCTGTAGCTGCCGGGCTGGGTGTAGGTGCGGGTGAGCGTGGCTTCGCTGGAGGTGCTGCCGTCGGTGAAGGTCCAGGTGTAACTCGCGATCTGGCCCGAGGCGGCCCATGACTTGGTGCCGTCGAGGGTGATGGTTTCACCGGCGCGGATGAAGTGATGGGGACGTGCGACGGAGATCACGTCGGGCTTCTGCTCTTTGATGTAGGCCTCCCAGGCGAAGGCATAGGCTTCCTGCGTGCCCCACTTGCCGGAGGGCTGGCGGCTCTTGATGCCGAAGTGCAGATGCGTCCAGCCGCCGCTCGCGCCTTCCTTGCCGAGGATGCCAATTTTCTGCCCCATCTTCACGCGTGAGCCGAGCGTGATCCCGGCATCAATGGTGTGCAGGTGGCTGTAGCGATAATACCAGCCGCGCTCGTCGAGCAGATACACCACGTCGTAGCGGGGACGCACGGGCGTGAGCGAGTAGCCATCGAGCGTCTTGTTCGCCACGCTGACCACGAGGCCATCGGTCGCAGCGACGACTTCGGTCAAGCCCTCGCAGCCGCCGAAGTCGAGATCGTTGTGGTAGTAAATCTTTGCCCGGTCCGGCTTGTCGCCGCCATCGACATACGTCGGCTCGTTGGAGAACTGGGTCATCGTAGCGAACCAGCGTTGCTTCAGCGGATAGACGAAGGTGCCCGGCTCGATCCAAGGCGAGCCCGCGGGCCACAGCCGCAGCCGCGCATCCTTCTCCAAGCCCCAGGAGTCCTCGCCGCTGTTCGCATTGTAGCCGCGCGTGATCGGGCAATCGACCTGCACGCCGCCGACCATGCGCGGCAAGTGGTAGTTCGCACTGCCCAGCACCGCCTTCTCGCCATTCACTTCGATGGTGACGTTCGCTTCGCGCACCGCCTTTGCCATCGAGTCGGTCTTCTCATCCAGTGCGACGAGTTTAACCTTGGCCACGCTGCCGTTCGCGAGCGTCACGTCAGAGGATTCGCCAATCGTGAGATCCACGGCACGCAGAGTGGGCTCGATGGTGGGCTTGGGTAGATCGGCGTGGATGGAATGTGTGGCGATGAACGCAATGAACGTGGCAAGTTGGCGGCGGGACATGATGACAAGAATCGTTGTGCCCCGGAGATGTCTTGCGGGCCGCTTCTGAATCGGACGGGCACCGCAGCATCAACTGCCGGATGACCAATGAACCGCGTGAGCCTCGGCCAGGGTCGGCACTTCCACTTTCTGAGCGAGGCGGCGAATCACGCTCTCCGGCACGGACGCCTCGCGTTCTTTGTTTTGCTTCAAGACCGTGGCTAGCGGCGGCTCCAGATAGACGATCTCGATCCGTGCGCCGTAGTCGGCGAACAGATCAATCCAGCGCTTTCGGAGTTGTGCCGTGATGTTCGTGGCATTGAACGCGAAGTCCCGGCGGGCACGCAGATGCTCACGGCATTGCTCGCGTGCCATCTGGATCACAGTGCCTTGGTTGTCTGTGGCATCGACATCGAGTTCTTCACGCACGGCATCGAGCGATACGACAGGGAGTCCAGGTCGCTCGCGTGCAAGCCAGGTGTCCTTCCCTGCGCCAGGCAGAGCGCTCATCATGGTCACCGTGCAGCGGTAATCTTCATGCGGCGTGTAGTGCAGGCTGGTGAGTTCATCGCGGAAGAACAGGAACCGGGCTTGATCATTCGCGAAGGCAAAGGGGCGTGTGAAGCAGTCGTGCTCGGTCGCTGTGTCCCGCCAAAGATGAAGCGTGTCCTCCGCGCGTGACATCTCGCGGCTCGTGCGTCCGCGCGTGTCAGCGAGTGCGAAGAGGTAGAGCAGCTTGTTCGATAGCAGCCAGGACAATCGAATCACTTCACGCTCGGGATCGCGAGCTTCCAGCAAATAGGGTGGTCGGCCATGATAGCGCACGAGGTTCACGATGTGCTCGCGTGTGGTGAGATCGCACTGCAATTCGCACAAAACCTCGCGTGCGAGCATCGCGCCGACGAGCGAGTGCTTCGGTGATCGCGTCCGCCCAGATTCAGGATCAATGATCGTTGTCGCTGGTTTTCCGGCGTCGTGCAGCAGCGCCACGAAGAGCAGCATCATTTGCTCCTCGCGCGTGAGTGATGAGTAGTCGTCGAGACGCGTCACTTCATCGAACACCATGCCTGTGTGCGTCCATACATCACCCTCGGCGTGCCATTCTGCGTCTTGCATACAGGCACGCATGGGGCTGGACCATGATTGCCCACCAGCCCAGTGCCAGATGTCGCGGTCCGCAGCCGCCCGCATGTTAGCCCACGTTCTCATGACCAGATGTCCGCGTTGGGAGCGAGTTGGTTCGGCACCATCTGTTGATGTTGCCAGTGCTCGCTCTGTTTCACCTTCTCGACGAACTCGGGGCGCACAATCTTTGCCCGGCCAGTCGCCTTTCCATCTGATTCAATGCTCAGATACAAGCCCTCCATACGCGCATCCATCTTCCCTGTGAGCGGGTTCTCAAACTGTGCCCCGAACGCTGATTCGTGGATCAAGCCGAGCAGCTCGTCATGCTTCGCCTTGCCCTGATGCACGACGGGCACGGTATGGATGCCGGTGCCATCAATCAACTCCAGCCTTCGCGCCAGCGAGAGGAAGCAGGACTCTGCTTTGTCAAAGATATCGAACTCGAAGAAGTAATGCGGCAGCGCGGTGTAGAAGACGCTGTGCTTCGCATAGAGCCACTCTCCAAAGAGAATGAACCTATCCGCGAGCTCGCCTCCAGCACCGGACGCTTCACTGCCACCCATTGCTTGAACAGATCATACTGCGGATGCATGCCTTCCGTGATTTCGTGGCCACGACATTGCAAAACCATACGTCCGGTGCCGAGGAAGTGAATGCCCACGTTGGTGCCATCCAGCTTCTCTTCCACAATCAACGATGCATTCGCGATGAACGCTGCCGAGTCCTTTGCGTTCATGTGGCGATCATCATCCGTGCCCTTCGAACCAAAGAGGTGCGGGGTGCGCGGGTATTTGATGAAGCTGTCCGTGGATGAGCCCATGGCAAAAGAGGGGTGGGTGAAACGGGCGTGGGCGTCTTTGCTTAGCCGATCACCGAAAATTCAGTGATCGAATCGTGGCGCTGTTTGCTGAATCGACTCGAACACGAGCATGCGAAACGCCTCGACGGAGGCGCTCCACTGTCAGCTCATGTCCCCGCGTTCTAGCGAGTCTGCTTCAAATGCGCATCGAAGAAATCGATCAGCGCCTTCTCGGCTTTCGCTGCGTCTTCGGGCTTCTTGAAGCCGTGGCCGGCGCCTTCGATGGGTAGGAGCGTGGCTTCGACTTGAGAGGCTTTCAGCTTGTCCACGATCCAGGTCGCTTGCTCGAAGGCGACATAGGGATCTTCGGTGCCATGCACGCAGAGCGTGGGTGCAGCGAGCGGTGTGACCCAATACAAGGGGCTGCCGATGATGTGTTCTTTCAGCTTGGTGCTGAGATCACCACCGAAGAAGAGAGGCAGCACTTCGGCGGCATCGACGGACTTGCCGTAGCTCTTCGTGAGGTCGCTGGGACCATAGTAGTTCACGACGCAAGTCACGGCACTGGACTGGTCATTGTTCCCTTCGCCTTCGAACTGTTTCACACCAGCTGTGACGCCGAGGAACTGCGCGAGATGGCCGCCCGCAGAGCCGCCAGTGACACCGATCCGCTCGGGATCAATCTGATATTCGGCAGCGTGGGCACGCAGCCAGCGCACGGCGGTTTTGCAGTCCTGCACTGCGGCGGGGAACTTGTATTGCGGTGCGAGGCGGTAGGTGACGGTGATGGCTGCATAACCATGTTCGGCCAGGGTGAGGCAGAGCTTGTCATAGCTCTCGCGCTTGCCAGCGCGGAAGCCGCCACCATGGATGCATACGATAGCAGGCTGGAGTCCGCTGGCGTTCTTGGGGCGTGCGAGGTTGACCTGCAGGTGCTGGTTGTCGGGGTTTGCGTATTCGATGTCGCGCGTGAAGGTGACGGTGTCGGGGATGACGAGATCGGCCGCAAAGGATGCCGAGGTCAACAGGAGGAAGAGCAGAGTGCGCATGGTGGACCGAGGAAACGAGCGCGCGACCCGATCTATCTCACGGGGATGAGGATGTGCTTGCTTCCTCGTGATGAGCTTTGACGGAACTCTGCCCGGCTCGACAACCCAGATAGGTTTAACGTCGGAAGACAAAATAGGCGCATTGGATGCCATGATGCACACGGCCTTCGATCTTGAGGCTGTATTGCTCCTCCGGCATCCTCTGAATTACAGAACTCTATTTCTGTATTCACAACCCGAACCCGTTGAGCCGCCGTGTTAACCAAACTCCAAGCCAAAGTCTTCTTCCTCGGAGGCACTGCCGTCTTTTTCGGCATCTTCCTGGTGCTGTCCTTCGACACGCATCTGAAGGTGCCCAACCAGACCAACGCCGCCAATATCACTCCTGCCGTTGCCGCTGGTAAGCGCATCTGGGAGGAGAATAACTGCATGGGCTGCCACACCCTCTTCGGCGAGGGAGCCTACTATGCGCCGGAACTCACCAAGACCGTCGAAACCCGTGGCAAGGACTGGCTGAAGATCTTCATCAAAGACCCGGCGGCCATGTTCCCCGGCCAGCGCAAGATGGTGAAATACAACTTCACCGACGAGCAGATCGACAACGTGATCGCCTTCCTCGACTGGTGCGGCAAGGTCGATCTCAACGGCTTCCCGGCCAAGCCGCCGCTGCGGGACAAGATGATCGCAGCTGCGCCTCAGATGGCCGTCTCCTCCGGCCCGCCACCGCTAAAAAAACCGGTGCCGGCCGTCTTCACCACGGCCACCTGCATCGGTTGCCATCAGATTCAGGGCCAAGGTGGAGCCGCTGGAGCACTGATCGGTGCGCCGCCGCTTGATGATGTGTTCCGCCGCTACGACAGGGCCAAGCTCGTGGCCTGGATCAAAGACCCGCCGTCCATCAAGAAGGACACGAAGATGCCGAAGCTCTACGGCCTCGCCGTCAATGACGCGCAGTTGAATGAGATCGTGGATTACTTGCTCAGCCTGAATCCGGAAACGGCGGCGACTCCATCCGCCGCGCCAACAGCCGCACCAGCACCCGCCGTTCAACCCAAGTAACCCCCGCACTCTTTTTTCGTCATGAAATTCCAATCCCAAAAGATCGCCTACTGGTTCTTCGCCTCCGCGATGCTGCTGCTCGTGCTCCAGATCGTCTATGGATTCATCATGGGCTTCGCCCGCATCGGCATGGACGGCCTGCATGAATGGATTCCATTCAACACCGCGCGTGCGGTGCACACAAACCTCCTCGTTGTCTGGCTGCTGCTCGGCTTCATGGGCAGCGCCTACTTCATCATCCCCGAGGAGTCGGATCGTGAGCTGATGTGGCCAAAGCTCGCGTGGGTGCAGCTCATCTCGTTCCTCGTCGTCGGCGTGGTCGCCGTCATCGGCTATCACCTCAATTACTGGGAGGGCCGCAAGTTCCTCGAAATCCCGCGCTCGCTCGACTACCTCGTCGTCGTCAACGTGCTCGCCTTCATCGCCAACATCGGGATGACCATTTGGAATGGCAAACGCTACACCACCACGTCCATCGTGCTGTTCTTCGGCCTCTTTACTGCCGCATTGCTCTACCTCCCCGGCATGATTGATTTCGACAATCAAACGCTCGACTCCTTTTACCGCTGGTGGGTCGTGCATCTCTGGGTCGAGGGCGTGTGGGAGCTGATCATGGGCGCGTTGCTCTGCTACCTGCTCATCAAGCTCACCGGCGTCGATCGCGAGGTCGTGGAGAAGTGGCTCTACGTCATCGTCGGCTTCACCTTCCTCTCCGGCATCCTCGGCACCGGCCACCACTACTACTACATCGGTGCGCCGAAATACTGGCTCATGATCGGTGGCATTTTCTCCGCGCTGGAGCCTCTAGCCTTCCTCGGCATGGCCATCTATGCGCTGGCGATGGCCAAGAAAGGCGGACGCCGCCACCCGAACAAGACCGCGCTAAACTGGACGCTCGGCAGCGCCATCGTGAGCTTCGTCGGCGCGGGCTTCCTCGGCTTCGCGCACACGCTGCCGCAGGTGAACATGTATACGCACGGCACACTCGTCACCGCCATGCACGGTCACATGGCCTTCTGGGGTGCCTATGCCATGATCAATCTCGCCATGATCGCCTACGCTTTGCCCATCCTCACCGGGCGCAAGCTCTGGGACAACGCCGCCTCCGCCTACGGCTTCTGGCTCAGCAACATCGGCATGGTCGGCATGACGGGTGCGCTCGCCGTCGCTGGCATCACGCAGGTGAATCTGGAGCGCCGCATGGGACTCGATTTCCTCGCGGTGCAAAAAGAGATCGAGATTCACTTCGTCGGCATGATCCTGGCCGCATGCCTCTTCTTCCTCGGCATCTGCTTCTATCTCTACAACTTCTGGCGCTTCGGTCTGCCCACCGATGAAGCCGCTTCATCCGACGTGCGGGCCGCGGAGGAACTCCCCACCGTCTCGTGAGCAACCGCCCCGTTTTCTATCTCGAAACCGGGCGCGAGTCCGAACTCTTCGCCAAAGCATGGGAGGCACGCCTGCCTCTCATGCTCAAAGGCCCCACGGGCTGCGGCAAGACGCGCTTCGTTGAATACATGGCCGCCAAACTGGGCCGCAAGCTCATCACCGTCTCCTGCAACGAAGACACCACAGCTACCGACTTGTTAGGCCGTCACCTCCTCATCGGTGGCGAAACCCAATGGACCGACGGCCCCGTCACCCGCGCCGTGCGTGATGGCGCGATCCTTTACCTCGATGAAGTCGCCGAGGCCCGCGCGGACGCCATCGTCGTCATCCACTCGCTCACCGATCACCGCCGCGAGCTGTTTCTCGACCGCACCGGCGAGACACTGCACGCACCGCCGGAGTTCATGCTCGTCATCAGCTACAATCCCGGCTACCAGCGCAGCATGAGGGAGTTGAAGCCTTCCACACGTCAGCGCTTCATCGGCCTCGGCTTCGGTTATCCGAGCACCGACATCGAAACCCGCATCGTCACTGGCGAAACCGAGGTGGATGAAAAACAAGCCCGCGCCCTCGTCAGCATCGCCACCAAAGTGCGCTCACTCACCGAGCTATCGCTGCTGGAGAGCGTCTCCACCCGCCTGCTCGTCGATGCCGCCAAACTCATCCGCGCCGGTCTTCCCCCGCGCTACGCCGCCACCGTCGCCATCGCCGAACCCCTCACCGATGACCCCGACGCACTCGCAGCGATCAAGCAGGTCATCGAACTGACGCTTTGATATGTTTGAATGGGAAGAAAACGTCTTCCTCGGCCTTAAGGCGCTCTACAAACGCCTCGTTGAGTCGCCGCGTGAACGAGCAGCCTCCGCTGTGAGGGTGCATCTTGCGCCACGGCGTCAGCAGTGGTTTCTGCTTGCCAACATGATCGCGGAAAAGCCTGTGGCGGTATTTGAGACGCCGAATGCCGTGCTTTGTGATCACGAGCGCGTGTTCCTTCCACCGGAGTTTTCGCTCGCCAGCACTCCGGAGGCGAATGAGCGCCTGTTTCAGCTCAAAACTATCCTCGCGGCCCTCGCGATCAAAACGCGTGTCGCTGACCCAAAAGCGTTGTTGGATGAGATTCCGGCTCTGGAGGGTCGAATCGCCGAGTTGCAGACCTTTCTGGGTGAAACGGACTTTTGGCAGCTCATCGGCCTTGCCGACTTCAGTCGTGCCAACGAGCTGACACACTCCAAAACGCTCGCCAGCATGCTCGAAGCCGCGAAGCAGCCCGAGAACGTCACCGAGATCGAAGGCAAAGGCCAGACGAACGTGAAAATGAAGCTCGGCGACGACGATCAGCCCGTCGAATCCGAGATGCCGATCCACACTTTTGAAAAGGCTGAGACGCTGGAGGAATACAGCGGTCTCGACCGCAAAACCGACGACGAAGACGAACTCGAAGACCACGCCGAGGCGCTGAACAAGCTCGACATGAAACACGTCGTGCGCACCCGCGAGCGACCGCGTTCCATTTATCGCAGCGACATCGTCATGGACGGCCTCTCGCTCGATCTCGGCAGCGACTCACCCGCTGGCGGCATCCCGTATCCCGAGTGGGATTTCAAAAAGCAGCAGCACAAGCCCGCCTGGTGCCACATCCAGCCGCGCACGCAGATCGAAGCTGATGCCGCATGGGCACAAACCACCGCCACCAAGCACCGCGCCGTCATTCTCGACCTGCGAAAAAAACTCGCCGCCCTCGCCACCCAAACACAGCGTGCCAAACGCCAGCCGCACGGCCCAGACCTCGACATCGACGCCGTCATCGCCGCTCAAGTCGCCCAGCGCAGCGGCCACGCGCCCGACGAGCGCCTCTACATCCAGCGCCAGCGCCGCCTGCATGATGTCGCCGCACTGGTCCTCATGGATCAGAGTTTCTCCACCGACTCATGGGTGGATGACGCCCGAGTGCTCGACACGATCCGCGAGACGCTGTTCTGCGTCGGCGAGGTGATGGACGAGTTCATCGAGACCTTCGCCGTCGCTGGTTTCAGCAGCAACACCCGCCGTCAGTGCGACTTCCATCTCATCAAAGAATTTCGCGATCCCTGGCGCACCGCCCGCGCCCGGCTCGGCAAGCTCGAAGCCGACGGCTACACCCGCATCGGCCCCGCGCTGCGGCACGCGCAGGAGTTGCTCACACGCCAGAGCGCAGAGAACAAGGTCATCTTCCTCCTCACCGACGGCCGCCCCTGCGACTACGACCGCTACGAAGGCGAATACGGCATCCGCGACGTGCGCAAAGCCATCGAGACCGGCACCCGCCACGGCATCATGACCCACGCCTTCGCCATCGAGCAGCGCGCCCGCGAGCACTTCCCCCGCATGTTCGCCCGTCAGCACTACGACATCGTGCCCAATCCCAAAGCCCTCGCCGCCAGCATGTGTGGCGCGTTTGCGAGATTGAGACTTACCTCTTGATGCATTACAGAATCCGAGTTCCGCAATTACAGCCCAAACCTTGCCAGAGTGCGCGGAGCAGCCGTCCCTGGGTCGGCTAGTGTAGCCCACATGAATGAGGTAAAAGCCGCCAGCAAACCCGATCTCACCGGTCGGCGGGAGATTGAAATTCTCGTGAACGAGTTCTATGACCGCGTCCGCGCCGACGAGGTGCTCGGCCACATCTTCGACAAGGTGGCACAGACGAACTGGAGCACGCACCTGCCGAAGATGTATGCCTTTTGGGAAACGGTGATGTTCCGCAGCGGCGGCTTTACCGGCAATCCACTGGCCGCGCATGCAAAGCTGGTGCCGCTTACGGACATGGGGCGGGACAAATTTGACCACTGGCTAACGCTTTTTCGCGGCACGGTGGATGATCTTTTCGAGGGCGAAAATGCTGAGCACATCAAGAGCTGCGCTGCTGACATGGCGAACGTGATCTACTCGCGCATCAACCACGTCCCCGATCCCCGCTTCGATCCCGCCAACTTAACCCCTGAGCAACGGGAACGCTACGCCCACTACAAATCCCAATCCTAGATACCTGAACCATGAAACTGACCCACGCCCACACTATACTCTCCGCCCTCGCTCTCACGCTGCTAACCCAATGTGGTGAGCGCGAACTAAGTCCGACCGAAAAACTATCCCAGGAGACCTTCATGAAGGCCATCCTGGAGACTCATCAATCCACCGTGCCCACTGCTGGACCTTCTGGTGATGACATGGCCAATCCAACCACCATCCAGGACAAGCCTGTGTCTGGCCAAGAGGATGCTATTTTGACTGACGCTCCGAACGTGCCGCCGCCCATCACGCGTGATCATCCGACAAAAGTGACGATCAAACTCGAAGTCGTCGAACTGGTGAAACGCATGGCCGATGGAGTGGACTACACGTTTTGGACCTTTGGCGGCAGCGTGCCGGGCAAGTTCATGCGCATCCGCCAGAATGACGAGGTGGAGTTTCACCTCATGAATCGCCCCGACAGCAAGATGCCTCACAACATTGATTTGCATGCAGTCACGGGGCCTGGTGGTGGTGCGGCTTCGTCATTCACGACGCCTGGGCATGAGTCCATCTTCTCGTTCAAGGCGCTGAATCCTGGCCTCTATGTGTATCACTGCGCCACCGCTCCTGTGGGCATGCATGTGGCAAATGGCATGTATGGTCTGATCTTCGTCGAGCCGATTGGCGGACTGCCGAAGGTGGACAAGGAGTTCTATGTCTTCCAGTCCGAGTTCTACACAAAGGGTCCGTATGGGGAACCCGGACTGCAACCCTTCAATATGGACAAGGCGCTCACCGAGACGCCCGATTACGTCGTGTTCAATGGTTCCGTAGGCGCGATGGCGGGCGACAATGCCGTGCAGGCGAAGGTCGGCGAGAAGGTGCGTCTCTTCGTGGGCAACGGAGGCCCGAATCTCACCTCCTCGTTCCACGTCATCGGCGAGATTTTTGACAACGTGTATCTCGAAGGTGGCGTGAAGCCCGCGCAGCATCAGGTGCAGACGACGATGATCCCCGCTGGCGGCAGCGCCATCGTGGAGTTCGGCCTTGAAGTGCCGGGAACTTACATCCTCGTTGATCACAGCATCTTCCGCGCCTTCAACAAAGGGGCTGTGGGCATGATCAAGGTCAGTGGTGATGAGAACAAACTCGTCTATTCCGGGAAGCAGGACGACCGCATTTACCAACTCGAAGGTGGCGCGGTGCAGTCCATCGCACAGGCGTCAAGCCAGCAACCTCCTGCTGCTAACAAGGAAGAGCGCATCGCCCGTGGAAAACTCGTCTATAACTCCATCTGCATGGCTTGCCATCAGCCCGAGGGCCAGGGCATCCCCAAAGCCTTCCCGCCCCTGGCCAAGTCTGACTACCTCAATGCGGACGTGAAACGCTCCATCTCCACGCTGCTGCATGGCTTGCAGGGCAACGTGACAGTCAATGGCGAGGTCTATGCCAGCATCATGCCGCAGCTAGGCCTCAATGACGAGCAAGTGGCCAATGCACTCACCTTTGTCTATAACAGCTGGGGCAACAACGGCACCGAGGTGTTGCCTGCCATGGTCAAGGAAGTTCGTGCCACCGCTCCTCCCCCCGCTCCTCCAGCGCATTGATACCAACCGCCATGCGCATCTTCCTTGCAGTCGTTCTACTGGCAGCAGCCTCAGTGCTAGCAGCCTCCGACAATGCTCCGCCGGGCATGAGTGCCATACCCGGCGGCACATACAAACCATTGTATGCCAAACAGGCAAAGCCACGCCAAGTGCAGCCCTTCTTCCTGGATGACATTCAGGTGACGAATGCTCAGTTTCTGGCCTTTGTGACCAAGTATCCAGACTGGCAGCGGTCCCGGATCAAACCCACGCTAGCAGATAAGAACTACCTTGCTCACTGGCGGGGAGATCTTGACCCAGGTGATGGAAATGCACTCGCAGCGCCTGTGGTCAATGTTTCGTGGTTCGCCGCTAAAGCGTATTGCGAAGCACAAGGGAAGCGACTGCCGACGCAGGATGAGTGGGAGTTCGTCGCGCGCGCGGATGCCACACGGCTGGATGCCAGCGGTGATCAGGCCTTTCTGCAACAGCTCCTGGAATGGTATTCCAAGCCCGCCTCCAGTTCGCCGTCATCCGCCGCCGAGGGGGCGAAGAATGTGCATGGGGTGCGCGGACTGCATGGCCGCGTTTGGGAGTGGGTGCATGATTTCAACTCCACCATGGTCGTTGGCGACTCACGCGGTGATGGTTCACTGGAGAGAAAGCTCTTCTGTGGCGCGGGATCACTGCTCGCCTCCGATGTGAGCAACTACGCCGCCTTCATGCGCTACGCCTTCCGTAGCAGTCTGAAGGGGGACTACTGCGTGGCGAGCCTCGGCTTCCGCGCCGCAAAGTCGGTGAAGGAAGCACCGCCCATGCCTGCAATGCCGCAGTTCACCACGATCTATGATCTGCCCGGCATCTGGCGCACCCACGAAGGCGAAAAGTTGAAGATGGAGCAACTGCGGGGCAAGCCGCGAGTCATCACCATGGGCTTCACCTCCTGCAAGTTCGCCTGCCCCCGCATTATCGGAGACATGAAGCGCATTGAATCCGCACTGGGTGAGGATGCCGACAAGGCGGGCTTTGTATTCTTTTCCTTCGACACCGAGCGGGACGATCCCAAGCAAATGAAGAAGGCCGCCACTGAACATCAGCTAGCGTCAGAGCGCTGGACCTTCGCCATCTCTGATGAGGAAACGATCCGTCAGCTCGCCGTCGCTCTTCAATTCAAGTTCGCCACCGTCGAAGGCTTCCTCACACACTCCAATCTGATCGCTGTGCTCGATGCTGACGGCAAGATCGTCCACCGCGAGGAAGAACTCGGCGCGGACATCGCGCCTACAGTCGCCGCCCTCAAAAAGCTTTTGCTGCCATGAAACCCGCCCGTGCATTTCTTCTTCTCGCTCTCTCCGCCAATGCCTGGAGTCAGAACGCCATTCCAGAGAAACCCAATCCTCTCGCCCTTGCTGATGGGCGGATCACATTCGGCATTGAGGACCAAACCCGCTTCGAATACCGCGAGAACAACTTCGATTTCAACAGCGCCCTCGGCACCGTGAATGATGATGCGTGGTTGCTCAATCGCTTCCGCCTCAACCTCAAACTCCAGCCCACGCCATGGCTCACCTTCTTCGCCGAAGGCCAGGACTCCCGCGAGATTGATAGCGACCGAGCAGACATTCCCGGCGTGCTCGGCGCGGAGGGAGACAATCCCATCGATCTTCGACAACTCTATCTCGAGATCGGCGATGGCAAAGCCTTCCCTCTCTCGCTCAAGGCCGGACGCCAGGTGCTGCTCTACGGAGACCAGCGACTCATCGGCCCGCTCGACTGGAATAACATCAGCCGCACCTTTGACGCTGCCAAACTCCGCTACACGGGCAGGGACGGCCTCTGGGTGGACGCCTTCATTTCTTCCGTGGTCAATATTGACCGCTACGGCATGGATGACAGCGATAAGGACTCACTCCTCTCCGGCCTCTACGCCCACATCCCCACACTGGGCATCCAGGACACCGAGCTTTATGCGCTCTACTTCGATGATGAGAACCGCAACGACCACTTTCTCACGCTGGGCACCCATTGGAAATCACTCCCTGACAAACTCGGACCGTGGGACTACGAGGCCGAGTTCGCCGTGCAGAGCGGCACTGCGGGTGGCCTTGATCTGACCTCCTTCGCCAGCTACGTCGAAGGAGGCTATACCTTCCAGCACGAGTGGAAACCGCGCCTCGGGCTGGAATACAGCTATGGCAGCGGCGATGGCAATGCCGCTGATGGCGAGCAAGGTGCCTTTCAGAATCTGTTCCCGACGAACCACCCGCACTACGGCTACATGGATGTCTTTTCGTGGAGCAATCTGCACAACGTCGCCCTGCATCTCAGCACCAAACCCGTGCCCAAACTCACCGCCAGTCTTGACTACCATCTCTTCTGGCTTGCCAACACCAACGACGCCCTCCGGCGCGCCAACGCCACGACGACCGTGCGGTCCATTTCGCCGGGTGCCTCCAACTTTGCCGGAAGCGAGCTGGACCTGCTCGTCACCTACGCCCCCAGCACGCATGTGAAACTCACCTTCGGCTACAGCCACCTCTTCGCCGGTAGCTACCTCTCAGACACCGGCAGTGCCAGCGATGCCGACTTCGTCTATGTCATGACGAGCCTTTCATTCTGAACTGCCACCTTACAAGGACGCACAATGCTCGGCACTCAGACCTCAATCCGTCAACCGGCTACAGAGAGGCAATGGGCTTACTTTACAAGCGCTGCTCCACCGAGAATAACGGCAAGCAGCCCGCCGATTAAAAACCACCAGAGACGGTGCGCATGGCGCAGTTCCATGAACCAGCCAGCGACGAGGGTGAACTTCACTGCGGCCAGTCCCAGCAGCAGTGATGGCGCGGCGTGACGCTCCGCCAGCAGCCAACTCGCCGTGGTCAGTGTGATGAGGAAAAGCCAGACGCGAGTGACGACGCGGTTCATAACAGGTAGATGACCGGGTAAAGCAGCAGCCAGATGAGATCGCACATGTGCCAGAAGACCGCGCCTGCCTCGAAGTTCTGTGGATTGCCCGCATGGCTGTGTCCGAGGCGGACTGACCTTGCGAGCATGCCCAGCAGCACCACCGCGACGAGAACATGCACGAAATGAAAGCCCGTAAGCAGGTAATAGAGCGTGAAAAAGGTATCTTCACCGAAACCGATGCCGTGCGTCGCCTTCTGCCGGTATTCGATCATCTTGATAATCAGAAACAGCACCCCTGAGACCACAGCAGCAAGTGTCCAGAGCGTGGATGAGCGCGAACGTCCCAGGCGCAACCCATTTAAACCGCAGGCCATGCACCAGCCGCCAGTGAGCAGCACCAGAGTGTTGATGAAAGCTAGCGGCTGGTTTAGCAAAAGCCGCGCCTGTGCAAACTCTAGCGAGTGGTCACGCTCCTGCACCAAAAGAGCGATGATCCCAGCCCCGAACGTCACCAATTCCAGCCCCACGACCATCCAGATGAGCACACCACCTGGAGGCTCCCAACTCACCTCGTCAGTCTGGCGGGCAACATTCATTCTGCCCAGGTATGACTGTTCGGAGGCCGGTGCAAGCACGTCATGTTGCGCAGCCAAACGAGTCATATATTCCCGCAAAATGCGCAGTAGATGAGACGCTGGACTGCCACTATCCCACACGATCATGCGAGAACAGGCGGATGCCGTTTGAGGATGCCCGCTCATGATTTCGATGTTTTTCGCTGCCTTGTTTTCTGTCTAACGGAGCCGGTTGTCATAAAGGGTGCGGAAGCGTTGCAGAGGTTCGGACTTGGTAGTGGAGTAATAGTTTTCTATGTCATCGTCATTCGCTTCGATGGTGCCCTTCGCCTGACGCGCCGCCTTGGATAGGGGGGCGGTCTTCTCATTGAGCGCGAGTAACTTCATCTTGGCACGCTGGCGTTCGCGAGTGTCGCGTCAGCAGTTTCGCTGATCGAGATCCACGGTGTGAAGTCTGATCGATCTCACGGCGATGAGGATGTGCTTGCTTCCTCGTGCGGGATTTGGGACAACACGCGGCATGATCTCTCGCATTTTCCTGGCTGGCTTGATTGTTGGAACCTGTCTTCATGCTGAAGCGGTGAAGGACCGCGAAGGGGCGGTGCGGCAGGACAAGGCGAAGCTGGAATCGAGTGACCGATGGAACTACAACGACGTGGACGGTGCGTTTGCCGAGGCGAAGAAGTCGGGCAAGCCGGTGATGCTGGTGCTGCGCTGCGTGCCGTGTCTCGCGTGCATGGGTCTGGACACGGGGGTGCTCACGGAAGGTGAGGCGATGAAGGCGATGCTGGATCAGTTCGTGTGCGTGCGGCTGATCAATGCGAATGCCATCGACCTGACGACGTTCCAGTTCGACTACGACTTGTCCTACGGGGTGATTTTTCTCAATGCGGACGGCACTACCTACGGGCGCTACGGTTCATGGAAGCACCAGAAGAACTCCCAGGAGTCCGCGACCGAGGGGCTCTCGAAGGCGATGAAGGCAGCGCTGGAATTGCATCGTGGCTACCCGGCGAACAAGGCGGCGCTCGCGGGCAAGCAGCCGGGGCCCACGCCGTTTCAGAAGCCGGTGGAGATCCCGGATCTCGCGGAGCGCTACACACCGGCGCTGGATTGGGAAGGCAAGGTGGTGCAAAGCTGCGTGCATTGTCACATGATTGGCAGCGCCTTGCAGGCCTGGCATCGAAAGGCGCGCAAGCCGATGCCGGAGAATCTCATCTATCCTTTCCCGGAACCTGAAACCGTGGGGCTCACACTGGCCTCGGAGGAGATCGCGAAGGTGGTGAGCGTGGTGCCGGAGTCGATTGCGGCGAAGGCGGGTGTGCAATCGGGCGACGAGATCTCGTCCATCGCGGGACAGCCTCTGGTTTCCATCGCGGATGTGAGCTATGCGCTGCACCACACGGCCAATGTGGCTACCGTGGACTGTGTGCTGAAGCGTGCAGGCAGCGAGGTGAAGGTGACGCTGACTCTCCCCCAGGGCTGGCGGCGCAAGTCGCAAGTCACGGAGCGTGCGACGATCTGGCCGGAGCGCGGGATGGTGCTGGGCGGCATGAGATTGGAAGCCGCCGAAGGACAAGGCATGGGCTTCAAGGTGAAGGGCGTGGGCAAGTATGGCATCCACGCCGCCGCGATGAAGGCGGGCATCAAGGAAGGCGATGTGGTGATCTCGATTGATGGCCTGAACTCACCCTTGAGCGAGGGCGAACTCATCGGCCATCTGATGGACTCTCACCAGATCGGCGATAAGGTGAAGATCGTTGTTCGGCGCGGCGCGGAGCAGAAGGAATTCATGCTGCCGATGCAGTGAGCAGACGTCCGAAGAATCGGAGCGAGTCGGCGAGGTGCTCGTGCCAGTAGTCCCAGGTGTGGCCGCCGGGGAATTCTTCATAAACGTGGGGGATCGCGGCGCGGTCGAGTTCAGCGTGGAGACGGCGGTTGTGCTCCAGGAGGAAGTCCTCGGTGCCGCAGTCGAAGCGCAAGGGCGGCAGGCGATGCGCGTTGGCCTTGAGGCATTCGAGGGCTTGCAGGGGCTGCGTTTCGGCGAGGTCGAAGGCGCTCTCGGATTCCTCAACGGCGGCGATGAGCCGGGCGAGGTCGGTGGCGCTGCTGTGGGCGCTGATGGCGGCGAATTGATCAGCGTGCAGGGCTCCCAGTCTGAGGGCTGCGTAGCCACCCATCGAGAGGCCGGAGATGAAGCGTTTGGCTCCAACGGTGTTGGGTTCCACGATGGTTGCGGCGGCGGGCACTTCGTCGATGATCCAGGCGGCGTAGTTGGCATCGGTGTGCTGGACGTAGCCGGACCCATCACCCCAGAGGCCATCGGAGGGCATGACGAGCATCATGGGCGGGAGGTCTTCGTGCTCGATGAGGCGATCAAGCACGCGATGGGCTCCGCCTTTGAAAAGCCAGGCCCAGTGGCTGCCGTAGATGCCGTGCAGGAGGGTGACGATGGGGAGCTGTTGCGTCTTGATGCCTGGAGGGACGTAGCAGGTGATGTCGGCGCGGCGCTTGAGGGCAGGGGACTTGACGGTGACGAAGGTGACGCCCGGTGGCGCGTAGTCGGGATGCGATAGCTCGATGGTGCGGAACATGGTTTTGAGGTCTCAGCGTGAGCTGGCGGGTTCGATGCGGTGGAGTTCCAGGATGCCAATGTTGGAGAGGGAGAGCGAGTCGTGCAGGGTGACGGGGGCACCGTAGCAGCGGGTGAGCTGCCAGCGGGGCGGGCGTGGGATTTCGGAGGTTGAGGCGCGGACGATGGTGCGACTGCCGAGGCTGCCATCGCTGAATACGATGCGCGGGCGGGCGATCCAGCGGGCGTCATTGGACGGGGCATAATAGGGCAGCCAGTGCGGCACATGCTCGCCTTTGCCGAGGGTGAAGGAGAAGTCGTCGAACCACAGGGCCACGCCGGAGTCCTTGGGGTCGGGCGAGGCAGCAGGCAGGGTGGCCATGATCTCCGGGGAGAAATAGGGGCGGGGGCCGATGAGGTGGCGGATGCTGATGATGCCGATGGCGGTGAGGCTGACGATGGCAACGGCCATACCCAGGCGAGGCAGGGGACGAAGGGTGTGCTGGATGCTGCTGGAGAGCACGGCTGGCGCGGGGCCGGGGACCATGCCGCGATTGAGCACCGGAATGCGGGCGACGAGGGCGAAGAGGAGTTGCAGCGCGTGATTGATGCTCACGAGCCAGAGCAGCACGAGCGCCCCATCGGCCACCACCCAGAAGCGGCGGCTGGCGACATTGCCAGCGAGGCCGCACAGGACGATGCAGGCAATGGCGATGATGGTGACCATAACGATGGCGGTGAGGCGTGTGCCGCGCCAGCGACGGGAGAGCAGGATGAGCAAGCTGGCGGTGAGCCACTCGCTGGACCAGTCATCCATGCTCTGGGCGGCGAGGTAGATGAGGATTGCGCAGATCGCCAGCGGCTGCCACGAGCGCCAGCGCGCGGCCCCGATGAGCCCGGCACCGAGGAGGGTGAGGCCGATCAGAGTGCGGATGATGGGATCGCTGCTGCGCAGGTAGTGAAAGCTGTAGCCCGTGGCGCGGATGACGCGGACGAGGTAGCCGAGCGGATCGGCTTTCACATGACGGGCGAAGCGCTCGCTAAAGAAGCGGTAACGATCAGCCACACGGTCGGAATCAAGGCCGAGGGCACCGGCTTCGCGATGGTGTTCCAGGCTGAGCTTGCCATGCACGGGATCGGCTCCACCGGCGAGGAGTTCCGCGCTGTTGTAGGAGAAGGTGAGGATGCCAAAGCGGACCTTCTGGACCACCATCCAGGGGCCGAGGGCAAGGGTGGCACCGAGGGTGAAGACGGCGGCGAGCTTGAGGATGAAGTCCGGTTTCATGCGGCTGCGCCAGCCGATGGCAACGAGGGCCAGCGCGGTGAGCGGCAGGGCGAGGAGGAGTTCGCCGCAGCAGATATTGCCCAGACCGGCGGTGAGTCCCGCGAGGCCGGTGAGTTTCAGCGAGCGATGGTGCAGGGCGATGACGAGGAGGGTGGCGGCCAGGGTGCCGAAGGCGAGGCCGGGCAGCTCGGTGAGCAGGGTGTGAACCTGCATGAGGTGATCGCGGGCGAGCACGAGGAAGATCACGGTGGCCAGCCCTGCCCACGGGGCGCGCATGGCGCGGCCAAGGGCGAAGACGCTGGCGCTGGCGATGCCGAGGAGGGCCACATTGAGCAACTTCGACAAGGTCAAGCTGGGGTGGATCATGTGCAGCACGGCCAGCAGCACGGCGTAGAGCGGGCGCTGGGCTCCGAAGATGGAATCCAGCCCATGCCCTTCGGACAATCGGGTGGCGAGCTGAAGCCAGCCGCCCGCATCGCTGTCGGGCAGGCCTTTGACCAGCATGACGCCGTGGGAGCGGTCGGGATGCAGGTAAAGATCGGCGGCGGCCACGCTCATCGCCAGCACGGCGGGCACCCAGATGGGCACGCGTCCGATGCTTCGAAGCAGCGCGCGCAGCCAGTCGGACGATCCAAGGCGGAGCGTCATGGTGAGGGAGAGCACCCAGAGGACGAGGGCGACGGTGAGCCACTCCTCGGAGATCACCTTGGGCGCGACGAGTTCGTAGCGCTTGCCGTTCTTGCGCACGTCGCTGCCATTGGCGGAGCCGAAATAGACGAGGCTGTTGGAGATGAAGTAATGGCTGGCCTGATAGCCCGTCACATCGCTGATGCGGTCGGTCCGGCTCATCGGCTTGCCGTTTTCCAACAAGACCATGCGCCAGGAGGCGAGGGATTTCCGCCAGCTATGCGGCAGGTGCCAGCGGTAGGCCCCGGTGTATTCGCGGGCGACTTCGATGCGCTTATCGGGGCCGACGTTGATCTTGTAGGTCAGGGGGAAGCCACAGAGGTTCTGCACGACCATGAAGGTCACGGTCACGGTGCTGAGCATGGCCAGCCATCGCCAGCCGGGGAGCGAGCGGGGGCTCCGGGTCCAGGCGAGGAGGTTTTGAAGCTGGAGGAAAAAGCGGTGCATGGGCCAGACGATGGGAGTCCGTTGGCACTTGAAGCGATTCTAGGGTGGAGTGGACGTGGAACGATAGCGCACGACTTCGCGGCTGGTGCTGAGAAATAATCCAGGAAGGCTGGCCACGGGGTCGAAGAGGGTGCGATCATCTAGAAGGGCGAGGATGTCGGGCTTGGTCTCCGCATACAGCTCGCGGAAGCCGAAGTTCACGAAGAGCGGCTTGTGCTCACGATCTGCCCTGGCCATGAGAGCGCGGAGGTCGGCCACGGTTTCAAAGCGA
>CAUJJC010000061.1 GCA_963204975.1 Verrucomicrobiota bacterium | reverse complement strand
CAGAACCTCATCGCTGACGAGACGCTGAAGTTCGTGCGCGAGCACCGCACGGAGCCCTTTTTCCTCTACTACGCGATCACGCTGCCGCACGGCACCTTTGAGATCGACGACCAGGGCATCTACAAGGACAAGCCCTGGACTGAGACGCAGAAGAATTATGCCGCGATGATCACTCGTCTCGACACCGATGTGGGCCGCCTCCTTGATGTGCTGAAGGAACTCAAGATCGACGACAACACCCTGGTCATCATCTCTGGAGACAATGGTTCATCCTGGGACCCGAAGAGCGAACTGGGTCGCCATTTCAATCAAGCCGCCAACGGACTTCGCGGTTTCAAACGCGACCTCTATGAAGGTGCGCTTCGTCAGGCCTGCATCGCTCGCTGGCCAGGCCAAGTGCCTGCGGGTCGCGTCTCCGATGAGCCCTGGGCCTTCTGGGATTTCATGCCCACGGCGGCTGAACTCGCTGGCGTCAAGCTGCCTCCTCAGGTGAAGACTGACGGGCTTTCGATTGTGCCCCTGCTCAAAGGCGGATCGGCTCCCCAACGCGAGTGCTTCTACTGGGAACTACATGAGGGTGCGTCGTTGCAGGCGGTTCGATTTGGAAACTGGAAAGCTGTGCTCAATGGTCCCTCGGCTCCATTCGAACTCTACGATCTGAAGACCGACGCGGGTGAGCAGCGCAACGTGGCTGCCGAGAACCCGGCAATCGTGGCCCGTGCTCGTGAATTGATGAGTAGCCAGCGCACGGAAGACCCTGATTGGCCCTTGCGCGAAAAGCCTGCGGGCAAGGGCAAAGGCAAGAAGGGAAAGAAGAGTCCGAAGTGATGCCGCGTGTTTGGTGTGGCGATCAGTCAGCGCGGAATTTCGGTTCTCGGAAAGCAGGCATCACCTGCTCAAAGCCGTAGCCCAGCGCCAGCACCGACGCATCGCTCCAGGCTCCGCCGAAGAACGACAAGCCCACCGGCAGATCATCCACGAAGCCCATCGGCACCGTGAGATGCGGATAGCCAGCAATAGCTGCGGGTGAACTGCTCACTCGCACGCGAGCATCGCCTTTGGCGAAGTCGGTCTTGTGAATCGGATCATTCGTCGGGCAGATCAGTGCATCAAGCTGATGCTCACGCAGCGCCGCATCAATGCCCTCGGTGCCCGCGAGTCGGCTTGCCTCAGCACGCGCTGCCTTGGCCATCGCGATGGCTTCTTCGGTGCCGAGCTTCTCAGCCAGCTCGAAAAGCTTCTGGCCAAAGTGCCGAAGTTCCTGCTCGCGGTGCGCTTCATTGAAGGCGATCACCTCAGCGAGCGACTTCACGTTCGCGCCGCGTTCCTCAAGGTAGGCATTCAAGTCGGCACGAAACTCCGTGAGCATCGCGCGGGACGCCGAGCGATTGATCTCGTCACGATGCGGCAATTGCACGGGATCGACGATGATCGCCCCTGCATCGCGCATGGCTTTCAGAGCTTGCTCGAACAAGGCGAGCACCTGCGCGTGCTCGCCGCTCATCGCACGCACAACACCGAGCCGCTTTCCCTTCAAGGCATCCGCTCGCAGCCCGGCGGTGAAGTCCATCACTCGCGCGTCTTTCGTCATCGCATCGCGCTCGTCGTGGCCAGCGATCACGTTCATGAGCATCGCCGCCTCGCGCACCGTGCGCGCCATCGGTCCCGCCGTGTCCTGCCAGTGCGTGATCGGGATGATCCCCGCGCGGCTCACCATACCGACGGTCGGCTTGAATCCCACAATTCCACACGCGCTCGCGGGACTAACGATGGAGCCATTCGTCTCCGTTCCAATCGCTAGTCGCACCAGCCCTGCCGCGACGGCTGCCGCTGAGCCTGAACTCGACCCGCTGGTGTTGTGCGTGAGCCGATGCGGATTGCGCGTGAGCCCGCCACGCGCGCTCCAGCCGCTGGTCGATTTGGAGGAGCGGATGTTCGCCCACTCACTGAGGTTCGTCTTGCCCAGCAGCACCAGACCCGATGCTCGCAGCCGCTCCACGATGAAGGCGTCGCGCTTGGGTTTCGCCCCCACCAACGCCAGCGATCCTGCCGTCGTCTCCATAGCATCGGCAGTCTCGATGTTATCCTTGATGAGGATCGGCACTCCGTGCAACGCGCTCAGGGGCGACCTGCCTTCGAGGGCCTCAGCGATGCGTCGCGCGTCAGGATTGATCTCGATCACCGAGTTGATCGCTGGCCCGTGCTTGTCGATCTCGTCGATGCGCTGAAGGCAACGCTCCACCGCCTCGGCGATAGGCTGGCGATGCGCACAGCCCGCCAATACCAGCGTAGCGCTGGTGCTCCCGATGAACTGACGACGATTCATCCACCCATCGTGAAGCTGTGGTGCTGGAGTTCAAGGTTTACCTTGCGGCGCATCGCTCGGCGCTCAGTGACGAAGCATCGTCCTTCGGTAGCGCAGCAAGCACTTTTGAATCGCTCCTCTTCATCGTCCTCATAACGCCATTGGACGCACGCATCCTGCGCGCTATCAGCACGCATGGCCGACTGGCAACATCTCATCGCTCTGGAAAAGCAGCACCTCTGGCATCCGTTCACGCCGATGCAGGACTGGTGCGCGCCGGAGCATGTGCCGTTGATGCTGGTGAGCGGCCAAGGCTGCGTGCTGCGTGATCAAAACGGGCGCGAGTATTTGGACGGGAACTCCTCCATCTGGACCAATATCCACGGGCACAATCACCCGACCATCACGGCGGCAATCACGAAACAGCTCCACACGGTCGCGCACACGTCGTTCCTCGGCTTCACGCATCCACCGGCGATTGAGCTGGCGAAGCAACTCGTGGATCTCTTCCCCGGCGGGAAGCTGACGCGCGTGTTCTACTCCGACAATGGCTCCACGGCCATCGAAGCCGGTGTGCGCATGGCGTTGCAATACTGGAAGCAGAACGGCGCACCGCAGCGCGACATCGTCCTGTCCTTTGATCGCGCGTATCACGGCGACACGCTCGGCGCGGCCTCACTAGGCGGACTGCCGGCCCTCAAGGGCTCGGGCAATGATTTCGGCTACAACGTCGTGCGCGTGGCTTCGATGGAGGCGCTCGATCAAATCGATGCCTCGCGTCTCGCAGTGGTCATCATTGAGCCTTTGATCCAGGGCGCAGCGGGGATGCGGGTGTGGCCGCAGGGAATGCTGAAGCAACTCGAGTCTTGGTGCCGGGCGAACGATGTGCTGCTCATGCTGGACGAGGTGATGACCGGCTTCGGTCGCACGGGGAAGATGTTCGCGTGCCTGCATGAAGACGTGGTGCCGGACATCATCGCGATGGCCAAAGGCATCACGGGTGGCTACCTGCCGCTCGCAGCCACACTGACCACCGAGCGGCTGTTTGCGAGTTTCCTCGCGCCAGGAAACACGTTCTACTACGGTCACAGCTACACGGCGAACCAAGCCGGCTGCGCGGCGGCACTGGCGAGCTTGCAGGTGTTTAAGGACGAGCGTGTGCTCGAACTGCTGCCGCAGAAGGTGGAGCAGTTCTCGCGTGCGCTCGATGTGTTCCGCGCGCATCCGGCGATCAAGGAAGTGCGGCAAGTCGGACTCATCGCGGGCATAGAAGTGTGCAGCGCGGAACTCGTTGGCCCACGGATCTGCCTAGCGGCGCGTGAGCATGGCTTGCTCACACGACCGGTGCTGAACACGCTGGTGCTGATGCCGCCGCTGTGTGCGACAGAGGATGAGATGCAGCGCATGGCGAAGGCGCTGCGAGTCGCGGTGGACTCGGTCTTGTGAAACATCCGGGCGCTTCCGACCTTATGTAGAGCACCCCCAAACCATGCTCTCACTCTACGGTCCCCAACGAAAAGCCTTGTGCGACGGCGTATCGCGGCGCGATTTTTTGCGTATCGGCAGCCTGGCCATGGGCGGTCTTTCGCTACCGCAGTTGCTCAATGCCGAGTCACAGAACGGCACGAAGCGTGGCTTCAAGAGCGTGATCATGATCTACCTCTGTGGGGCACCTCCGCATCAAGACATGTGGGACCTCAAGATGGATGCGCCCGCCGAGATTCGCGGTCCCTACAAGCCGATCGGCACGAACGTGCCGGGCATTCGCATCTCCGAGCACGCACCCCGATTGGCGCAGATGATGGACAAGCTGGTGCCCATCAACTCGATGTATGGATCGCTCAGCGGCGACCATGATTCCTTCATTTGCTACACCGGACGTCCACCTCGTGGCCAGGTGCAGCCTCCGGGTGGATGGCCATCGCTCGGCAGCGTGGTGTCGCGTTTGCAAGGCCAGGCGAATCCCGCGATCCCAGGCTTTGTTGGCCTCGCGCCGAAAGCAGGGCATCCTCCGTATGGGTCGCCTGGACATCCTGGATTCATTGGCCCAGCGCACTCGGCGTTCCGCCCCAATGGTGCTGGGATGGACGATCTGAAACTCAATGGCATCTCGCTGGAACGGCTGGAGGATCGCAAGGCGCTGCTGAATGGCTTTGATACCTTCCGTCGTGATGTGGACGCGAGCGGCATCGTGAGCAGCATGGACAGCTTCAATCAGCAGGCGCTCAACGTGCTCACGAGTTCCAAGTTGCTCGATGCGCTCGACCTCTCCAAAGAGGATCCGAAGACCCGCGAACGCTACGGCAAGGGCGACCCGAAGAACTACGGCGACGGTGCTCCGCTCAATCTCGAGCACTTCCTTGTCGCACGTCGTCTCGTCGAAGCAGGTGCGCGTGTGGTGACGCTTAACTTCGGACGCTGGGACTTCCATGATCGGAACTACCCGCAGCTCCTGCGTCACCTGCCGCTCTTCGATCAAGGCATGAGCGCGCTGGTGCAGGACCTGCATGATCGAGGTCTCGACAAGGACGTGGCCGTGGTCGCCTGGGGCGAGTTTGGCCGCACACCCATCGTCAACAAAGACGGCGGTCGAGACCACTGGCCCCGCGTGGGCAATGCACTGCTCGCGGGTGGAGGCTTCAAGCGCGGTCAAGTCATCGGCAAGACCGACAAGCTCGGCGGCGAACCCACCGAACGCGGCGTCCACTTCGGCGAAGTCTTTGCCACCCTTTACAAGTTCCTCGGCATCGACACGACCAAGACCGTGCTCAATGATCTCGCCGGTCGTCCCCAGTATCTGGTGGATGGCTGGTCGGCGATGCCGGAGTTGATTTGATGAGCTTGATCGGGCTACTCCACTGCTGCTAGGATTGCTCTGAGCAAGGCTCCCTCCGGCTGCAAGGGAATCACGTCGATGGGAAACAAGTGTCCATCCCACTCGATCAAGTTGGCTGGTTTTGCATCGAAGATCGCGAGATTGTCTGCCGGGCGATACCAGGCGTGTGAAGGCCCTATCTGCTGCGTCAGGTAGAGTTTGCCGAAACCACGCTTGCGAAACCAATGATCGACTTGGGCCTGCATCTCCTTCTTTCCGATGTCGGCAGCGAGGTCACTGAGTAGGCGGCCGGGGATCAATCTCTGTTTGGTTACGACCTCAATTCTTCGTGGGAGTCGAATCCAACCTTCCAGTTGATAGGCAACTGAGGGAAACACCTCCGATAGCAGCACAAGACGCATCAAATAATCGCTCAGGCAGGCTGGCCGTAAATGCAGGCAAGGTGAGTTCCCCGCAGTAAATCCGTATCCGATACATCTAGTTTCATCCGTAGGCTTAGAAACGCGTCGAACCCAAGTTGGCGGTTCGCCTAGCCACTCGATATCATGCTCAGTTCCGCCAAGTCGAAGATCTCCGACTACCGCAACCTCTAACCACAAACTGTGAAAGTTGATCCACTCGCTAATAGCTGCTATTTCAGCAATCTGTCGATCACGGAGGGCATCGAGTGACCAAGGTTCCGCTGGATCATGTCCACGATCCACTCTGAGGAACGCTGCGGCATCTTCGAGATAATCGCGTCTGCTTCCGTCTTGGACATCAGTGGGATCACCTTTGGCGAGGGTGAACTCATCGACGATTGGTCTGGGCGCTGGACTGTCCATGCGGGCATGGTAGCGGTATTCATGGCTGCTGGAAGCTACTCAGCGCGAGTAGCTTCGCAATCCCCATTTCGATTTGCCGAGGACCCTGGGTGTCCATTACTCCCTGAAAGTTATCCCCTCCCCGCAGCTTACTTTCCGCCCATGCTCACCCTGCACAGCTCGAACGGCGGACGCTTCTGCGATGGCCTTGTGCGTCGCGACTTCCTCAAGATCGGAGGTCTCGCGATGGGTGGATTGTCATTGCCCGACCTGCTGCGTGCGGAGAGTTCGCAGGGCACGAGGAGCAACCACAAAGCCGTGATCATGGTCTTCCTGCCGGGTGGGCCTTCCCATCAAGACATGGTGGATCTCAAGATGGATGCGCCGAGCGAGATTCGCGGTGAGTTCAAACCGATCAACACCAACGTCGTTGGCCTCCAGATCTGCGAGCACCTGCCGAAGCTGGCGAAGATGATGGACAAGTTCACCATCATCCGCTCGATGGCGGACTGTGAGCCATCGCACG
This sequence comes from Verrucomicrobiota bacterium, assembly GCA_963204975.1. Lineage (GTDB taxonomy): Bacteria > Verrucomicrobiota > Verrucomicrobiia > Verrucomicrobiales > Verrucomicrobiaceae > JAEUHN01. The sequence goes on along the minus strand of CAUJJC010000061.1, from coordinate 20,428 downwards.
ATGCGTTTCAATGCCTGACGGGTCGCAGCTCGAAAGGTCAGCCGCCTGGAGGTTGGCCTTCGTTCGGAGCCGTGGTCTCGAAGCTTCAGGGGCAGACGGATCGGGCGGTGCCTGCGTTTGCTGGTCTGTCGCCGAAGATGGGGCACATGCCCTGGGCTCGCACAGGTGAGCCGGGATTCCTCGGAGTGGCGCATGGTCCTTTCCAGCCCAATCGCGGTGGCGGCACCGACGACATGTCGCTCAATGGCATCAGCTTGGAGAGATTGCATGATCGTGCGACCTTGCTGAAGAGCTTCGATGATTTCCGTCGCGACATGGATTCCAGCGGACTGATGTCGGGGCTCGACACCTTCAATGAGCAAGCCATGGGCGTGCTCACCAGCTCGAAGTTGCTCGATGCGCTGAACCTCTCGAAGGAAGACCCGGGCATCTACGAGCGCTACGGCAAGGGCTTCAATCAGTTCCGCGATGACGGCGGCCCGCGCCTCACAGAGCACTTCCTCGCGGCACGTCGTCTGGTGGAAGCCGGTGCACGCGTGGTGACGCTGGGCTTCAGTCGCTGGGACTATCATTCAAACAACTTCGGTCAGCTCCGTGAGGATCTTCCTTTGCTGGATCGCGGCCTCTCAGCGCTCGTCACGGATCTTCATGAGCGCGGCATGGACAAAGATGTGTCCGTGGTAGTGTGGGGCGAGTTTGGCCGCACGCCGACGATCAATGACAAAGGTGGTCGCGATCACTGGCCTCGGGTTTCTTGCGCAATGCTCGCTGGTGGCGGCATGAGGCATGGTCAGGTCATTGGCGCGACTGACAAGCTCGGCGGTGAAGCCGTGGATCGTCCGGTGCGCTTCGGCGAAGTCTTCGCCACGCTCTACAACCGTCTGGGTATTGACGTGAACAAGGTGACGCTCACGGATCATGCGGGTCGTCCGCAGTATCTCGTGCCCGATAGCTTGCAGCCGATGACAGAACTGACCTGACCTCTGGCGGTAGCTGAAAGTAAGGGCTCGCCTGATCCTTATGTAGAGCCATGCAAAGGCTCGCTCTCATCGCACTCCTGACGTCCACGGCGCTCGTCGCACGAGCCGAGGAACGTCCGTTGAACTTCACCAACGACATCGTGCCGATCTTCACGAAGGCGAGCTGCAACTCAGGGGGCTGCCATGGCAAGGCATCGGGTCAAAACGGTTTCAAGCTCTCGCTTCTCGGCTTCGAGCCGCAGGAGGACTTCGAGCACATCGTGAAGGAAGCGCGCGGTCGCCGTGTGTTCCCTGCAGCGCCGGATCAAAGTTTGCTCCTCACCAAAGCGATCAACCTCACTCCGCACGGTGGCGGCAAGAAGCTCGACGCGAAGTCGGAAGAATACGCGATCCTCAAGAAGTGGATCAGCATTGGCATGCCTTGGGGCAAGGATACGGACCCAAAGATTGTGTCCATCGAAGTGCAACCTTCGCAGCAGTTGATGAAGCTAAAGACCAATCAGCAGCTCAAGGTCCTGGCGAAGTATTCCGATGGCTACGTGCGCGACGTGACTCGCAGCGCGCTCTATGAGCCGAATGACAAGAGCATGGCCGAGACCACGGAAGGCGGCTTGGTGAAAATGTTTGATCTGCCGGGCGAGGTTGCAGTGATGATTCGCTACCAGGGCAAGATCGCCGTCTTCCGCGCGACGGCTCCGCTCGGTGCGCCTGTGGCGAACCTGCCGAAGTCGAAGAATTTCATCGACGATCTGGTCTTCAATAAGCTCAAGATGCTCGGCCTCCCGCCCTCGGACATCGCCGACGACAACACCTTCATCCGTCGCGTGACCATCGACATCGCAGGCCGTCTGCCGACGCCGAGTGAAGTGCAGAGCTTTATCTCCGATGGCAATCCGAAGAAGCGCGAGGCCTGGGTGGACAAGCTGCTCGCGAGCGATGAATACGCCGACTACTTCGCAGGCAAATGGAGCGCCTTGCTGCGCAACAAGCGCGCCGAGCCGAAGGATGCGCGCGGCAACTTCGTCTTCCATCGCTGGATTCGTGACAGCCTCGCCGACAACAAGCGCTACGATGAGTTCGTGCGCGATGTGATCACCGCCAGCGGTGACATCAACACCGCACCGCCAGTGACGTGGTATCGGCAGGCGAAGGACACGACCATTCAGATGGAAGACACGGCGCAGCTTTTCCTCGGCCAGCGCTTGCAGTGCGCGCAGTGCCATCACCATCCGTTCGAGAAGTGGAGCCAGCAGGACTACTACGGCTTCGCTGCCTTTTTTAGCACGGTGTCGAAGAAGGCGACGAACCTTCCCGGCGAAGACGTCGTCTTCACCAAGCGTGCCGAAGCCCAGGCCATCAACATCCGCACCAAGCAGCCCGTGAAGCCCACCGGCCTTGGTTCGCCGACACTCGCGCTCGCACCTGATGACGATCCTCGCGTCGCGCTCGCTGATTGGATGGGCAGCAAGGAGAACCCGTTCTTCGCCAAGGCGCTGGTGAATCGCTACTGGAAGCACTTCTTCAACCGCGGCCTCATCGAACCCGAGGACGACATGCGCGACTCGAACCCGCCATCGAACCCAGAGCTTCTCGATGCGATGGCGAAGTCCTTTGTCGCCAGCGGCTATGATTTGAAACAACTCATCCGCACCATGGTGCAGAGCACGACCTACCAGCTCAGCGCCGTGCCCAACGCGCACAACTCCATCGACCGTCAGAACTTCAGCCGCTACTACCCGAAGCGCCTCCAGGCCGAGGTGCTGCTCGATGCGATCAACAACGTCGTCGATGCGAAGAGTAGCTTCGATGGCATGCCCGTGGGCACTCGCGCCACGGCGTTGCCAGACAACAGCTTCAACACGACCAACTACTTTCTCACCGTCTTCGGTCGCCCAGAAGGTAGCAGCGCCTGTGAATGCGAGCGCACTCAGGAAAGCAGCCTCGCGCAGAGCCTGCACCTCATCAACGCGCCCGACATCCAGAAGAAGCTTACCGACGACAAGGGACGCGCTGCGTTGCTGGCTGCGGACACCAAGCGCAACGACGAAGCGAAGCTCACGGAGATCTATCAATGGGTTGCCTCACGCCAGCCAACACCGCAGCAGGTGAAGCTCGGCCTGGCTCACATCGAGAAACGCACGGCAGGCAAGACCGACAAGGAACTCGTCGCCGCGAAGCGCCAGGCCTATGAGGATCTGCTCTGGGCGCTGATCAATACGAAGGAGTTCTTGTTCAATCACTAGACGCTCCAAGCCAACGACCACCGGTCACTCCGATGAACTGTTTCCGCATCATGCCCCGTGTTGTCGGGAAGGCAGTGCTTTTGCCTGCCTTCCTGCTTCCGTTGATCCTCACGGCTCAATCCACGCTTCCACATCCCATCCTGAACACGATCTATCCGTGTGCGGCGCAGATGGGCACGACGACCGAAGTCACGATCACCGGCACGGACTTGGAAGGCGCTTCGCGACTGCATTTCTCGGCCAAGGGCATCGAGTGCAAGCCTGGGACCAAGCCCAATGTCTTCACGCTGACCATCGCCAAAGATGCGCCCGCCGGTTACTGCGATGTGCGCGTTGTTGGGCGCTACGGTATCAGCAATCCGCGTGGCTTTGCGATCACGAAGCTACCCGTGGTGCAACTAAAGGACAAGGCGCCCATGGCGTCGATGGGGCAGGTGATCGTTGGCAACTCGCTCAAACAGGATAAGGCAATCATCTCGTTCGATGCGAAGAAGGGCGAGGCCGTGCAGATCTTGTGCAAGCCTGAGATGCTCGACTCGCGCATGGAGCCGGTGGTGGCCATTCGTGACGCTGCGTCTTCCGTGATTGCTCGCATGGATGTGGGCGGCGAGGTGAATTTCACGCCGACTAGCGATGGCACGTTCAGCCTTGAGCTGCGTGATCTGATGTTCCGAGGTGATGCTGAGTATCCCTTTGTGCTCTCGATTTCGAAGCCGGGCGCGAGTGGATTGGAAGAGATACCTGCGCTCAGGCCGAGCGAGAAACTCGATGCGGATCTATCGAAGCCGGTCGCATTAGAGACCACGTATCAGGGCTGGTTTCCGGCTCGCGGCAAGGCTCGCTACTTCACGTTCGCGGCCAAGAAAGGGGACGTGCGAATCATTGAACTGAAGTCAGCACGACTCGGCTACGACGCTGATCCGTTTTTCCTGGTGGAGAAGCTCGATGGTGACAAAGCGACCTTCATCGCTGAGGCGAATGATCGTCCCGCTCTCGCTGCGAAGGATGAGTTTGATGCGGGCTGGGCTGATCCGGTTTATCGATTCGAGGCGAAGGAAGATGGCACCTATCGCGTGAAGTTGCGCAATCTATTCCCCACTCGCGTGCCGTTTAAACTCAGCGTTCAGCCTCCGGGAGTGGCGTTTGAATTGGTGGCCTTGCCGAGTGAAGTAGCTCCGGCGAAGAAGACAGCAGCTACCATCACATCTGCTCCGTTGTGGCGCGGTGGCGTGGCAACCTTCAAAGTGGTGGCCCTGCGCGAGCGTGGTTTCACCGGGCCGATCACGCTCAGTGCTGAGGGTTTGCCTCCTGGCGTGACAGCTCTCGGTGGCTTGATTTCAGAGGGGCGAGACGTGGGCTACATCAGCTTCAGCGCCGATGATAAATCGGAGCCGTGGGGCGGTGCAGTTCGCATCATCGGCAAGAGTGGTGACGTGGCCAAAATCGCACGCGGAGCGACAGTGGTGCGTGCAACGGCGGACATGACAAAAGCAGCCGTTTACACTCGATTCACCAGGGAGATCGGCCTGGGTGTCGTGGCCTCCGAGGCACCACTGCTGGTGGAGCCTGCGGCAACGATCTATGAAGTCACCACGACCGGCAAGATCGATGTGCCATTGAAACTCACTCGTCGTGCTGGCTTCGCGGATGCAGTGAAACTCACCGCTCTCGGATCGCTGACGCCTCCGCCTACAATCGACATCGCCGCGAAGGGAGTGTCCGGTTCCTTGAGCCTCGACGTAGCGAAGCTGAAGCTCAAGCCCGGTGATTACCCGGTGCATCTGCAAACCACGGCAAAGTTCAAGCACCAACCGAGTGATCCGAAGGCCAAGCCCAAGGATGTGGTCGCGACGGTGCATTCGAAGCCATTCATCGTTCGTGTGACCACAGCTCCCAAGCCCGAGCCGAAACCTGCAACCGCAATGCCTGCACCCAAGACGGAGGCGAAGAAATGATGAACCTCGCACACATGAAGACGATGGGATTCCATGCACGCCTTAGTTTGATGCTGTCGATAACACTGCTGTCGCTCGCAGCGAGTGCCGCCACGCTTCCTGTAGCGAAGCTTGATCGCAAAACGCCTGTGGATTTCCACGAGGAAATCGTGCCGATCTTGAAGACGAACTGCACTGCCTGTCACAACAAGACCACGACCAAAGCGGACCTGAACATCGAGACGCCAGCCCTCATGCTGAAGGGCGGCGAGTCCGGCCCGGCGATTGTTCCAGGCAAGGCATCCGAGAGTTTGCTCTTCCAGTCCGCCATTCATGAATCGGACTCCGAGATGCCGCCAAAGGGCAACAAGGTCGGCGCGGTGAATCTCTCGGCTGAGGAACTCGCACTCTTGAAGCTGTGGATCGATCAAGGCGCGAAGGCGGGCGAGAAGAAGGCGCAGGAGATCGCGTGGCAACCTTTGCCTCCCGGTTTAAATCCGATCTACGCCGTCGCCATGTCGCCGGGCGGAGAACTTGTCGCGTGCAGTCGGGCGAACCAGATCTTCATCTACGACGTGGCGGCCAAGAAGCTGATCGCGCTGTTCGTAGCGCATCGCGATATGACGCTCGCGCTGGCCTTTAGCCCGGATGGTTCGCAGCTTGCCAGCGGCAGTTTTGGCGAAGTGAAGCTGTGGAAGACGACTGTCACGCCGCCGCCGCTTTCGGAATTGGTGAAACTCAATCGCGTTTCAGGTATCGCTACCTTGGAAGCGGCTTTCCAAACTGCCGCTGTTGCCGAGAGCGACAAAGAAGTCACAGCGCTCAAGGAGCGCGTGAAGAAGGCGAATGAAGCGATTGCTGACACCAAGAAGAAGCTCGAGGAAAAGAACAAAGCCGTGAAGCCAGCCGTTGATGCAAAGGTTGCGGCGCAAAAGGCCTATGATGAAGCCGCGGCAGCAGTGGCCAAGCTTCCGAAAGACAAACCTGATGCAGCCCTCACGAAGAAGCAGACGGATGCGAAGACTAAGCTCGACGCGGCAGTGAAGACGGAAACCGATGCCAACGATGCAGCGAAAGCTGCCGAGACTGCCGCCGCAGATGCAGCGGCTGAACTTCCGAAAGTCACCAAGCTGCAAGGCGACGCAGAGAAAGCCGCTGTCGCTGCCAAGGCTGCACTCGCCGCCGCGCAAGCAGCCCAGAAGAAAGCGTCAGCTGATCTCGCTGCTGCCACGAAGGCAGCGAAGCCGGTGGTTGCTACCCCTTTGCCTGCCCAGGAGTGGAAGCTCGAACGCACGCTGGGCACGGGTGACACGCTTTCGCCCATCACGGATCGCGTGAACGCCATCGACTTCAGCCCGGATGGCAAGACGGTTGCTGTCGGCAGCGGCGCACCGTCTCGCGATGGTGACATCACGTTCTGGGACAGCGCCTCTGGAAAGCTCATCAAGACCATCTCGGATCGCCACAGCGACACCGTGCTCAGCCTGGACTACTCCCCGGATGGCAAGCTCATCGCGAGCGGCGGAGCGGACAAGCAACTGCGCATCTCTGAGATCGCGAGTGGCAAGCTTTTGAAAACTTTCGAAGGTCACACGCATCACGTCATGGGGGTTAGCTGGCGTGCTGATGGTCGGGTGGTGGTGAGCAGTGGTGCCGACAATGCGGTCAAGGTGTGGGATTGGATCAAAGGTGATCGCCGCAAGAACATCGACGGCTGGGACAAGGAGGTCACCAGCGTCCGTTACCTCGGTGCCACCACACGCATCGTTACTACCAGCGGCGACAAGCAAGTGCGCATGATCGGCGAGGACGCGAGTGCTCCGGTGTTGCTGCCTGGAACGATCGACTTCATGCAAACCTGCGACGTTTCCTTGGATGGAGACCGCGTCGCTGCCGGTGGTGAAGACAGCGTGCTGCGCGTCTGGGACGTGAAGACCGCCAAGGAGATCGCTTCGTTTGCGAAGCCTGCGGGCGAGACGGCAGCGAAGTAACCTCACTCACCAAACCGATACGCCTTGTGCACGAACACCTGGTGCCACAGCTCTAGCACCACGAGCGAGACGACTTGCTTGCAGAACACGAACTCGCGGGTGCGGTTCATGTTCTCGACCAGCGCGGTGATCTTCTTCGGATCGAAGTAGCCGCGCTTCTTCACGGCGGATTCGTTCAGCGTGTCGGCGACGAGGCGCTTGAACTGAGGCTTGTCGAGGAAGTATTCGACCGGGAGGTAGAACGGGATCTTCTGGCGGCGCGCGATGTGCGGTGGGAAGACTTTGTCCGCGAGGCGACGCTCGATGATCTTGTCGCCTTTGAGGTCGTTCTTCAGATGCGCGGGCATGGTGAAGGCGAGTTCGATCAGGCGCGGATCGAGGAACGGCAGGCGATACTCCAGCGAGTGCGCCATGGTGTTTTTGTCCTGGCGAATGAGCGCCCAGTCTTGCAGCCACTCGTCGTATTGCAGCTTGCAGAGGCGATCGAGGAAGGGGCCGTTCTTGTCCTTGTCTTGCTCCTTCGCCATCCAGGTGTCGCAGGCGAGGTGCTTGAACTCGGCGCTGTAGGCATCGCGGCGTTCGTCCTCGCTCCATAGCGTGCGCAGCGCGTTGAAGTTGTGGTTCAGATCGCGCGAGTTGTAGCGCGCGAGGAACTCGATCACGCGCTTCTTGCCTTGGCTGCCGAGGTCCGCCGGGAAGGTGAAGAACTTGTTTAACAACGCATGGGGCGTGACACGAAACGCCATCGAACCGAGCGCAGGAGCGAAGGGTAGCATCCGTCGAATCTTCTCCACCTTGCCGATCACCGTCTGGAACGAATAGCCCGCGAAGGCTTCGTCCGCGCCTTCACCACCGAGCACGACCTTGAGGTCCTTGCTCGCGCCTTCGGCCAGTTTGTAGAACGCGATCAGCAACGCATCGCCCACGGGCCGGTCCATGTGCCAGACGATTTTGGGCAACAGCTCGAAATCCTCCGGCTGGCAGATGATCTCGTGATGCTTCGTGCCGAGGAAGGCGGCGGTCTCGCGTGCAGCGGGCGTCTCATCCACCGGCGAGTCGAAGCCGATGCTGTAGGTGTTGATGTTCGACGAATACTTCGTCATCGCCGCCACGGTGAGCGATGAATCCACGCCCGCGCTGAGATACGCGCCTACTGGCACATCACTTCTCATGCAGAGCTTCACCGCATCATAGAACACATGCTCCAGCGCTTCGAGATACTCGGCGTCGGACTTGTATGTCGCGGTGCGCGCATCGAGCAGGGGCACCTCCCAGTAGCGATGAATGCTGAGCGAGTTGTCGCGCAGCTTGTAGTGCAGGTAATGCGCGACCGGCAGCGTGTAGATGCCCGCGAACATGGTCTGCGGCTCGGGCACGTTGCGCAGCGTGAGATACGGATCAATGGCCGCGACGTTCGCCTGCGCGGTGACGTGCTGGCTTTGCAAAATGGACTTCACCTCACTGCCAAACAGGAAGCGTCCATTCGCGTGATGATAATACAACGGCTTCTGCCCGCAGCGGTCGCGGCCGATGTAGAACTCCTGCTTCCGCACGTCGTAGATGCAGAACGCGGCCATGCCGTTCATGCGCTTGAGCAGGCCATCCATGCCCCACTCTTCAAAGCCATGCACCAGGCACTCGGTGTCGCTGTGCGTGGAGAAGCGATGCCCCTTGGCTTCGAGTTCGTTGCGTAGCTCGACGTAGTTGTAGGTCTCGCCGTTGTAGCAAACCGCAATGCTGCGGTCTTCATTGAACACCGGCTGCCATCCGCCTTCGAGGTCAATGATCGAAAGCCGCTGCATCCCCATCGCAAACGCGGAGCCATCCGGCGCGACATACTGCCCCTGCCCGTCCGGCCCGCGATGTCTGATCACGCGCCCCATGCGGTCGAGGAGACCGTCTTCTTTGAACCCTGCAAAACCGTAGATGCCGCACATGTGGCTGCGAATATCGGGAGTGTGCGACGCGTGTCAAAAGAAGCTCAATGCGATGCGCCACTCGCCTCCTTCATGCTGATCATGATGAATGCTGCATACACGATGAGAAGCAAAACACCTCGTCCTCGACCAATGCTTCCAGCCTTGCTTGGCCAGATCAGCAGCGTGGACACCAGCCCACCAATCAAGGCTGTGCGCACGGCGACAAACGGCATCTCGAATGGCTGGATCAAGGCGACGATGGACGCGATAAAGAGCGCATTGAAAATATTGCTGCCGAGAATGTTACCAAGGCCGATGTCGTCGTGCCCCTTGAGCTTGGCAATGATCGTAGTGGCCAGCTCAGGCGTGCTCGTCGCCAGTGCGACCACCACGGCACCGATGACGAAGGTGCTCCAGCCAAGCGCTGTCGCGATGCCTTTGCCGCCATGAACAACAAACTGGGCGGCAACCATCAGCACGCCCAGCCCCAAGAGAGTGACGAGCACCGATTTGCCAGGCTTCACCGATTCGTCGCTAGCCTCGACCGACTTGGAATGCCTCCGTGCATCCGTCACCGCTAGCGTGAGCCATCCAGCGAAGACCGCCAGCATAAAGACCCCATCCAGTCGCGAGATATAGCCGTCCAACGCCACCACACCAACCACCAGCGGCACGAGCAAAGCAATGCTATAGTCGCGCAGCACACCACCTCGCGATGCTTTCATCGGAGCCATCAGCAAGGCAATCGCGAGCACGAGAGCAACGTTCACCACATTGCTCCCGAGCACATCACCAAAGGAAAGTTGCGGCACGCCATCACGCGCAGAGTGGATTGCCACGAACAGTTCAGGCGCTGAGGTGCCAAAGGCCGCCACGGTCGCCCCAATGACCGCCGTCGGCCATCGAGCCCAGGAAGCCAGACCGACAGAGCCACGAACGAAAAGTTCACCACCAAACCAAGCAAGCAGCACACCAACGAGAAGTTGCAGAAGGGAGAGAGTCATGACAGGCGAAGCACTAGCCGTGCGACGAGCCCAGGCAATTCCATTCGCCAGACTCTTTCCGCATGAGAAAGAGTTGCTTGAATCACTGTCCGTGCGCTCCGGCTTGCATTGTCTGCTCAATGCTCAACCGCATCTGTTCAAAGGTTGCATCATCGAGCTTGCGCGGAATCTCGACGGGATGATCGAGGATGATGCGCGCCTTGCTGAAGGGCTTGGGCAATTGGAAACGATCCCAGGTCTTGAACTCCCAGGCCTCGTCATAGTGAACATGAATCGGCAGGATCAGAGCGCCAGTGAGTTGCGCGAGTTTCAGCGGCCCTGGATTCAGATGGTAACACGGACCACGCGGGCCATCGGGCGTGATGCCCACGTCGTAGCCCGCCTTCACCTTCTCAGCGAGCGTGATCAATGCGCTCATGCCCTTACGCGAGCTGGACCCGCGCACGGCTTCCAGCCGGAAGGCTGCGCACGCATCGGCAATGATCTGTCCGTCACCACTCGGACTGCTCAGGATGCAGCCCGGCACATCTGGCAACCACAGTTCGTGTAGATACGGGATCAGGAACATGCGATTGTGCCAGAAGGTCCAGATCAACGGCGGGCGAATCCGCGAGCGCAGAATCTCCGCGTGGTCGATCACCTCCAGCGTTAGTGTCTCCGCGATGCCACGGATCAACCAGGAGGCGATCTTGCCGGTGTGTTGGAAGCGGATCTTCATGAGTCTGCAGGCCAGCGCCGACGAAGGCCGTAGTCTGGGTGACGGCGGTGGTGACGAACGACGAGGATATACACCTCGCCATCAACGACTTCGTAAATCATGTGAAAAGGAAACCTGCCAAGATTCAAACGGCGCAGATTCCCAGAGATGAAGTGATAGTGCGTCGGGTTAGTTTCCAACTTGCCTTCAGCTTTGCTCAACTCAGCGCTGAAGCGATCAGCGGCCCTTGAAGACTGTGTGCCGTAGTATTTCAGAATCGACCGGACATCACGACGAACGGATGGATGGTAGATCAGATTCATCCGTTCCTAAGGTCGCGCCAGAACTCTTCTTTTGAGAGTCCCTTCACTTTGCCTGAGGCAAGCTCCTCGCTGCGGATGGTAGCCTCTGTGACGCTATCCATGTCATGGTCATTCGGATCAGCACCGTCCACCACATCCAAAAGCAGCCCCATAAGATGGGCTCTCTCCTCGGAATCTAGACTCAGAACAAGCGAAGTTAGCTCTGTGGCGCTCATGACTTGAAAATAGTGGATCGGAGACTCTACACAATAGCTGTTTTCACAGCCACCCCGTCTGCTGCAAGCGTCCGGTCAGTTCCATCTGGCGGTCGAGCTGCGTCGCGTAGTGCGCGGCGTTCTCGGCGTTGGGCTGGCAGCGGGTGCTTTCATCGAGATCGACGAGCTTGTTGCAGAGCGAGTCGTAGCTCTGTTGCGTGGCGACGTGCGCGGCCTGAATGGCAGCACCGAGGGCGGCTCCTTCGCTGGTGCTGAGGGTGACGACTTCGGCATTGAAGCAATCGGCGGCGATCTGGCGCCAGGTGGCGCTTTTGCTGCCGCCGCCGGTGAGGCGGATCTCGGTCGGGTTCATGCCGAGTTCGCGGAAGCGACGCAGACCATACGCAAGGCCGAGCGTGGCACCTTCGATGGCGGCACGAGCGAGGTTCGGAGGCGTCATGTTGGTGGGGCGCAGGCCGTGCAGAACGCCGGTGCCGTTGGGCGGGTTTGGTGTGCGCTCGCCGTTGAGATAGGGCAGGAACATCACACCATCGGCTCCGACGGGAGCGTTCTTCACAGCGGCTTCCAGTTGATTGTGGTTCCAGCGGAACATCTCGCAGACCTGCTCGGTGACGACGGTGACGTTCATGGTGCAGACGAGCGGCAGCCACTGGTCCGTGCTGTCGCAGAAGGCGGCGACTTCGCCCTGGCCGTCGATCACCGGTTTGTCGGAGACGCCGTAGAGCGTGCCGCTGGTGCCGAAGCTCGCTGTGATGCAGCCGGGCTTCACATTGCCGGTGCCGATCGCGCCCATCATGTTGTCGCCGCCGCCCGCGCTGATGATCACGTCGTAGCTGAGGCCCCACTTGGTTGCCAACTCGCGACGAATCGTTCCGTGCGCGACATTGGACGAACCCAGCGGCGGCAGCATGTCATGCACGCGCGGGTCGATGAAGTCGATGATCTCCTTGCTCCACTGGCGCGTGCGCACGTTGAGGATGCCCATGCCGGAGGCGTCGCCGTATTCCATGCGCTTCACGCCGCTGAGCCAGAAGTTGATGTAATCGTGCGGTAGCAGGATGGACTTCGTCTTGGCAAAATTGTCCGGCTCGTTCTGCTTCAGCCACAGGACCTTGGGGATGGTGTAACCGGGCAAGATGGCGTTGCCTGCGAGGTGGATGCAGCCGGGCTGGCCGCCGAACTCGTGGGCGATCTGCTCGCACTGCGGCTGCGTGCTGGTGTCGCACCACAGCTTGGCCGGGCGCACGGGCTGGTCGTTCGCATCGAGCACCACGAGACCATGCTGCTGGCCGCTGACGCCGATGCCTTTGATAAGCTTCGCCTTGTCGCCCAGCTTCTGCACGCATTCGGTCACGCATTGATCCACGGCGTCGATCCAGGTCTGCGGATGCTGCTCCAAATGGCCGGGTGGCAGACCTTCGATGAGGTCATACTTCGCCTGCGCGTCGGCGATGATTTTGCCTGATTCGAGGTCGAGGACGATGGCCTTGGAACTCTGGGTGCCGCTGTCGATGCCGAGGAAATACATGGTGGATGGGGTTGAAAATGGAGCACGCATCATAGGCGGCGCGCGCGGCGCGGAGCAAACGCAAAGTAGGCCGCATGGATGGCGGCGGAGGGAATGCGTTTCTGCGGAAATCGGCTTGGCACACGCCTGTCAGTGATGGCAAGCTGTCTGCTGTCCTGAGTCGCCCGACTTTCGCCATGAAAAAGCCATTTCTCCGTCCCGCAGGCAATAGCCTCACGCCCGTGATCATCATCGTTGCGGCGCTAGCGCTCAGTGCGGCGGTGTTCTTCCTCTTCACCCGCAAGCATCTGCCGACGGCTCAAAGCCAGCCGCAAGGCGCACCGAAGCCCCAGATTGCAGCGCCCGCCTCGGACCCCGCGATGTCGAGTCCACCGCTGACGACGGGCACCTCCAGCACAACTCTGGCAAAGGCCGCATCCCCTACCCCTGCGCCAGCCCCGAAACCAGCGGCACCCAGCACCTTCGGCTTCGCCCGTCCGGTGGATCTTGGAGCCCAGATCGCCCGCGCCCTTGCCTCGGGCGACATCGCGCAAGCAGCTGAGATGGCAGGCGCAGGCGATCCCGCCCGTGCCGCCGCTGCAACTGCGGTGCTCGAAAAGATCACGAAGGACATGGGATTCAAAATCGGTCCCGAAGACAAAGTGCAGATCCTCGGCCAGGCTGGTGAGGCCACGCGCCTCTCGATTCCGCTGATCAAGCCGGGCGAGACCGCGCCCTCGATCTCGATGCAGCTCGATGTGATTCGCGATCCGAAGACGGGCTGGAAGATCCAGCAATTCGTCCTGCCCAATGAACTCCAGGCCGCCGTCGCATCCATGGCAGCAGCCACACCGTCTCCCTCCGGCACCACGCCTCCCACGCCAGTCGGCACGACCACTCCTGCTCCTGGCAATGCTGCCCCTGGAGCCCCGATGAAAGGCCCCGCGCTGTTCACGGTTGCCACCGAGCCCGACGCATTGACCGTCGCCCATGTGTTTGTGGATGCCCTTTTGCACCAGAACTTCGGCGTTGCCCAAAAACTCACCGACGCCACGAAGGTGCCGAATCAGAAACTCGCAGGCCTGTGCATCGTGTTCGAGGAAGGCGACTACATTCTCAAGCCCAGCAAGCCGCTCATCATGACCACCGCCGGCCCGCTGAATGCCTGGGTAATCGCCCAGGTGCAGAGCGAGAAGCTGCAACAGGCCACCGAGTTCGGCCTCGAAATGCAACGCGTCAACGACACCAGCCCATGGATCATCAGTGGGCTTAACCTGTCTGATTTGCTCGGCTCCTTCGCCAAAGGCGCGGGCAAGCTCGGCGTGCCCTACACCCCGATCGTGGCCAACCCACGCGGGGGCGAATCGCTGGCGCTCTACTTCGAGTATGATCAAGCCGAGCTGCATCCGCGCGCTGAGAAGCAGCTCGACATCGTGGCAGGACTGCTCAAGGCGAACCCATCGCGCAAGCTCCGCATCGCCGGTCACACGGACGCCAAGGGCGCTGACGACTACAACATCAAGCTCTCGACCGCGCGTGCCCTCACCGTGAAACTCAAGCTCGCGGCCCTCGGCGTTTCGCCCGAACAGGTGGTCACCGAAGGCCTGGGCAAATCAGCTCCCATCAGCCCCAATCAGAAAGCCGATGGCACCGATGACCCCGAAGGACGCTCGCGCAATCGTCGCGCTGAAATCTACCTCGATTTCTAGCAGGCTGCTGAAAACCGGCTGCGTCAGCAGATTCGAAGCGCGGCGGCACGAGATGCGATCCATGCGTTTTTCAGCAGCCTGCTAAGCCATGATCCCCGGCGCCAGCTCGCCATGGATGTCGGTGAGGCGGTAGTCGCGGCCTTGGTAGCGATAAGTCAGTCGCTCGTGATCGAGGCCGAGCAGGTGCATCACGGTCGCGTTGAGATCGTGCGTGTGAACCGGGTTCTCGGCGATGTCGAAGCCCAGCTCATCCGTCTTGCCATAGGTGATGCCCGGCTTGATGCCGCCACCGGCGAGCCACATCGTGTAGGCGTCCTTGTGATGATCGCGACCGGGGCTCGTCTTCGTGCCATTGCCGTCGATGCCTTGGCGCAGCGGCGTGCGGCCGAACTCGCTGCCCCAGATGATCAGCGTCTCGTCGAGCAGGCCGCGTTGCTTCAAGTCGCGCACGAGGGCGGCCATCGCTTGGTCCACGTCCTTCGCCTTCGCGGTGAGGCGTTGCTTCAAGCCACCGTGATGATCCCAGTCGGAATCGAAGAGCTGCACGAAGCGCACGCCGCGCTCGACGAGACGCCGCGCGAGCAGGCAGTTGTTCGCGAACGATGCCTTGCCCGGCTCCGCGCCATACATGTCCAGCGTGGCTTTGTTTTCCTGCGTGATGTCCATCAAGCCGGGCACGCTGGTCTGCATGCGATAAGCCATCTCATACTGGCTGATGCGCGTGGTGATCTCGGGATCGCCCACGGTGTTAAACTGCGCCTGATTCAGCTCGCGCACTGCATCGAGCACACGACGCCGATCCTTCGCGCTCTGCTCCTTCGGGTTGTTGAGGAACAATACCGGCTCGCCGCTGCTGCGGAACTGGATGCCTTGATACACGCTGGGCAAGAAGCCGGTGCTCCACAACGTCGAGCCTGCGCCGCCGGGCGGGCCGCTGAGCAGCACGACGTAGGCAGGCAGGTCCGCGTTGTCGCTACCCAGGCCATACGTCGTCCACGCGCCCATGCTGGGCCGTCCGCCGCGACCAAACCCGGTGTGCAGGAACATCTGGGCGGGCGCGTGATTGATCTCGTTCGTGTGCAGCGACTTCACGATGCAAATGTCATCCGCCACGGTGCCGAGGTGTGGCAGCAGCTCGCTCAACTCCGCGCCGCTCTGGCCGTGCTTCTTGAACTTAAACTCCGTGCCCGCGAGCGACATTTCGCCACCGAGGAAGGCGAACTTCTTGCCCTTGATCAGCTCGTCCGGGCACTTCTGTCCGTCATGCTGCTGGAGCACCGGCTTGTAGTCGAACAGATCGAGCTGCGACGCCGCGCCGATCATGTGCAGGTAGATGACGTGCTTCGCCTTCGGCGCGAAGTGCGGCTGAATCGCAGCGCTCGACTCGCGCGACAGCAACGACCCCAGCGCCGCCGTGCCGAGCGTGAGCCCTGACTTGCGGAAGAAGTCGCGACGCGAGACGTGGAGGAATTCGGGACCGGAGTGCATGGCGCTTAGAACGCGATGAACCCGCCCGGCTTTCGCTCATCCACACCTCACCGGGTCCCCCGCTGCCACCCGAACCGCACACGCCTTGTAACTCGGCTGCCGTGAGTGAGAATCGAACGCAGCAAAGGTCAGTTTGTTCACCTCTTCGTAGTGCATTGGCATGAAGCACTGCCCGCGTTGCACGGTGCTCGTCAGCACGGCTGTGCATTGGATGGTCGCGCGTCTGGAGGACACACAGACTCGCTGTTGATCCGTGACTGAAAGAGCAGCCGCATCCTCGGGATGTAGCTCGATGTAACAATGCGCCGGATAGAGCTTCCTCAAGATCGCAGACTTCTCGGTCCGCGTATTCGTGTGCCACTGCGCCGATGTGCCGCGCCCGGTGAGCAGCACCATCGGATACTCAGCGGATGGCATCTCTGGCATCGCGCGTGGTTCATCGAAGAGGAATTTTGCTCGGCCATCCGCGTGGAAGAATCGACCATCTTCAAACAGTCTCCTTTCACCCTTCATCATTCCGGCTTCATCCTTTGGAAGCGGCCACTGAACCCCGCTCACACTCTCGATCATCTCATAACCTTCGATGCCCGTGATGTCGCATGGCTGCCCAGCGCTGAGCTGCTTCAGCAACTCAAACACCGACTCCGGTGACGACCACTTGGCGAACCAATCCTCACATCCCCACGCATTTGCCAGCAGACGCAGAATATTGAAATCACTGAGCGCCTGCCCTGGCGCACGCTTCACCTTCTTCACGATGCCGATACGGCGCTCCGCATTGATGAAGGTGCCCTCCTTCTCGCCCCAGCCAGCGGCGGGTAAATACAGATGGGCGCGTTTCGCAGTGTCCGTCGTGGGATACATGTCTTGCACGCAAAGGAACTCCAGCTTCTCCAGCGCCCGGTTAGCCGCCTCGCTGTCGATCCACGAATGCGACGTGTTCGTCGCTAGCACCCACAGCGCTTTGATGCGACCATCCGCCACGCGCTCCATGATCTGATCATACGCAAGACCCAGCTCAGGATGGATCAACGCTTCTTCCATGCCAAGAATCCCCGCCACCTTCGCGCGATGCTCGGGCTTCGCGGGGTCGTATCCTCCGATGAGGCTCGTGGCGTTGGCGAACAAACGTGAGCCCATTGCATTACACTGTCCCGTGATGCTGTTCGCACCCGTGCCGGGCTTGCCGATGTTGCCCGTCATCAGCGCAAGATTGATGATCGCCTGCGCGGTGCGTGTGCTCTCGTGGCCTTGATTGACTCCCATCGTCCACCAGAACGAGACGCGCTTCTTGCTCGCGATGAGATCAGCGAACTCGTGGAGCTGCGCCACGCTTATGCCTGTCTCACGACTCACGCGCTCCATATCAAACGCCTTCACAAACGCCACGAACTCATCGTAGCCATTCGTGCTCCGCGCGATGAACTCGCGATCCACGGCGTCACGCTCGATCACCAGATTGGCTAATCCATAGAGCAGCGTGAGGTCGCTCTTCGGTTGAATCGCGTAGTGATGCGTCGCGGCCATCGCCGTTTCGGTGCGACGCGGATCAACGACCACAATCTTCGGCGAGCGCTTGTTCATCATCACCCGCTGCCACATGATCGGATGCGCGATGCAAGGATTGGCACCGATGAAGACGAGCACATCCGACTCTTCGAAGTCCGCATACGTGAACGGCGGTGCATCAAATCCGAACGACTGCTTATAAGCCGTCGCCGCCGTCGCCATGCACTGCCGTGTGTTGCTATCGAGATGACGGATACCCATGCCGAACTTCGCGAACGCACCAAGGAACGCCATCTCCTCCGTGACGATCTGCCCCGTGCTCAGCACCGCCACCGACTCCGGTCCATGCTCCGCGATGATCGCCTTCATGCGCTGCACGAAGGTTTGCGAGGCGGTGTTCCAACACACCGGCTTGCCATTGAGCAACGGCGTGGTTCCACGATCTGGTGCATCAAGCGGCGTTAATGCCTCCCAACCCTTCGGACAGGCCATGCCGAGATTTACCGGGTAGTTTTCATTCGCACTGAGATTGACCGCCTCGCCATCGCGCAGGTGCACCTTCAGCGAGCACCCCGTCGCGCAGAAGCCGCAGACCATGTTGGTCACTGCCGTGGGTTTCAGAGGCGATGGCACCTGACCTACACCGAACAATCCCTGCTCACGTTTAAGCTGTTCGGTGAGCGGCCCTGTATGCCGAAAGAGAAGGCTTCGGAGAGTAGTCTCGGGCTTTAGCCCGTCACCGCTCAGATGACCGACAGTCTTCGAAGCAGGTGCCGAAGCCAAGACAGACGGGCTAAAGCCAGGAACCACACTCCGTGACGCTCCTCCACTCATCTCGTCACCCCTCCCGGCATCTTCGGTGCATCCACCGCTTTGAAGAATATCACCCGTTCGCCTACGCAAGCCGCAAGGCTGCAAACAAACGCCACCGGACCAAGCACGAACGCCAAGCTCGGCATCATCAGCACCAGAGACTGATAACCCATCGCCATCAGCGCACACACACGCTTTGCCTTTGCCTCTGAAGCCAGTCGCTCATGGACAATGCGCAGCGAAGTCATCGCCCCACGCTGCAGATGCGGTTCTACGAACCAAAGCACGGCTCCACTTGTCAGTGCCAGCGCCGTGCAGACAGCATCTCCAGTCATCGCCGCCGCGCCAGAGGCCCCCAATTTCACCACCGTGCCGAAGAAGCTCACCAAAGTGCGTGGCGCACTCCACCAAGAACGCCGCGTATCAATGTAGATCATCGCCGAGGTGAACACGGCGACGAGGCCAACCATAGCCGTGATCCACACCGGCACGAACAGCAGCGATGCCATTGCCAACCCCGCGAGCACAGAGAATGCCAATATCTCCCGGCTCATCCACGACCTGCGCAGTCCCAAGAAGAAGCGCCACGCGCCCATGGGTCTGCCAAGATGCAGCACACTCACACCGAGCCCCGCGTGGAGACAAACGACAGCAGAGATCAACAACGATGGGTGCCACACGCTTGCCACTAGCAATCCCACGCTGAGCTGTGTCAGCACCAGCATCATCACCAACGGCCAATGCGTGGGCTGGACACGCACCACATCGCGGTCAGCTGCGCGCGCATCCTCAGGCATGACTCGACGATTCACATAGCTTGTTGTCGGCAGAGTGTAGCTGGAGTCGAAGGTGTCTGGCAAAAGGGCCGACGAATTCGCAACAGGTGAAACACCCGTCCTGCGCTTCACAATCCGAATCGCGCTCGTCGGACACGCCTGCACACAGGCCGGCGATTCCCCCACAGCGAGCCGTTGGGCGCACATGTCACATTTGCGCACGATGCCCAGCCGCTCATTCCACTTCGGAACCTCATACGGGCACTTCAACATGCAGTATTGGCAACCAATGCACTGATCATCCAAGTGCTTCACGATTCCCGTCGTCGCATCCTTCTCATAAGCGCACACCGGGCATCCATTCGCACAAGCCGGGTCTTCGCAATGATGACACGCTGTGGTCACGGTTTGCTGATAGCCGCTGCCGACCAGCAAGCCGACATCACGGAACGATTCGTTATCATCGAGTCCGTTCAACGAATGACACGCGACCACACAAGCCTTGCAGCCGGTGCATGCATCTAAGTTCACTTCAAAAGCATACTGCTCGCCCGTGCTGAGCGGGCTGGCCGGCAGCAAAGCCGAGTAGCGTTCCTTCACATGCCCGCGCTCATGCAAGGCGCTGAACTGCTCCACCGCGGTGAGCATCTGCTGGTCGGCCAGGAGCTGGTCAACGAGGGTCGTCTCGCTCAGGGCTGCCCGACGATCACTCATCCCCGGTGAAAAGGCGTTGGAGTTTCTCCATCTCGAACCGCTTTGTGAAGGCCTGGAAGGACTCCTTGCCCTCTCGATGCTTCAAGAAGCCACGCAGCATCTTCTCCACCGTGTCATTCACGGTCGAGTGATGCACGCCGCTGAAGACCTGGCGGCCCACGGCTTGCTTGTCGCCGAAGCCGCCACCGACAAAGATATGATAACCCTCCTCGCCATGCACCTTCGTGCCGAGCAAGCCGATGTCGCCCATGTAGTGTTGCGCACACGAGTGAGGACAGCCGGTGAAGTGAATGTTCACCGGTTCATCGAGAGGCACCCTCTTCTCCAAATGCTTCATCAGTGCGATGGCGTGCCCTTTCGTATCAGCCTGGGCATACTTGCAGTAGCGATTGCCCGTGCAGGCGATGATGCCGTTGCTCACAGGCGAAGGCTTCGTGCTGAAGCCCAGGCTTGTGAGGTTCTTGTTCACGGTCTCGACATACGCCGACGGAATGTTGGGAAGGATGACGTTCTGCCACACGGTCAAACGCACCTCACCCGTCCCGTAGTTGTCCGCGAGATCGGCTAGGCGCTCGAGCTGCTTCGCCGTGATATGACCCACTGGCA
>CAUJJC010000060.1 GCA_963204975.1 Verrucomicrobiota bacterium | reverse complement strand
CTTCATCTTCGTCCGGCGCATCAATGCTCTCAACGTCGCCGGTGAAAACGACCTCTGGCTCAGCCTGCTCGTTGAGCGCGGCGGCCTGCTCGCTATCGGCATTGAGGGCGGCGAACTCTTCTTGCGGGTCGTCCTTCGCCTTGCGTTTGCGTGACTTGCGACCGCCTGTGGGCAGTTCATCCACCACGCCATCCGCTGCCACCTTGCCGATGCCTCGTTGGCGTTCGATGTTTGCAGAGACCTCGTCGGCCCCGGTCATGCGGACGCCCACTGGCTTGCTAACGCCAAACTCCTGCATAGTCACACCGTAGATCACATCGGCACGGTTCATGGTGCGCTTGTTGTGCGTCACGATGATGAACTGACTGCTGGTGATGAAGTTCTCCAGCATCTTGAGGAAGCGTGAGATATTCGATTCATCGAGCGGCGCATCCAGCTCATCCAGCACGCAGAAGGGGCTGGGCTTCACCTGATAAATCGAGAACAGGAGGGCGACGGCGCACATGGAGCGCTCGCCACCAGAGAGGAGGCTGATGGTCTGCAACTTCTTGCCAGGTGGCTTGGCGATGATTTCGATTCCTGACTCGAGAGGATCGCCGTCTTCGAGCATGAGATCGGCCTTGGCCTGGACGCCGAACAGCTCGCAGAAGTTGTTCTGGAAGTTGGTGCGCACCTTGTTGAAGGTCTCGATGAACATCTCCTTCGTGGTGTCGTTGATCTTCGCGATAACTTGCAGCAGCTCGTCCTTGCTCTTCACGAGGTCGCCATGCTGGTTTTCGAGGAAGGTGTGGCGCTGTTCGAGTTCTTCGAACTCCTGAATCGCATCCAGATTGACGGGGCCGATGCCTTCCAGGCGCTGGCGCAGATCGGCCACGGCTTCGGCAACGAAGTCCCAGTCGGCCTGCGTGAGGTCGGCAGAAGCATCGGGGAGCACGGCTTCGATGGCCTTGAGTTCTTCGATGGTGACGACGTGCTGTGTCTCGGCGGCGGCTTCGCTTCCGGCTTCGGATTCGTCCATCACGACCACATCGGACTCTTCCACCATCGGGATGTCCTCTGACGGTGTTTCATATTCGACTGCCACGGGGGCTTCCTCAATGACGGGCTCGGGTGCGGGCTGCTCCACGGCTTCGGGCTTGGCCTCCTGGGCTGGTGCTTCCTCGCCTTCACCCTCGGCACCGCCTTTGCCACGACGGCGCGCTTTGCGCTGATTGGCAATGGAGAGCAGCAGCGCATGAGGATCAGGCTCAAAGGCGTCGAGCGATACTTGATGGCGCTCCTGAATCTGAGACACCACGTTCTCCAGGCGGAGATCGACGCGCGTGAGTTGCACCTCGGCGCGGCTGCGGTGCTCATTCATCTGCGCGTGATCGTTGCGCAGCTTGCTGAGCTGGCCTTCAAGCGCAGTGACTTTCTCGAAGGCGGCCGTGCGGCGGTCAATGGTCTCGGCCCCCTGGGCATCGACTTCATTGAGGCGCACGCGCTGTTCCTCAACGGCTTCCGCGAGCCGCTGCGATTCCATCTGGCTCTGCTGGATGCGCTCACGCCAGGTGATGATCTCTTGATCGAAGCGCTGGATGCTGGCCTGGAGTTCGGCGATGCGGTTTTTGAGCGGGGCTTTCTTGCTCTCGATGGCTTGCAAGGAACTCTGTTCCATCAGGAGCGCGGTGCGCAGTTCATTCAGGCGCTCGGAGCTTTCGAGTTCACGACGGGAGAGCGCATCGGCCTCCACTTCAAGTTCACGCTCGCGATTGTGCGCCACATCAAGCTGTTCGATGGCACCGGCGGCGAGTTCACGAAGCTGCGCGATCTGCGCCTCGGCCTGCGTGATGCGGCTGGCGATCTGCTGCTGGTCCCACTCGATGCTTTCGGCTTTGGCGACCGCTTGCTGAAGCTCGCGCTGGACCACGCTCATCTTGCCCTGGAACTGGCTGAGGGCCTCGCGTGTGCGCTGGCTCTGATCGCGCAGGCTGGCTTCCTCGCGCTGACGTTCTTCCAGTTGGGCACGGAGCGTGGCGACCTGATCCTCCTTCTCCATCACCTGATACTCGAGTGCTTCCACTTCGGTGGCGAGGCTGCGCACTTCCGTTTCGCGGCGCAGCGTGCTGGTGGCTTCCTCCTTCGTCGCACCACCATAGATGATGCCGTCGGCGCTGATGAGTTCGCCTTTCATCGTCGCGATGGCGAGGTGCGGGTGCGTGCGCTTCACGCGCATCGCGGTATGGAGTTCATCGCAGATGACCACGTTGGCCAGCAGATGATCGATCATGCGCTGGGAGCCTTCCTTGGCCTTCACCTTGTCCATCGCCCAGGCCAGTGCGCCTTCGGGGAGGAGCTGTCGGTCCACGAGCGGACGGCTGGCAAAGAAGTCCTGAGGGGCGATTGCGGCCTTGCCCATCTTGTATTGCGCGAGGCGCTCGGCGATCTGCGAGGCGAGTTCGCTGTCCGTCAGGAGCACGGCCTGCAAATGTTCGCGCAGTGCGGCTTCGATAGCGGTGATGAATTGCGGCTCGACTTCAATGCTCGATGCCAGAATGCCGCGCACGCCCGTGCGATAGATCTCGGCGTTGTCGAGCCCGCGCAGAACGGCCTGGGTGCCTTCGGCAAGGCCTTCGCCCTGGGCGATGAGCTGGCGCAGGGCTTCCAGGCGTGACTTGCGCTGCGTGAGCGAGCGCTGGAGTTCGTTGAGTTCGTTGTCGAGCGCGTCGCGCTGGCGGCGCTGCTCTGAGATCATGTGCGCGGTGCTCTTGAGGCGCTCGTCGAGTTCATTGCGCATCGCCTCCTGTTCCTCGATCTGGGCGCGCAAGCCGTCGTATTCATGCTGCGCCGTTTCGCGAGCCTGGGCGGCGGTCTGGTTGTCACGCGTCAGCACTTCGTGCCGCTGACGGTCGTTGCTGATCTGCGTGCTCAGGCTTTGCACCTTCGCGTCGCTGCCTGCGATCTGGCCTTCGAACTGACGAATGCTCTCGCGCACCGTGCGGCGTTCGGTTTCAATGCGATTGCGCTCAGGCATCAGGTCCTGGTGGCCGTATTGATGCTCGTTCAGCGCCATGCGGCGGGATTCGATATTGCTCTGAATCACCAGCACCTGCTCGTCCGCGCTCGCCATCTCCTGCACCTGCTGGTCCACGAGTTCGCGGGCCGCGTCCATGTCCTCCTGATGCCGATGGATACGATGCTCCAGCTCCTCGGCGCGTTCCTTGTTAAAGCCGATACGGCCCTCCGCGCTCTGCACCTGCGCGCGCAATTCCTGAGCCTGCTGGCGCAGCGTGCTGATGGTGCTTTCGACGGCGTGATACTCTTCGCGTGTCGAAGCCGCCTCGGCCTCGGTGTTGTGCAGCAGCTTGTGCGCTTCATTGAGCTGAAGCAGCAGCGAGCGGATCTGGTTCTCCGTCTCGGACTTCTCCGCGCTCAGCTCGGTGTAGTGCTTGTGGCCAAGATGCGTGTCCAGCGTGCGCATGTCCGTCAGGATCATCTGGTAGCGCTTGGCCTTGGCGGCCTGGCGTTGCAACGAGCCCATCTGGCGCTTCACCTCCGCGATGATGTCGGCTACGCGGAGCAGGTTGGCCTCGGTGTATTCCAGCTTGCGAAGGGCTTCTTTTTTCTGGCCTTTGAACTTGGTGATCCCGGCGGCCTCCTCAAACACGGCGCGACGGTCTTCGGGTTTGGAACTCAGCAACATATCAATCTGGCCCTGTGCCATGATCGAGTAAGCTGCACGACCAATGCCCGTGCCGGCCAGCAGGTCGTGGATGTCTTTGAGTCGGCAAAGATTGTTGTTCAGCCGATACTCGCCTTTCCCATCGCGATACACGCGCCGGGTGATGGCTACTTCGTTGTAGTCAACGTTGGGGAGCACGCCCTCGCAGTCGGCCATGGTGAGGGTCACTTCGGCCATGCCCACGGGCTTGCGTTTGTCGGTGCCGTTGAAGATAACATCGGCCATCTCATCGCCGCGCAGCGCCTTGGCACTCGTCTCACCGAGCACCCAGCGAATGGCATCCACGACATTCGATTTGCCGCAGCCGTTCGGGCCTACGATGCCGGTGACGCCTTGGTGAAACTCGAAGACGGTCTTGTCGGCGAAGGACTTGAAACCGTGCAGGGTGAGACTCTTGAGATACATGGTGGTTGGGTCCGGGCAAAAATTGGATAGCGCGGACTAACCGGGACATGACAAGATCGGGCAAGGGGAAAGCCCTTAAATCACCCTATCTTGTGGTTTGTTAAGTAAACCGAAACAAGATGTGGGATTTTTGCGGCGCGGTTATTCACAAAAAACGACGCACCCACCTCCAACCAGGAAATTCTACTGGCGACGCCGACGGAACATCCCGAGTGCTGCACCCAGAGCGAGCAGAAGTGCTCTCGTTGGCTCTGGAACACCCGTGAAATTCAGGCCCCCTGCGAAGGCTCCTGTGTTATCAAAGATGGATGATGCGCTGCTCCAGTGTCCCGTGTTGTTGATCAAGGCGAGCCACTCTTCCTTGGTGCCAGTCGATGTCTGGAGGTCGATGACGTCCTGGTTGGTAAGGTCCAGCGCAAAGGTGCCATTAAAATACTCCACTGAGGAGTCCAGACCGACCGCCGTGTTGTCATTTGGATCGCCGTTGGTCTGGTCTGATATGGTGGGGACGGTGATGTAAACGCCGCTTCCTAGCAAGGGGTTGGTGGACACGGTGCCATCGGGGATGTTTCCGCCCTGCGAAAAGCCTTGGCCATTGAGTCCCTGGGGATCATACCAGTTCCCTGAACCGTTATCGCCAAAATCCAGTGCGTAGATGAACCGTGAAACATTCAGAAGTGGGTTCTCAGTGCTGCTGGCCTGGAAGATATATATCTCATCACCGAAGGACAAGGGGCCTGTGGGGTCGCTGTAGTTCCATTTGAGGTTCAGTTCCGAAAACGAGCCACTGCCACCGATGGGCATGGGGATCGCCCCGGAAGTCGTCCAGGAAACGGCACCGCTAAGCGTCTCCGTCGATTTGATCACTGTTCCCGCGAGAATGGTGCTGTTGATGGTCAGCATTACCAAGTCCTCAGCACCTGCACCCGCAGCACCGGTAATGTCAGCCCCTTCAAATTTACGGTCGGTATTATTCCAGCCGTTGTTGGTGATATAGACCACCTCGCCAGCCGTCAGCGTTTCAGTCGCCACCAGCGCAAAAGAGTCGCTGCCGCTGCTTTCACTCGCATTGTCGTTGTAACCGACGATCGCCAGAGCGCCAGCAGAGAGGGCTGCGTGGGTCGGCCCCGATGTTCCAATCAATGCAGCACACAACGTCGAAACCAGTGCGATGCGACGTCGCGAAAATGCGGGAAGAGATTTCATGCGGGTGATCAAAACTCGGTGATTGTGAATAACTTGGAACCCTAAGTCAATTTCGTTTTCTAGAATTTTGAATCGGCTCAGCCTTTGTGAATCGAAACTTGCGGTTCGCGAGCCAAAAGCCTTAGTCCCGGCCATGTCTCAGCCCCGGCTCATCCAGCGCATCCACCCTGCCGACACCGCCATCGTTGCCCTGCGAACCCTCGCCGCTGGCACCCAGGTCAGCCTGGAAGGCGAATCCTGGACCGTGACCGAGGCTATCCCGGCTAAGCAAAAATTTGCTGCCCGTCCCTTCGCCACCGGCGAGCGCATCACCATGTATGGAGTCACCGTGGGCAAGGCCAAGTCCCCCATCACCGCCGGAGC
Source organism: Verrucomicrobiota bacterium (assembly GCA_963204975.1). Lineage (GTDB taxonomy): Bacteria > Verrucomicrobiota > Verrucomicrobiia > Verrucomicrobiales > Verrucomicrobiaceae > JAEUHN01. Next base: position 7,395 of record CAUJJC010000060.1, on the reverse strand, counting down.
GCTCCTGTCGCAGGCCAACGTCGCCCACGACACCGACGCCTTCACCGGCAAGCAGCGCGCCTACACCTGGACGCCACCCGATGTCACGAAGTGGCAGGGCCGCACCTTCGCAGGGTTCAAGCGCCCCGACGGCCCCTGCGGCACCGCCAACTACTGGATCGTCATCCCCCTCGTCTTCTGCGAGAACCGCAACCTCGCCTTCATGCGCGAGGCTTTGACCCGCGCCCTCGGCTACCACAAGACCGGGCCGTATGAAGCCTACGCGACCGCCCTGGCCGAGGGCTGGCGCAAAGGCGTCGCCGCCGCGCCCGACATCGCCGAGATCGGCAAGTCGCAGCCGCTTTTCCCCAATGTCGATGGCGTGAAGTTCCTCCAGCACGACCTCGGCTGCGGCGGCACGCGCCAGGACGCCCAGGCCCTGTGCGGCCTGCTAGCGGGCTACATCAATCACCCCAACGTCGCCGGTGCGACCATCCTCAGCCTCGGCTGCCAGCACGCCCAGGTCAGCCTGCTCGAGGCCGAACTCGGCGCCCGCAACCCGCGCTTCGCCAAGCCGCTCCACATCTTCGAGCAGCAGAAGAGCAAGTCCGAGCGCGACATGATGGCTGCCGCGATCAAGGCGACCTTCGACGGCGTCGCCAAGGCCAACGAACAAACCCGCGAGCACGCGCCGCTCTCTGACCTCATCGTCGGCGTCGAGTGCGGCGGCAGCGACGGCTTCTCCGGCCTCTCGGCCAATCCGGTGATCGGACACGTCGCCGATCTCCTCGCCGCCCTCGGAGGCGCGCCCGTGCTCAGCGAGTTCCCGGAACTCTGCGGCATCGAGCAAAGCCTCAGCGATCGCTGCGACACATCCGCCCTGGCCGACAAGTTCGTCCACCTGATGCGCGCCTACGAGGGTGCCGCCCAGGCCTGCGGCTCCGGCTTCGACGCCAATCCCTCCCCCGGCAACATCCGCGACGGCCTCATCACCGACGCCATCAAGTCGGCAGGCGCAGCGACCAAAGGCGGCACCAGCCCCATCGTCGATGTGCTCGACTACCCCGAGGCCATCATCAAGCACGGTGGCCTCAGCCTCTACTGCACCCCCGGCAACGACGTGGAAAGCACCACCGCCCTCGCTGCTGGCGGCACAAATTTGATTCTCTTCAGCACCGGCCTCGGCACCCCCACTGGCAACCCCGTGTGCCCCACCGTCAAGGTCAGCACCAACACCGAACTCGCCACCCGCCTCGCCGACATCATCGACTTCGACACCGGAGCCGTGATCACTGGCGACGCCAGCGTCCAGCAACTCGGCGAAGCCCTGCTCGACTACAGCATCGAAGTCGCCAGCGGCCGCGCCGTTCCGAAAGCGGTCGCCCTTGGCCAGGACGATTTCATTCCTTGGAAGCGCGGTGTGTCGCTCTAGAACTGGAAGTAAATAAAGTCGCTTCCCACTTCGCAGCGCAGGCTGACGATGCCGTAGAGGCAGATGGCCGCGGCGGCGGCCTGGGCGAGGGTCCAGCGCCAGCTTTGCAGGCGTTCGTCACCCGCCTTGATGAGGAGGTTCCAGCGTTGCAGGAGTGGCAGGAAGAGGATCAATGGCAGTCCATACTGGAGTGCTTCGATGGCCAGGGCTCCGCCCATCCGCCATTCGGCGGCAGGCGCGGTGAAGGGATTGAGGGCAAGATCGCTCATCAGCATGGCCACGCTGTGCTCCCGGAACATCAGCCAGCCGAGATGCATGAGCACATACGTGAGCATGACGCGGAAGATGGTTCCCAGAGCACCACCCTTGTCCGCGAAGATCGGCACGCGCTTGGCGAGTTGCGGCCAGAAGGCGACCAGCACGCCATGATAAAAACCCCAGATCACGTAGTTCCAACTCGCCCCATGCCAGAGCCCGCTGAGGAAAAAAGTGACCACCAAATTGCGCATCATCTTGCCTTCGCCGTGTCGAGAGCCACCGAGCGGGATGTAAACGTAGTCGCGGAACCAGGTGGAAAGGCTCATGTGCCAGCGCCGCCAGAATTCGCCTGGGCTTTGCGAGAGATAAGGGTGATTGAAGTTGGCGCACAACTCGATCCCCAGGAGACGCGCTGATCCACGCGCCATGTCGGTGTAGCCGCTGAAGTCAGCATAGATCTGCACGCCGAACGCGATCACGCCGCCCCACAGCAAGGGGAAGGAAGGATCGCCAAGGGAGAAGACCTTGTCCGCGATCAAGGCCGAGCTGTCAGCAATGACCACCTTCTGAAACAGGCCCCACAGGAGCAGCACGATGCCGCTGCGAATGTCGTGCAGGTGGATGACGCGCTCCTGCGAGTATTGCGGCAGCATGTGCCCCGCGCGTTCGATGGGTCCGGCCACCAACTGCGGGAAGAAGGAAACGAAGGTCGCATAATCAATGATCGAGCGGCAGGCCTTCACTTTGCCCTGATATACATCGACGGCATACGAGACGCTCTGGAAGGTGAAGAACGAGATGCCTGCGGGCAAAGCGATCTTGATTAGCCAAGGCGATGTCATGAGCCCCATCGAGGTCAGCACCGCGCTCACGTTCTCGACAAAGAACCCGAAGTATTTGAACACGCCCAGGATCGCCAGATTGACCCCGATGCTGGTGTAAAAGAAGGCCTTCTTCCGCGCCTGGGTCTTGCTGTCCTCCATGCCGATGGCGCAGCCCCAGTCGAACAAGGTTGTGATGCCAATCAAAATCAGATACCACTGATGAACCCAGCCGTAGAACACGTAGCTCGCGGCGATGATGACCACGTTCTGCCCACGGCGTGGAAGCCAGTAGTAAAGCGCCAGGACGCAGACAAGGAACAGGAGATACTCGATGCTCTGGAAGATCATGGGGCAGGAGAGCTGGCGTTGACTGAAGGCTTCAAGATGGGAGTGACCACGGGGCTCACACGAGCCCAGAAGTTGGCAAGGTATTGCTTTTGAATCTCGTCCTGGCTGGAGATGTGATCGCCATCCACATACATGTCGAGAACGAGACTGGGATCGTTCGTTTCATCCGTGAAGAGGCAACCCTGCTCCTTCAGGTGTATTGCGAGGGCTTCCATGTAACTGCTGATGGCGGGCAGGTCGCGTCGCAGGTGGTCGGCATCGGGCTTGCGCTTGATCCGATGGAAGTGCAGCACCATGCCATGCTCCTTCGCCAGCTTGAGCATGTGCGGGAGGAACGATGCCTCGGGCGAGACATCAAAGGTCATCGGACCGTCTTCATAAACGCCCGGATCGGAGGCGATGGCGGTGCTGCTCGAGGCCTCGCCGAAATCGCTGCCCAGGTCGCGACGCAGATGCTCAAGACCGAAACGTTGATTGAGTTCCATGCGTCGCTCGCTGCCAGCAGCCTCGGTGCCTAGACGCGTTGCCCGGAAGGCGCGGTTCTGAATCTGGCGCCGCATCGTGGCATTCAGTTCATCGGGCGCGAAGAGCGGCGAGAGATGGTGCTTGATCCATCCGAGCGCCCCGGATTCGAGCACCTTGGCCTCTTCGAAAACCTGCTTCCACTCGGGTTGTGCGTGGCCGTCCAGTTCCTTCACGAGCGGCTCGTTCATGCCACTCATTCGAATCTCTGGCCATGTCAGATCGGTGTCGCGGAAGAAGATCGTGACCAAGGCGGGCCGTGCGCCGGATTCGACGATGATCTTCTTCAGGAACAAGAACCAGAGCGCTGATTGCGAACCTCCCTTGCCAATCTTCTTCGTGGGCACTCCGCTCAGGGTGGCGAGCTGGGCGGGGTCGATGCGTGTGTTCAGCATCGAATTGCCAATCAACACCCACACGGGCTTCTGTTGCTTCATTTTGGACACCTCGCTGCGAGGCGAGAAGCCCGAGGTCCGAAGCTCGGTGACGGCTACTTCATTGGGCGGTTCAAACCCGCTCCATAGCAACGGCGGCAATCCCAGCACCAACAGCGCGAAGGCTGTGATTTGAAGCAGGGCATGAAGGCGAGGACCGGGGGCAGGCACGGTCCATCGAATAGTAACGTCGCCCGCCGTGGGCAAGAACTACTTCGTCTTGTTGCAACGAATGCCAAATTCGTGCGGCTGGAACTTCGACCGCTTTCTGCTTTGTAGTCCGGTCATTCCGCTTTCTACTCCCGCCAATGCTGCTCGAAGCCATCACTCTCTTTCCCGAACTCATTGAGGTCCCCATGCGCACCAGCATCATGGGCCGGGCGCAAGAGAAGGGGATCATCAATGTGCAGGTCCATCAGCTGCGCGAACACGGCCTTGGTCGGCATCGGCAGGTGGACGACACTCCCTTCGGTGGTGGACCCGGCATGGTGCTGCGTCCGGAGCCGCTCTTTGATCTCTTCGAGAAGCTGGATCGCCCGGAGGCCCGCATCATTTACATGTCGCCCGCCGGTCGCCCCTTTGATCAGGCCGCCGCGCATCGCCTCGCGAGCGAGTCGCATCTCATCTTCCTCTGCGGTCACTATGAAGGGATCGACCAGCGGGTGATCGATCATTGGGTGGACGAGGAACTCAGCATCGGAGACTACGTTCTCACCAATGGCGCGATCGCGGCGAGCATCGTGATGGATGCGGTCGTTCGGTTGCTCCCCGGCGTGCTCGGCGACGACCTCAGCTCGGTGGAGGAATCCTTTGGATCAACGGGCCTCCTCGAAGGACCACAATACACCAAGCCTACCGAGTTCCGCGACATGCGTGTGCCCGAGGTTTTGCTCAGTGGCAATCACGCCAAGATCGCTGCGTGGAGGGCTGAGCAGTCGCGGATGAAGACTGAAGCGGTTCGCCCGGACCTCATGAGCTGATGATCGGTGTGTTTTGCGCCTGCTGATTCATCAGGCCATCACTCCATGACTGATCGCAGTCGGTAGAACGTGTGCGGACTGGCCGCAGCTGAGTCCACCGTCAGGGTGCGCACTACGCCGCTGCTTTCGCTGATGGTGGCGGTGCCCGTCGGTGCATTGCCGTTCACCGAGGTGGCCAAAGGTGTCCAGGTTACGAGGTCGGTGCTGCACTCGACGATCAAGGTCACGCCTCGTGCGGCGGCATTGCGCTGGGTCGTGACGCGTGCGGTGTTGCCGATGAGTTCGAAAGCGATGGGCAGGCTGGCATTGCCGGTGATGAACTCGATGAGATTGGGGATGCCGTTGCCGTTGGCATCATGTTCGGGGCCGTTGAGCAAGGGGTTGGCTAATTGTCCTGGCGTGAGGTGTGTGTTGCGCCAAGTGTTGAAGGTCTCCGGGTTCGGAGCGGTGAACAGCGACTGCACTTCGCTTTGGCTCAAGGCGCGGCGGTAGATGCGGAGGTCATCGAGCTGGCCGTTCCAGGAGTTGCCGCCGCGGGTGGTATCGCCCACGCGCATGAGGCCGGGGATGGTGCCGCCGGTGCCGGTGGGATAGTCGGCGAGTTGAGTGCCGTTGTCGTAATAGACGCGCGTGCGCCAGGTGGCGCCGCTGAGATAGTTGACCAGGGTGATGAGGTGCCACTGGCCGTTGTTCATGGGCGAGGCACCCACGTTGAGGCCTCCGCTATAGAGACCGCCGTTGATGACTTCGAGTGTGCTGCCGTTGTTGGGCATCCAGAGGCGATACTGCGAGTCGAAGGGCGCACCATCGCGGTCCTTGCCGAGGATCGTATTGTAGCCGCCGGGAGAAGTCGTGCGCACCCAGAGGGAGATGGTGAAGGCCTCGCTGCTTGGATCAAAGTTGAGATCGCTTTGATTGGCAGGGAAGAAGCGATTGATGGTGGCGCTGGCATCGCCGGGACCATACGCACCGCCGAATCGCCCCTCGCTGATCCAGTGGGCTCCGGGCACGTCGGTAGCGTGATTGTTGCCGCCGGTGGCGATGTCCCACACGCGGTTGCCGCTGCCTTCGTCAAAGGTGTAGTGCAGGATGAGATCGGGATCACTCTCAAAGCCGCTGACAGGCGCGATGTTCAAAGCGAGTGTCTGCGTGTCGCTGCCGGACGAATCGGTCACTCGAACGACCACATTCGCACGTGCGGGCATCGTCGGTGTGCCGCTGAGGACGCCGCTGGCTGAAAGCGTTATTCCAGGAGGCAACAGGCCGCTTTCGAGGCTCCAGGTGCGGGTAGAAATGCCGCCGCTGGCCGCGAGCGAGGCGTTGTAGGGCAGGCTTGCAGTGCCGGCGGGCAAAGTGGTCGTCGTGATGCTGAGCGGCGGATTCACCGTGACCACGGCGGGTGTGGTGGAGACATCGCCATGCGCATTCGTGATGGTGCAGGTGTAGCTGCCGGCATCGGCGAGGCTCACGGACGCGATTTGCAACTCGGCGCTGTTGGTGCCGACGACCGTGATGCCGCGACGCCATGCATAGGTGAAGGGTCCGGTGCCGCTGACGGCGACGACGAAGTGTAGCGCATTGCCTTCAGCCAACGTGAGGCTCTGCGGCTCGCTGACGATGCCGGGAGCCTGCGGTGAAGGCGCGGTCGGTGGAGCGAGCGGCACGCCATTGGCATCGCGGCCGTCGAGTTGCGTCAAATAGTCGAGCAAATCGCTGCGATCACCGCTCGGCAGGCTTTGCACGAGGCGATGCGGCTGCGCGATGGCGAGCTGCGTGGCATTCGCGACGAGCAAACCATTCACGATTAGGTCGCCATTGCCCCGGATGACTTCGAGGGTGTTTGTCGTGCCTGCATTCAGCGTGGCATCGACCGTGAGCCAGAGCCAGCCGCTGGTCTGCCACGAGTTGTCCGGGAACTGCCGCTCCACGATGATCGTCTGCGACGCGCCATTGATGCGGAGCGTGGCGGTGCCGCCAGCGTATTGCTTGATGTAGCGCATGGCGATCCGTGCCGAGCCTCCGCTGCCACCATCGACATTCGCAAAGCGCACGCCGGAGACATTTTCCGTGCCGCCGATGTAGGCCGCTGCACCGTTGAAGTAGCCGCGATTGAAGCCTCCACCGCCTTGTGTCGGGTCATCGCTGAAGACGCTGGTGTTATCGCCCAAGAAGGTGCCCGTGGCTCCCGGTAGCCAGTTTCCTCCGGAATAGCTGAAGACCCCGCCGAGCGTCTCGGCCTGACCGTGATGCAGATAGACACGCGTGGAATGCAGGCCGTGCAGCGTGGGTGTGTCGATGCCTGGCAGCGTCACACCGAGGCGCGAACCGCTGAGCGCCGACTGTGTTCCCACATTCATAAGCGTGCTATTCGTGAAGGCGCTGCCGCTGTGGCATGAGGCGCAGTTTTGCGCGGCAAACACGGCCTGACCACGCACGGCGGCCGCGGTGAAGGTGCCGTTCGCATTACGCTGCGGACTGCGCGGCGTGTGGGCGGGGGTCAAAGACGAAACATAGGCCGCGAGGGCATCGAGATCCGTGCTGAGTCCTGTTTTGCCGCTGGCGGGATTCGGATGCTGCGCGGCGAACTGCTGCGGCGTGAGATTCAGGAATCCCGTGCC
>CAUJJC010000059.1 GCA_963204975.1 Verrucomicrobiota bacterium | reverse complement strand
TGGATTCCCATTCCTTGCCCAGGAGAGCCGAATCAATGAACTGCGGGATGCCCGTGTCCTTGCACGGCTGGCGCACCACGAGGTCAACGAACCCGGCTTCGCTCAGGAGTTCCTCAAGGAAGGAAAAGGTGAGGATGGTGAGGTGCTCCTGACGGCAAAAGATGAAGTTCTCAAAGCGTCCGCCCAGGCTCGTGCGCTTGTCGGGGAAGTCGCTGAACCATGCCGAGTCACCCTCGACGAACTTGCGGATTGCGGAGTCGCCATTGGGACCGCCAATGCGGAATACGCCACCCGGTTTGAGCGCACGGAACATCTCGGCGAAGTGCCCAGGAAGATCAGGCAGATGCTCGATGACGTGGTGCGAGTAAATCACATCGACAGTGCCATCACGGAAGGGCAGCGGGTAACGCAGGTCGGCCCACACATCGCACTTCCCGGTGAACATGTTGGCATCCACATTCACCCAGCCATCGAGGTAGTTCGATTGACCGGGTCCAAGATGGACTTTCACAGTGCCCTCGGATGGTGCGCGGAAGGCACGATAGAACACGCCGTTCAATCGCATCAGCGGTCCGCAGAGCGAGTAGAACATTTGTTTGTGATCACGCTTCATCATAGGCTCTTCGGGTGGGGCTGAGTTGTGTGGGGAGAGGTGTGCAGATAGTCAAAGAGCGGCTGGAACTGGGCTTCGTAGTTCCAGGTGGTGGAGACGAGTTCCATGCCGCGACGGCCCATCGCACGGACTTCATCTCGATGCGTGGCCATCCATTGGAAGAGCCGGGTCAGCTCCTCAGGGTTGCCATGTTCGCAAGCGATGGCGCAGCCGGATTTCACAAACAACTCCTCCCACTCTGGATCGCGCGATACCACGATCGCCAGGCCTTGAGAGGCGTAATCGAAGGGCTTGTTCGATGCACCGGCCATGTGCTGCATGTTGATATCCGAGGGAGTGATCGCCAGCATCGACAGACCCACATCGCACTCGCCCGAGCGGAGCATCAACTCCGACCGATGCGTGAGACTGCCCAGGGACTCGAAGCGATGCGCGACCCCCAGCCTCCTGGCCTCCGCCAGCAAATGATCCACATAACCCCGCGACCCTGGCGTTTCGTAGCCGATCAGGCGAATCATCACCGTCTCCGGGCTATTCGCCAGAGCCGTCAAAATCGACGATGGGAATCTCTCGGGCACGATCGTGCCATGGTAAATCACTCGCAGAGGTGCCGTGTCGGGACGTTCTGCGGGCACCTCCGGCACATCATGAATCGTCGGACAATTCCACACGCAGAAAGTTTGTCCCTGGGGCTGAAGGTCCTGCACGAAGGCCTTCAATCGCTGCTCGTTCGGCAGCACGATCACATCGGCATTCGTGCCCACCTTGCGACGGCACCGATCTGCGTAACGGGCAAAGCCAGTGTTGATCGCTCCCTTCAAGGGCAAAGGCGTGTCGTGCTCGTGATACACCACGCGCGCTCCTGACATCCAACGGGCGAATCGCGCCGGATTGGCCGAGAGCGCATCCGAGGCATAGATCCAGTCGGGCTTGAACTTCCACGCACGCCAGCCCGCACCCAAAATAAACCGCAAGTAGTGCAGCTTCTGCCGGAAGCCCGGCGGGCACCACTCTACTTGGTGAACGCGAATACGCGGAAATGGTGGGAAGGCCAGCGGTGCCGCGCCGCGACCTGCCACTCCATAGAACTCGACCTCCCAACCGGCGGAAGCCAGAATCTGCGAGCTGTGCTGGAGTGGCGGATAGGCCGCAGGGTTCGTGTATTGAATGTAGAGGATGCGCCGCGAGCGAGGGGCGGGCTCCACTTTGATCGCCTCACCTTCGGAGCGCAGCGTCCATCGCCGGGGGGGAGTGCTGCGATGCTTCCAGATTTCACTGAACCGATAGCGATGCACATGCTTCGCGTGTTCGGCACAAAAGGCAAAGCTGCTAGCCAGGGCGCGCAGAAGAGTGCCGAGCCGCCCTGGGGAGTAGTGATTGATCACATGCCGCACCGCCCGTAGCCAGCCCCAGGGCTGAAACCATCGAGGGTAGCGCAGGTAGGCGAGCAGCACCTCATTGCGAATCCAGGGCAGCGTGCTGTGCTCATTGTCCGCATACGGACGATCATGCCAGGCACGTAACCAGGGGCAGTGCATCACCAGGTAGCCCGCTGTGTGAACTTGGAGAGACAGATCTACCTCCTCCACTCCATAGGCCTTGGCCACGGGCACGTAACCAGGCACTTTCAAATAGACACTCATGCGAGTGATCGACGCACTGCCTTCGAAAGAAACACCCTCACTCACTTCGGGCAGCCTTGGCAGCACGGGCTTCTCACGAAGGTAAACGGCGGGCGAGATCACGCCTGCTTGCGGAAAGGCCTCCATGATCGCCAGGGCATGCTGGAAGTAATCAGCATCAATCGGCCAGGAGTCATCATCGAAGCTGCAAACGATCTCGCACTTCGCCTGGCGAAACAACGCGTCACGTCCGCCGCCGGGTCCCAGGTTCGCGCTGCTGTGAAACAGCCGCACGGGCACTGGCGTGTCCGCACTGAAGTCTCGCGAAGGTTCCCAGCCACCATCGAAGTGAATCAGCACCTCCTGCGGCAAGGGCAGGCAGGCAAAGATTCGCTCCAGTGTTTTCGCCAGTCCTGTCTCGTTTCGATACGCCGGAATGGCCACGGACACGGGCACAGTCGGCAAGGGTGGGGTTTCAGAAATCACAATACATCACTCGCCTCTCAATCATGCGCCCAGGCGTCGGGCCATGCCCTGGGCACTTCCTTGTTCCTCTACCGTCAGACCTGCCGGGATCAGGTCGCGCTTCAATTCTGCAAAGCCATAGTCGCCGTGCAGCTCGATCAAAATGAGGTCCACTCGCTTTAGCCATTCGGGCGAGCCGGAGAGCAGCATCTTCTCCGCGCCTTCGATGTCGATCTTCATCACATCAATGCGATCCACACCCTCCGCCGAGAGCACATCAGTCATCGTCACCACCCGCACGTCCACGCCATGCTCGCTCTCGCGCACCAGACTCGCGTTGTAGTTCTCGTTGGCCAGGCTCAAGCGCATCGTGCCTGCCTGATCGGAAACCGCCGCCTCCCAGACCTTCGCGCGGTCGCCAAGGCAAGCGAGGTTGTGCCGCAGCACCGCTGCCGTCTCCGGGTGAGGCTCGACCGCGATGATGCGTGCCTGCGGAAATTGAGCTGCGAGCGAGAGCGAAGCCAGACCCACATTCGCACCGAGATCGACCACCACTTTCGGCTCGCAGCGCACCCACTCCGGCTTCACATGATAGACCTGATCGTTGAGCACTTCGTGGAAGATGAACATGTCACCACCCGAATCACGCAACCGCAGCGACGGGCGCAGCGCTCCAATCTTGACGGTGGCCTCAATGAGCCGGGCCTGCTGGCCATTGCGCTTGTCGAAGTGGAACATCAGCGTCGCCGCTGCAAGCGTGAGCTTGTCCCTCAGTGTCGCCCCTGCCCTCAGGCAGAAGAGACACTCGCGCAGGTATTCCAGGGCTCGGGTCAGGTATTTCATGGCAAATTTCGCACGCAGCCTCAGGTGGCAGGCAGCAGTTCTTCATAGACCGCCCGCACCTCTTCCGCCACCTCGCGCATTGAGCGCGGCGGACGAATGCCCGCTCGCAACTTCGGCAGTAATCCCGGCTCACTCACTAGGCGGCGCAACGCTTGAGCCCAGCCACTCGCGGAGTTCTCCGTCACCAGTAGTCCATCCCGCTCGTGCGTCACCCACTCGGCGATGCCTCCGAGGTCCGAGCCCACCACCGGCACTCCCGCAGCGAAAGCCTCCAGCACCACAAGCGGTCCCGTCTCCATCCATTGTGAAGGCACCAGCAAACCATCATAGCCTTTCAATGTCTCGATCACTTCCGAGGCTTTGACAGGAGCACACACCCTTGCACGCTTTTCGTGATTCAATCGTTCCAGAATGCTACGCACGTAGGGGCCCGGCACAGCGTCGATCACCGTGTAGAGATCGATCTCCAGCTTGAGATCAGGACACAGTGCCAGCGCATCCAGAATGAGATGCACGCCCTTGTTCGGGTCGAGCCTACCGAGAAAAATCAACTTGGGCACTGCCCTCGCTGAAGGGCTCCTGGCACCCTCGGGCACAGAGGGCGATTGCGTCAGTCCATGTCTCACCTTGCGCACCTTGAACCGGGGCACGCCATTGAGTTGCAAGAGATGCTCGGTCCACCCGCACAACGCGATGATGCAGTCCATGCCCGCGAACCACTGCCGCACCTGCGAATGACGTTGCGCCGTGAGTGGTTGCGAGCGCAATGGGAACTGCCAGCGCGCTTGGGCGGGCAATGCTCCGGCGCAAATCCGCGTCACTGGCGACAGCGCTGCCGAAGCCATCGCCACGGCCTTTGGAGTGTTAAGCGAATGCAAATGACACGCTGCGCACAAGGCATCCCTCATCTCCCCCTCGCATGACTCCGTGCCCCAGCGCATCAGCGTTCCGCGTCGGCAGCTCGCCGTCGGCGTGTGATAGGTGAAGATCGTTTTCAAGCCCCGCCGTCGGGCTTCCTTGAGCAAATGCATCGAGACCGCCGGACTGTGCGCATGGAAGTGAATCGCGTCTGGCTTTACCTCATCCAAGACACCGGCAAACGACCGCGCCGCCACCTCGTCACCTCGCACGTTGATCGACTCGAATGTCGGCTGAGGATCAATCCCAAAGCGCCGCACCTGAATGCCTTCGTGAGCGTAGGCCGCCGCCTTCTCTCCCGGTGCGGCCACCGTATTCTGGACACCCATCGCACTCAGCTCCCGGCAAAGCGCCGCCACATAGACCTCGGTGCCACCGCATTGATCCGGGAAGTAGCCGAAGGGCACATGCATCACATGGGTGCCCGGCTTCAACGATGAATCCGGAGGCTGATCGGTTCTGCCCAGTGCCTCAACGTTGTTCCGCAACAATTCCGGCCACACGTCAATCGCCCCAGGTGCAGCCGCACCCTCAAACACCCGAACGCGATCAGCCTCAGGCCGGCAGAAGTAATGCATGTGATCAGGATGATGGATCAACACCGGATCACCCAGGAACCCGCCCCATTCACTGAAGGTGCTGCCAGCCGAGCACACCAGCAGACGACTGTCAGCCATCAGAATCAAATCAGCCAGCCCTGAGCGTCCTGGCGTGTGGGTGACATTCGGCATGGCTAGCAAGGGGGCCAGTTCCTGCGCACTGCCATCACTGACAATCGTCACCGCTAGGTCAGATCCCTGCACCGCACGGAGGTCTTCGATCCACTGGCGGAAGTAGTCCAAGGGCGTGCGAACACCGCCCACCTGGCTGAACTGCTCATGCGCCTTCAAGGCCCTGAAGTCCCCCATGCGAATCTGGAGGCAAATCATTGGCCTGGAAACGGCGGCAATCTCACGCCGACGTGCCGCCGTGAGATGACCGAACAACTCGCTGCGAATCAACTCCCGATGCTCTCGCAACCCCTCAAAGCAAGTCTTCCAATGCGGCATCTCGGAGAACTCATACACCGTGGCATCACCCGGCAGCACCGCATCAAGCGAGGGCTCGCTTACCACTCTTGCCCGGCTGCGCTGACTCGCTGGCAGCTCGTTCCATGGCGTGAAGTAGTTCCAATAGATGCGTGCATCTTCACCCTTCAACAAGGCCCTCCAACGCGGCGTGCACCAGCCTGTCACGACCAATGGAAGCCCATGATGCCGCGCAAACACCAACGCACGCGCCCACACGAAGAGCTTGTTGCCCAGGCCCGAGCGGGGCAGGCGTGCATGGACGTAGGGTCGAGACATGAAAAGCAACTAATCGCGCATCGCCACGATGTGACCGTAGTCACGAATCGCGGTGACCGGTTGCCCATTGAGATCGACCACCCGATACCCGGCGTTGGTCAAGCGTTCGAGCAGACTTGCAGACGTGGTGCCCACGGAATCCCAGGCATAGGGATGCACTTCAATCACGATCACCGAAGGCTTGCGTTTCGAGTCACCAAGCAGCGACGGCCCGCCTCGAAGCACGACTTCTTCAAAGCCTTCCACGTCGATCAACATCAGATCCCATGCACCATCGCCCGCGATGCGGTCGAGCGTGTCCGTCTTGATCTTCACCGATCCCGTGTCCGAGACATGGGACTGCAAGCTATCGAGTGTCAGGCTTGCCTCCCCTTCACGGTCAGTGACAGCCACGGGCACGATCTCGACAATACCTTCCAGTTGGTTGAGGCGGATGTGATCGCGCA
>CAUJJC010000058.1 GCA_963204975.1 Verrucomicrobiota bacterium | reverse complement strand
GGCCATTTCCGGCCCGCAGACTGCTACTCAAGGCCTCAATTCCTGATTGCCAAGCCGCCTCACCCAGGGCTACTCTCGCCCTCCCCCGCTCAGCTAGTCAAACCCAGCGCTTTTCTTCCTTCCCGATGCCAGAACTGATTTCCAAAGGTGGACCGCTCATCTGGTTGCTTCTCGGCTGCCTCGTCCTGGCAGCGGGAGTCTTCCTGGAGCGTCTGGCATACTTCCATCGGGCCACGATGAACCTGCCGGAATTCATGGCCGGTCTGGCGAGTTTGATTCGCCGCAAAAACTTTGCTGAGGCACTTCAGGAATGCGTCGCCACACGGGTGCCCGTTGGCCGAGTGCTGCACGCCGCCCTGCTGCGCCATCACGCCCCGCGCGAGCAGTTGAAGGAAATCGTCCAGGAGGCCGGCCAGCTCGAAGTTCCCCGCCTGGAGCGCTACCTGAGCATCCTGCATGCCATCGCTCACGGAGCCCCGCTCATCGGCTTGCTCGGCACCATCATCGGCCTACTCGATAGCTTCACGAATCTCTCCGCCGCCAATGGTGTGGCCACCCCAGCTGATGTCGCACGCGGCGTGTATCAGAGTTTGATTACCTCCGGCATGGGCATCGCGGTGGCCATTCCTGCCTTCCTTTTCTACGCCTTCCTGTCCGCCAAGGCCCGGCACTTGATGCACGACCTCGAGCGCGCGGGCGTGGAGATCACCAACCTCATCGAGGACTCCCGTGAAGATCGGAGCATCCTTCAATTCAGTCCCGAAGCTGCGGCCCCTCCTTCGAACATCATCGAAGCCACTCCTGCGCTCAAAGCCGCAGGCGGGTCCCGCAATCGTGGCAAGTCTTGACCTCCGCAGCCACTCGGGTTGAATGAGGCCATGAAGCTCGTCAGTCACCTGCCCCCCAGTGGGCCAGCGCTCTACATCGCTCCGTTGCTCAACACGGTGCTGCTGTTGGTGATTTTCTTCTTCCTCGGTTCCAGCTTCATCGTTCAAAGCGGCGTGTCCGTCGTGCTCCCGGAAACCGCCGGAAAGCTCTCGGGCTTCGAGCAGGCGCACATCATCACCATTCCAGCGGGTCCTGATGCGGCCCTCTACTATGACGGTCGGGAAGTCACGCTCGCCGAACTCCGGCAAGCCCTCGAAAACGAGCGCCCTGGGCAAAAGCGGGCCATCGTCCACGGCGATGTCCGCGCCCCTTACGGACGTGTGATGGAGATCAGCCAGCTCGCGCTCAGCCTCGGCTTTGACATCGCTCATGCCACCACTCCGAAGGAAGGCGACAACTAGGACCATGGCGGAGGAAAACCTCATCTTCACCTGGTTCGTTCGAGAGCGACGCGGAGCCAGCCTGCTGATGTTCGCCATCGCCAGCCTGCTCTTCCTCACGGCCATCACACTATTGTTTCAGGTCGTCTATCCCACCTCACGCCAGCGCTCGCTCTCGCCCCAGCGCATCCTTTTGCTTGATCGTTCCTCCCCTGCCGCACGACCAATTCTGGACATGGTGAGTGATCGCGACTTCCAGTTGCTCCGCGGCTCCGACGACGGCGTTTCACAGCTCGCACAGCACAGCCCCGTCTTCACACCGAGCTTCAAAGGCCACACATTTCGGGCTCGCGATTTCATCGACACCTCGACCTCTGCTCCCTCCGTGCCACGGCTTTTCCAGCCTAACCTCGTTCCACTACCACCAGTGCCCAGTGCCGAGCTTTCCAAGACCAACCCCGAGCCCATCGCCCGCCAATCGCTGCAGCCCATCGTGACTGAAGGCTTCAAGAATCGGGAGATCATCCGCTCGATTGCCATCACTGATCCCACTTTCGCCACGGCGGGTGGCAGCGCTTATCGCATCGCCGTCACACCTGCGGGTGCAGTCGAATTCGTCCTCCCGCTACAGGACCCCGCATCGCAGCCCGAGACCATCGCTCAATTCAAAACCATCCGCGATCAGTTGCAGCAGCTTCATTTCAAACCCTCAGCCACCAGCACGCTCGAATGGGGGGTGGTCCAGTTCGTCTGGCGCGAAGCCCAACCCGCCTCACCATGATTGAAGTCACCATCAGCCAGCTCGTGCTGTTCTGTCTGGTGCTCGGCATCGGGCTAGTCTCTCTCACTTGGTTCGTGACGGTCACCCGAGTCAGACGGGCCGAGAAGAAGAGGCTTCAGGACGTCTTCACCTGCCGCATCTGCGGTGTGCGCTACGAAGCCGAATCGAACTCGCTCAGCCAGTGCCCCGCCTGCGGCACACCGAACGAGATGGAGCCGCCGAGCATGATCTGAAGACAACTCACTCGGCAATGAACTGGACGCCATCCACGACCACATGGCCGTCGGTGCCGGTGTTCGAGATCGTCACTGATGCCTCGCTACCGAACTCAAAGCTGCCAAGCGAGATGAACAAATCGTCCAGTGGCGCGGGCTTGCGTTCGTTCACTGTCACCGTCGCTTCGCCACTGGCGTGCCTGATGGTCACGGGCACGTTGGTGGCACGATTATTGTTCGGCGCGTAGGCGAGGCGCACCTCATACTTGCCAGGCTTGGGCAGTGCGGTGACAAATGTCAGAGTCATCTCACCCTTGCTCGCATTGCCATCGTGAATGTAGCCGTCGCCAATGAATTTCTTCGCAGCGCCGCTCTCGGTCCAATGTCCAGTCTGCTTCGCTTGCGAGTCATCGAGCACCGTGCCTTTGAGCGACTTCATATCGACGCCCTTCGATGATTTGGGTCCCGCGTAGTTCAGGATCTGACCACCATCCAGCAGACGCTGGCGCAGCTCGGAATACGGCACGTCCTGCACCACGCACTTCTCATCAATGGCCATCGCGGCAGCCGTGGCGGCGCTCTGGCCCAGGATCATGAAGACCGGCTCCATGCGGATCGAGCCATACGCGATGTGACTCGCGGACATCGCTACGGGCACGAGCAAGTTGCTGCCCTGGCCCTTCTTCGGCACCAGCGAGCCATACGCGATCTCATACGGACCATTCGTGCTCACGCCGATGTCCCCCTCGTTCTGCACATAGCCTTCGGGAGTGATGTAGCGCTGCACGTTGTGGCTGTCGATCGTGTAGCTACCCATGCCCACCGAGTCCGGCGTGGGCTTCTTTTTGCGCAGCTCGTTCTCCGTCATCACATAGTGGCCGATCATGCGGCGCGCCTCGCGGATGTAAAGCTGGTGCGACCAGTTGCCATTGTCGGTGAACTCATCCTTCGGCAGACCCCACTCGCATAGTTCATCCTGCACCTTCTTGGGCACTCTTGGATCGTTCGCCACGAACCAGAGCAAGCCCTGCTGATACGTGCGATGCTCGGCGATGATCTCTTTGCGCCGTTCATAGCTCGCCTCGGGGTAATCGTAGTTCATGCCGATATTGTCGAAGCTGAAAGGCCCATGGTTGTTCGTGTCCGTCTTGTGGTTCGGGATCGGATCGAACTTCTCGAAAAAATCAGGCCAGCCCGTGTTCAGCACGCGCAGCAGGATCTCGTATTGCCCGGCATCGTAACCCTCGGGCTTCGGGAACGGAATGCGATTCTCCGGCACGTTCGTGTAGCAGGAGCGGAAGCAATAGGCCTGCACACGCTTGTCACCCTCGCCGAAGTTCCCGACAAACTCCGTGCTCACGCGCGGCAACACACCGCTCTTCGGATCGCCAGGCACCTTGTAGGGACTGATCGGAGGTTTCACTTTGCCAAAGTGGTGCCCGTGATGCAGCACGCCCACCTGCACGCCGTTGTGCTCCTCGCCATAGACGCTGTTCGCTTCGCGCCCGACGTGATAATCGACACCCGCTGCGGCCATGAGATCGCCTTCATAGGTGGCGTCGATGAACATCTTCCCCGCATACTTCTTCCCGCTCAGCGTGGTGATAGAGAAGATGCGATCACCGGACTTCTCCACGCCCTTGGCACGATCCAACCATTCATCGCGCACGACCTCGATGCTGTTCTCCTTGATGAAGTCCTCGAAGACCTGCTCAGCCGCGTGCGGCTCAAAGATCCACATGGTGCGATTCTCGCCATCCATCGCGGGTGTGCCCTGGCCTTTGTTGCCATACTCCGATTGCTTCTGCTGCTTCCACGACTCCGGCTTCTGGTAATGCAGGTAGATGCGATGGTAGAACTCGCGCGCCAGGCCGCCGATGACCGCCTTGTTGCCTGTGTCGGTAAAGCCGAGCCCGCCGCTGCTCAGGCCGCCCAGATGCTTGTCCGGCGAGACGATGATGACGCTCTTGCCCATTTTCTTAGCCTGCACTGCGGCGGTGACAGCCGCACAGGTGCCGCCGTAGATGACAACATCGTGATCGACGGCGCGAACCGCTGACAAGGAAAGCAGAAGGCTGAGGCAAAGCGTGAATCTCATGGCCCGCGTTTCTGGACGAGGATCGTGACGTTTGCAACGCTTCTCACACCCACAAGAATACCCTCCCCAGCGCCGTATCACACCCACGCACTCCGGTTTTCATCCTTCATCCTTCATCTTTTTCCATGCTCTCTCGCCGACACTTCCTCAACAGCTCCTATGGCATGGGCACGATCGCGCTCGCCACTCTGCTTCGCGAGCAGGGCGCGTTCGCCACGACCGAACTGCTCAAAGGCGCGCACTACGACATGACGCCCAAGCCCGCGCCTTCGTTCGGCAAGGCCAAGGCGATGATCTCCATGTTCATGCAGGGCGGGCCCAGCCATATCGACCTCTTCGAGCCCAAGCCCGAACTTGTGAAGCTCGACGGCAAGAACTTCCCCGGCGAGGTGAAGTATGACGATGCCGCAGGTGCCAGCCGCGAGGTGATGGGACCGCAGTGGAAGTTCAAGAAGCACGGCCAGAGCGGCATCGAGATGAGCGAACTGGTGTCCTACATGGGCAGCATCGCCGACGAGATGACGCTCATCCGCTCCATGCGCACGGGCGTGAACAATCACGGCCAGTCCATCTACGCCCTCATCAATGGCACCATCACCGGCGGACGGCCAACGCTCGGCTCCTGGCTCACGTATGGTCTCGGCAGCG
>CAUJJC010000057.1 GCA_963204975.1 Verrucomicrobiota bacterium | reverse complement strand
ATCTCGGGACGAATCCAGCGGTCGCGGTTCTTGGTGGAGAACACGATGTGGAAATGCAGCGAGGTGAACGTGTTGGCCATGGAACGCATTCTGAAAGACACGCCCTAAAACCTCAATGCTGGAGAGAATGATCGCACGCTGACCACCAAGGTGACTGGGCTGGAGCGACTCGAATCATGGCGACCTGGGCACACAGGGAAGGCAGGAATCGGCTTAGCCTTATAAAAACCAAAACAAACAGTTTGATGGATTATGGTATTTATATGAAAGTTTAGGACACTTCACTTTCCCATGACCGCCCTCTCCGCTCCACCGTCCGGCCCTGCCTCTCACGCCCCCGCTGACATCCTCGCGAAACTCAAGTCCCAAGCGGGTTCGGCGGCCCTTCGATTGCAGGAGACCCTCGATTCCGTGTTGGTGGCCTTCGAGGCCCACAACCGCGAGATCGCTTCGTTGCGTGAGGCCTTGTCCCGCGTCGAAGCACGGATGCAGACCCAGATGCCTGCGATGTCAGCCATGGTGCAGCCTGTGCGAATGCCCGAATCCGTAGCTCAGGCTCAGATCCCCTTCCCTGCCACTGCTCAACGCGCTCCATCAGGCCCCATCATGACCCAGATTCTGTGGCCATCGAAGGAAGGGCATCCCGAAATGCCCCCTCAGCCTGCGCCAGTGAGCACGCGCCCAATTTCAAAGCCGGTGTCGATTGTGGAGTCCATGCTGAACGGAGCGCCGCCACCATCAGCAGCCACGGTGTTGCCACCGATAATGCAGTCTCCCGTGCCGATGCAGCCATCACCAGTTTCCTCGGCATCGGTGATGAACCCGAACCCTGTCTTTGCTCCGGCACCGCAGGCTCCGATGCAGACAGTTGATCCGCTTTCGCCCCAACTGGAAAAGGCGACTCTGGAAGAACTCAATGCAGCCCTGGCTTACGCTTTCGCCCAGGTCTCAGGCACCAAGGGTCTGGGCAAAGGTGGTATCACGCAAATGATGCCGCCGCCTCTGCCCACGCAGGCCATGCGCTTCGGACAGGCTCCAGATTACGCCGGTCAGATGTAGTCCGCATCGAATGCGGGCTTCGCGCTGGACAGTGGCGGCATACTTGGGAGCATAGCGCCCCATGTTTTCCGACTTCTTCTTTGCTGCTGCCGACATACTGCCTGCGATCCGTGAGGCGCTGCCCGTCATCGTGGGGCTGATTGTTATTGAGGGCTTGCTCTCGGTGGACAATGCGCTGGCCATCGCAGCCATGGCATCGCACCTGGACGAGAAGAAGCGCCGGGTGGCGATGAATATCGGCTACATCGGTGCCTATGGGTTTCGCGTGATCGCCTTGTTGGTTGCTGGCTGGATCATTCACAATCCATGGATCAAGCTGGCAGGCGCTCTGTATTTAGTGTGGCTGATGTGCGCCCACTTCGCTGGCCAGAAGGAAGCGGCGGAAGACGAGGGCGAGGCAATGAATGTGCATCATCGCACTTTCGCGGGCACGATCACGATGATCGCGCTGATGGACTTGAGCTTGAGCGTGGACAATGTGGTGGCCGCCATCGCGCTCAGCCCGGACAAGCTGTGGCCCGTTTACGTGGGCGTCACGATTGGCATCATCAGCTTGCGATTGATTGCGGGCTACGCGGTGAAGATGATCGAGAAGTTCCCGATTCTGGAGCACACAGCCTTCCTGCTTGTTGGATACGTTGGTTTGTTATTGCTGGTCGAGCTTCAACTGCACGTTCACTTCGACAAGGTGGTGAAGTTCATTGGCATCGTCGCCCTCACTGCCTTGAGTATCCTGTATTCCCAGAAGGAAGGCCTGCGGAAGGCGCTGCTGCCTTTGCTTCGCATCGCACTGCTGCCGATGGAGATCTTCGCCGCCATCGTTGGCGGGCTCATCGTGGCGATCACCTGGCCGTTCAAAGCCATCGCTGGCATGTTCAAAAAGGAGCCGCCCGCCGCCTGATCGAATAAACTTTTTCGGCGTTCACACACAAAGTGTTCGCGCTGTGTCGTTAGGCCCGGTGGAAAGCCCCGCTTTCGCCCCCTCTCTCCTAGCCATGAAGGCCGACGACACTAACAACGACTGGCAACGCTGCTTCCAGGAGCTGGCCCCCAAGCTCCTGCTCTACGCCCGCCAATGGACCGCCACTGCGGCGGACGCCGAGGACGTGGTGCAGATGGCCTTCGTCCGCTGGTGGCAGAAGAATCCAGGCGGCAATCGCGAGCACATTCCACTGCTCTACGCCGCCGTCCGGTCCATCTCCCTTGATGTGAGAAAAAGCGATGTGCGCCGCGCCAAGCGCGAACTCGCCTCCGACTTGTCCATGCCCGAGGGCGACAAGCCCTACTTCGATCCTCCGGTCGAGGACCGTGAGAACCGGCAACTCCTCGAGCGCGCCGTGCTCAGCCTTCCCGCCGATCAGCGCGAGGTCGTCACCCTGCGCATCTGGGGCGGACTCACTTACGCTGAAATCGCCAAAGCGACGGGCGAGACCACCAACACAGTCGCTTCCCGCTACCGCTATGCCCTCACCAACCTCCACCGCGTGCTGGCACCGCATCGCGAGGACCTGGGCGCTGCCCCGGCTCCTGCGACGGCTTAACCACCTCCTTTTTCAAACCCTGCCCACCGCCATGAACGATGCCAACCTCGAACACCTGTTGCGCACGATGACGCCAGCGGCTCCGTCCGCCGAGCTGACTGATCGTGTGAAGCACGATCTCGCTCTCGCCGCCATGTTCCGCGAAGCCGCCGAGACTGCCACCCCTCTGCCAGCACAGCATCGCAAGCCGATGACCTGGGCCTCCGCCGCCTTCTGGGCAGGTGCGGGAGCTGCCGCCGCCGTGGTGGTCATGCTCGCCCTGCCTCAAGGCGCAGCCATCAGCCCCCATGGTTCCACCTTGGCCTCTGGTAAGTCGGGCAACACCCTGCCGCCTGATGCCATCATGCCCGTGAGCACCACTCGTGAGTGGGTGGGCGTGGAGGACCAGGGCATCCGCTTTGTCACCCCGGATAATCCCCAGCGCCAGATGCAAGTGCGCACCGTCGAGCGCTATCGCTGGATCGATCCCCGCGACGGTGCCGAATACATCATCGAAACGCCCCAGATCGAGTCCGTCGCCCTGCCCGTGAAGTTCCAGTAGTCCCCTTTCAGACCTCCCCGTCCTCTGAAGCCCGTGCCATCCCGAAACCTATGAAATCCAAGATCCTGTCCCTTCTCCTGGCCTCCTGTGGCCTCAGCCTGAGCGCCGTGAGTGCCCAGGAAACGCCGCAGCCCGGTCCACCGCCACCGCCCGAGACCGTGCGTCCAGCAGAACCCAAGGCCGACCAGCCACGCCCTCGTCCCGAAGGTGATCGTCCGAATCCCGAAGCCGGAACCCCTCGCCCCGATCAACGCGGAGCCAATCCGCCACACGGCGAGCGCCGACCTGAAACCGACAGTCCTCGACGCGAAGGCGAGCCCCGTCGTGGAGATCATCCCGATCAAGGCCGTCCCCAGGGGCGTCCTGAAGGTAGCCCCCGTGGCGACGAGCGCGGCCAGCCCCGCGATCAGCATCGTCCCGAAGGTCGCAAGCCCGACTCCCGCGAGCAACATCAAGCACGCGGCCCAGAGAACTCACGGGGACCTTCGCGTGACATGAATCGTCCCGAGCAGCCGCATCTTGGTCCACAACCTGGAGCCCAGCGCGGCCCAGGACATGGCGAAGGCGGACCCCGAATGGCTGATAGTCATCGTCGTGGTCGCGGCCCCCAGGCCCACGGCCGCCATCATCGCGGCCCTGGTCGCGAGCTTGGCAACCTAGGCGCGCAAGCCCCTCAGGGACCTCGTTTTGATGGTCCACGCTTTGACGGACCCCGTCGTGGCGATGAAGGTCGCCGGTTTGGCCCTCCGCAAGGTCGCCCCGAACCACGTCGTGACGGAGATCGCGATCAAGGGCGTGGCAGAGGTTTCGGCCCACAGCACCCGCCATTCGCTGGTGGACGTGACCAAGGTCGTCCGCCCGGAGGACACGACATGCGCCACGGCCCTCGTCCTGAGAATGGCCCCCGCAAACCCGAGTTTCGCGGTCCCGAAAACGACCGTCGTGGGGACTTCCGTGGTGCTCCGCAACGTCGGCCTGATGGTGATGGTCCCCGTGGCGAAGGCATGCGCCGTCCCGATCAGGATCGCCGTGGACCTGAAGCTCAACGTAGTCCCGCCCCACAAGGACGCGGCCCCGCACCCCAGGGTGGACGCCCCGATGGCGACCGCCGCCCTGAAGGTCGTCATGACGCACCCAATCCAGGACGCGAAGGCCAACGCCCTCCCGAAGAGCGTGGCCGTGGCTCCAGCGCTGCCTAACAACCTAATTCACACCCCACTTGCCAGCCATGAAACCTCAGTCCATCTCCACCTTGCTCGCGGTCTGCGGCCTTGCCCTTCATCAGGGCAGCGCCCAGGCCCAGGAGAACGCAGCACCCAAGCCTGCCGCCGAAACGGTCAAGCCCGCCGAACCCCGCAGCGAGAACCCGGAACGCCCGCGCCCACCACGCCCGGAAGGCGAACGCTCGGATCGTGAACGCGGCGACAGGGGCGGACTGGAGCAGCGCGGACCCAAGCCCGAGATGAAGCCGGCCTCCTTCATCGGCGTCTTCACCCACCCGCTGTCCGAGGAAGTGCGTGCCCACACCGGCCTCGCCCCAGGCTTCGGTTTGATGGTGGAGGAAGTCATGCCCGACAGCCCAGCCGCGACAGCCGGGCTCAAGCAGCACGACGTTCTCGTCCTCCTCGGCGATCAGAAGCTCGTCAATCAGGATCAGCTCTCCGCCCTCGTTCGCGCTGAAAAGAAGGACACCGAAATCACCTTCACCATCAAGCGCGCCGGAGCCGACCAAAAGGTCAGCGTCAAGGTGGGCGAGAAGATGATGCCCGTGGCCTTCGAACGCGAGATGCCGCGCACCGGGTTCGCTCCCTGGGACAACATGTTCTCAGGCCGCGATGGTGAGCGTCTCGGACGCGAGATGCGCGAGCAGGCTGAGCGCTTCCGCGATGGCATGAAGCAATTCCAGGAACAGTTCCAGGACTGGTCGCGCGGTCCCAAGGATCGCCCCGCGCCTCAGTTTGACCACGATGGCGACCGTCGTGACAGTGACCGTCGGCCCGGCAATCCGCAGCATCGTCCACAAGGGCGCCCTGCAGCAGAAAGCGAGAGCCGCAGCAGTGCATCGACCAGCAGCAACGTGCAGCGTAACATCGTGCGCCGCGACGATTCGGGCGAGTATTCACTCACCGAAAACAACGGCGCGAAGGTCTTCACCGTGAAGCCTGCCAGCGGAGACGAACAGTCCTTCATCGTGAACACGGAGGAGCAGCGCAAAGCCATCCCTGAGAACCTTCGCGGCAAGCTCCATGAACTCGAAAACGTGGACGGCAAGATGAAGCCCCCGGCGGCACCAGTTGCACCCGAAGCCCCGAAGCCCGGCATCTAACAAGGAAATCCACCCACACCGCGAACGCGCCTGCGGAGCCCTCGGCTCTCAGGCGCGTATTTCTTATCAGCCTCCCGTCACTCGATCACCGCACCGGCCTCACGCATGTCTGCCAACGCACGATCCACATCGCCCGGCACCAAGTTCACACCCCGGCATGCCTTAGCGATCACCCTCACCCGGAAGCCTTCTTGCAGAGCATCGAGCACTGTGAACTTCACACAGTAGTCAGTCGCCAGACCCACCACACTCAGTTCCGTCACACCTCGCGACTTTAGCCACTCGCTCATCCCCGTGGCGGCCCGATGGCCGTTGTCAAAGAACCCGCTGTAGCTGTCGATGCGCGCGTTCATACCCTTCGGAAACACCTTGGCGATGGACCTCGTGTTCAGCCCTGGGGCAAACAAGGCACCTCCCGTGTTTTGCACACAATGCACCGGCCACAGCGTCTGCGGCATGCCTTCGAGTTCGATCTGCTCGAAGACTGATCGCCCTGGATGATTCGCGGCGAAACTTCCATGGTCCGCTGGATGCCAGTCCTGCGTGGCCACGATCAGATCAAACTGAGGCATCAAGTCGTTCACCACAGGGACGATGAGATCGCCCTCGGGAACCGCCAGCGCACCGCCCGGCAGGAAGTCGTTTTGAATGTCGATAAGAAGGAGTGTTTTCATGGCTGGAGAAGTCGTTCGTAGCGTTCTTGGTCCTCGGTTGAGAAGCAGCAGAAAATCACGCGCTGAAGGGATGATGGGTTCGCTGTGAACTCCCGCACGGTGGCAATCGCGATCCTGGCTGCCTCATCGGCGGGGAAACGATACACACCCGTCGAGATGCACGGAAAGGCCATGCTTTGCAGCCCAGCCTCCGCTGCCAACTTCAACGAGTTCTCGTAACACGAGCGTAGCAGCACGGGTTCATTCGCATCGCCGCCGTGCCACACTGGACCCACCGTGTGAATCACATGACGCGCCTTGAGCTGGTATCCCTTCGTCATCTTCGCCTGCCCAGTCTTGCAGCCACCGAGACCCATGCACTCACGCACCAAGTCCGGCCCCGCCGCTCGATGAATCGCCCCATCCACTCCACCGCCACCCATCAGGGATGTATTCGCCGCATTCACGATGGCATCGACATCGAGTGTCGTGATGTCGCCTTGGAGAGTTTCGAGCGTGGTCATGGTTGAATCCTGGCTTGTTCGATCAGTGTCATCTTCCGCTGTGCCAGTGATCGCTCCAGGCCTGCGGGGTAGGTGTGAGGGTTTTGCAGACGCTTCGAGGTGGCGTTCAAGTGCCGGAGCTGATCTCGGCAATGCGACTGAATGTCTGGCAATGAAGGTATCTGATAAACGAGTTTCCCGCCACGAAAAACGGGCACCAGGAGGTCCTCGTGGCTTGCGCCTTCGGGCATCGTCTTCACCCGCGCTGGCTCCGAGGGATGGATGATTTGCACGGGCTCGGCACAACCGTCCTCTTCATCGAAGATGGCATCACCTCGGAACTCACCATCGACAGTGAAACGTCGCACCTGCTGGATGCCGGGATTGGAGACTTTCGCCGCTTGCTCGCTGAGTTTGATCTTTGGTTGCCAGACACCGTCCGCATCGCGGATCGCGCCCAGCTTGTAAACCCCGCCGAGCGCAGGCTGATCGCCGCCTGTGACCATCTGAGTGCCCACGCCCCAATAAGTAATCCTAGCATCCTGATGCTTCAGGCTCTCGATGAGGTGCTCATCCAGGTCATTGCTGGCGACGATGATGGCCTTCTCAAATCCTGCGCCGTCGAGGATGCGACGCGCTTCGATGCTCAACCACGCGAGGTCGCCCGAATCAAGTCGTATGCCCACCAACTCGTGCCCTGATGCACGCAAGCGTTTGCCAATCTCCACGGCATGACGCACGCCATCCAAGGTATCGAAGGTGTCCACGAGGAAGATGCAGTTGTTCGGCATGGCCTCGGCATAGGCCGCAAAGGATTCCAGCTCGCTATCGAACGACATCACCCATGAGTGCGCGTGGGTGCCACGCACTGGAATGCCATGGACCATGCCGGCGAGCACGTTCGACGTGGCGACCGCGCCCCCGATGTATGCAGCACGGCTGGCCATCACCGCCCCATCAGGACCCTGCGCCCGCCGCAGTCCGAACTCCATCACCGGCTCCCCGCGAGCAGCCTCGCACACACGTGCCGACTTCGTTGCGATCAGCGTCTGGAAGTTGATCAAGTTGAGCAACGCCGTCTCGACGAGCTGCGCCTGGATAATGGGGCCGCGCACCCGCACCAAGGGCTCGTGCGGAAAGACCAGCGTGCCCTCCGGGATCGCGTCCACATCACACTGCCATCGCATCTCCCGCAGGTAGCCCAGGAAGTTGGCATGGAAGAGCGGCAGCCCATCGCGTCCCCGAAGAGTGGCTAGGTAATGCAGTTCCGGCTCATGAAATCGAAAGCCCTGGAGCCACTCGATCACACTTGCGAGTCCCGCAGCCACCGCATACCCGCCTTTGAACGGCAGCTTCCGGAAGAACAGATGAAACACCGCCTCCTGCTCCGCCTTGCCCGCGTGGAAATATCCTGCGGCCATGGTGAGCTGGTAGAGATCGGTGAGGAGAGGCGTGTTGGGGTTCATACAGTCAGAGCTTGTGCTGGAGGTAGTCTTCAAGGCGGGGATTGATTCGCCGGGCCCAAACCCCGTGATACCAGGGCGACCTCATCTGAAGAACGATCACGGCGATGGTCACGGGCAACTGCCACCAGCAAGGCCCCCACCCCTCCATCCGCCCCTGGGCGAGATGCGCCGCGACATTCATGACAAAGACACCCGCCCAAATGAATTCCAGCGTCCGCCAGACCAGGAAGACATTGCAGAACAAGAAGAAATGTCCCGCCACCATCGGAACAATCCACCACAGCCCATGGTCGATCCACCACAGCCACATCGTCAGGACTGCGGCCAGAATAATGACCAGCCCATCCGTCAGAGAGAACCGAGCACCGGTGATTCGAACCGGTCCTGATGAAAGCTCCGAGGTCTTAGCCTCGCGTTCCAGATTGTTTTTCATAGCTCAAACAAGAACCCCTTCTTTTTCAGTCGCTCATACTTCGCGGGGTTGAAGCGGTAGAGCTGCGCGGGGCGGTGGGGGCCTTCGCGATGAGTTTCATTGAGGGCTTCGAGGAGGTCGAAGCCGAGGACCTTTTTGCGGAAGTTCCGCTTATCAATCTTCGTGCCGAGCACCGTCTCGTAGAGGTGCTGGAGTTGGGTGAGGGTGAATTTGGGCGGGAGCAGCTCAAAGCCGATGGGCTCGTAGCGAAGCTTGCCACGCAGTCGCTTGAGGGCGGTAGCGAGGATCTCCACATGGTCGAAGGCGAGCCGGGGCAGCTTTTCCGCTGGAAACCATTGGGCATCGCTCGCGTCCGTGGCCGCGCGGGTTTCGTGGTCGGCCAAGTTTACCAGTGCATAGTAGGCGACGCTGATGACGCGCTCACGCGGATCGCGATCAATGGCACTGAAGGTGTAGAGCTGCTCAAGGAACACGTCTTTGACTCCGGTCTCCTCCTCCAGCTCGCGCGCGGCGGCTTCATCAAGCGTCTCATCGACGCGAACAAAGCCTCCGGGCAACGCCCAACGGCCTTTGAATGGGTCGATCCCACGCTGAATGAGCAGGACCTTCAGAGCACCAGCATCGAGGCCAAAGACCACACAGTCCACCGTGAGAGCGGCTCGTGGGTAGGTGTAGTGATGCGGCATGGCGATACTTCGTGTGCTTGTTACACGAAGTAAAGGGGAGATTTGGAGGATGCGGACGTGATCCATCCACTTTGTCTGAAACGACTGTTCCCCTGCGGTGTTCCATGAAGTCGCGGGCGTGAAAATTTTGTGCGAGGTTCGTCCTCACTCAGCGTTTCCGCGCTCCATCAGCCTCATCCGTCCGCGCCTATGAAGACTACTCTCCTGCGAATCGCCAGCCTTGCGATTCTACCTCTCACCGTTCATTCGGCTGCCGAGCCGCCAGCACCCGCTGCTGCCACGGCACCTGCCGACACCTCCGTCTATCGCACTTGGACAGACGCGCAGGGGCGCAAGCTGGAGGCAACGTTCCGAGGCTTCCAGGATGGGCAGGTCTATCTTCAGGTGAAGAACGGTTACGTCCATAAACTGCCGCTCGACAAGCTGAGCCCTGATGATCAAAAGGTGGCGCAGTCGCTGAAGCCGGAAGGGCTGGGCATTCCGGTCGATCCTACGCTCGCGCAGGCCGCCGCGAAGATCGACTTCCTGGTAGAGGCCGGTCTGAAGCACAAGGATCAGAAGCCAAACCCACTGGCTTCGGACGAGCAGTTCGTTCGTCGTGTGTATCTGGACATCGTGGGACGCATCCCGACACGCGAGGAAGCTCTGGCATTGATCAACGACACCAGCGTCTCGAAACGGGCGAAGTTGATCGACACCCTGCTCGCCAGCGATGGCGCGAATTCGCATCTGTTTAACTACTTCGCCGACATGCTCCGCATCGCCGATGTAGCGAACAAGGGGCGCTTCTACACCTACCAGGAATGGTTGAAGGGTCGGCTGCAGGAGAACGTAGGCTGGGACAAGCTCGTCTATGAGATGATGAGTGCCGATGGCAAGCTGCTGGACAATGGAGCCACGGGCTACCTGCTTCGCGACGCGGGCATGAGATTGGACAATCTCTCCCTGACGCTGAGCACCTTCCTGGGCGCGAACGTTTCCTGCGCGCAGTGCCATGATCATCCGTTCGCCGAGTGGACGCAGAAGCAGTTCTACGAGATGGCGTCGTTCTTCGGCGGCAGTGATACCTTTGGAGCACGCGGTGCGAAGGGCGGCTCTGACAAGAAGGCAATGGCCATGGCAATTCGCAGCCTGGAAGACAAGCGGCTTCAGCAGCAGGCGAAGAACTTGCTCCGCATCAATGCCTTCGAGGTGGCGGACAAGGACGAGAACGACCTCACGCTGCCTGACGACTACAAATACAAGGACGGCAAACCCGGCGACGGGGTGAAGCCCAAGCTGGTCACCTGGAGCAAGGATGACACCCATCTGCGCGCCTACCGTGATGTGACCACGAAGGAGCCCGCTGAGTTGCGCACCCAGTTTGCGAAGTGGATGACGGCTCCCGACAATCCTCGTTTCGCGATGACCATTGCCAATCGCATGTGGAAGCGGGCGTTCGGTGTAGCCGTGCGGGAACCAGTGACCGATCTGGATGATCCAAACACCGCCTTCAATCCCCCTCTGCTCCAGCACCTGACCGCCGAGATGGTGCGGCTGAAGTTTGATCTCAAAGCCTTCATGCGTCTCATCTACAACACACAAGCCTACCAGCGTGAAGCCACCAGCTACGAGTTCGAAGCGGGCACTCCCTACATGTTCCCTGGTCCGGTGCTGCGCCGCATGACGGCTGAGCAGGCCTGGGATTCCTGCGCAACGCTGGCGGTGGGTCCTGCTGTGGATCAATTCAAAGCCAAGCGTGCGGCTGAATATGCCAAGGCGATGAAGATCGACTTCGCGGCCAGCAATCTGGAAGAACAAATCAAGAATGCGCTCACGGCGATGCGTGGTGCCGCAGCCGCTGGTATTGGGGGCAAGGGCGGCAAAGGGAAGGGCAAGGCAGCGATGCGCAAGCGCATGATGGCCGAGGAAGCGCAGGGCTCCGAAGACGGTGAGGTTCTCACCCTTCCACCCACGCTGGGCGGCATGGTGCTGGCCCGCGCGAGTGAGCTGCCACAGCCAGAAAAGGACCAGCACTTCCTGCGGCAGTTCGGCCAGAGTGACCGCCAGATCGCCGACAGCAATAGTGACGAAGGCAACATCCCTCAGGTGCTCATGCTCATGAATGGCGATGCCCAGGCAGTGATCGGCAGCCCGCGTTCGCTCGTGGTGCAGACGGCGGACAAGCAGGCAACACCGGAGGAGAAGATCGAATCGCTCTATGTCAGCTTCTTCTGCCGCAAACCGAAGGCGGATGAAGTAGCGACAGCGAAGGAGGCACTCACTGGCGGCCTCGGACTCTCGGACCTGACCTGGGTGCTCTTCAACACCCGTGAATTCGTCTTCATCGAGTAGCTCTCTCCACCTTCACCCTGATCCGACCATGACCTCTCAACTCGATCCCCTCTCACGTCGCGCTTTCGTCGAGCGCTGGGCCAAGACCACGCTAGGTGTCACCGTGCTGCACAGCACTTCGCACTCGATGCTCGCCGCCGAAAAGGCCGCAGGCAATCCCGCCGCCGGACCCGGCTTTGGCAAGGCGAAGAACCTCATCTTCCTTCAGATGATCGGCGGCATGACGCACATCGACACGCTCGATCCGAAAGAAGGCGATACCAAGGGGCCCAAAGATGCGATCAAGACCAAGGCGGGCCTGCAACTGGGCGGCACGATGGTCAAGCTGGCGGAGCAGGCGGACAAGATCAGCATCATCCGCAGCATGTCGTCCAAGACCGGCGTCCACGCCTCGGCGCAGTATCTGATCCGCACGGGCTACGAGCAGCGCGGCACGATCAAGCATCCAGCGATGGGTGCCTGGGCACAGCATTTCAAGGGAGCCAGCCACAAGACGCTGCCGTCCAGCGTGTGTGTGAATCGCCAGCCGAACAACGGCAACGGCTTCTTTGCCGCTGCGTTCTCGCCTTTGCCCATCCTCGATCCCGATGTCGGCCTCCAGAACTCACAGCCAGATGTCTCCGCCGATGTCATGCAGAAGCGCATGGCCTTGCTGGACAAGCTGGATGCTGGCTTCCGCTCCCGGTTCCAAACGGCCAGTGTGAAGAGCTACACCGAGTTCTACGAGAACACGGTGAAAATCATGAGCAGCACTGACCTGGAGGCCTTCAGCCTGGCCGATGAGCCCGACGCTCTGAAGGAGAAGTATGGCAAAAACAAGTTTGGCCAAGGCTGCCTCCTCGCCCGCCG
>CAUJJC010000056.1 GCA_963204975.1 Verrucomicrobiota bacterium | reverse complement strand
CGGCTTCCACCACAGTTCGATCGAAGCACTCTGCTCTTTGAATTTGAAGTGCCTCAGCACGAGACGGTAGCTGCGTCCGCCGATGAGGAAGATGGACTTCTTCTCTTCGCGCACCTTGGGTCCCGCGCTCACCCAGGCATCAATGAGAGCATCGTCCTCGTCGTCGTCATTGATCCACAGACGCGCGCCGTTCTCCGTCTTGATGATGAACTCATACACGCCGGTGTCCGGGGCGAGCAGGCTGCCTTGCCACGAGTTGTCGAACTGCTCGGCCTCCATCGTTGCCTTGTCTGGGCTGTCAGCTCCGAAGTGAAAGGCCACGGTGGGCACCACGCGGTCGATAGTCAGGTTCGGGCGCTTCTTTTTGATGCCTTTCTTCGCTGTGGTATCCACCACGGGTTCGCCGGGCTTGGGGATCGCCACGCCACGATACTGCCCCTTCAATCCTGGTAGCACGACCTCTGGCGGACGGGGCTTGGGTGCAGGCTTGCCGGGCGTTGGTGGCAAAGGCAGCGGGAAGCGGGCGAGCACATCCATCACCGACATGCGGAACTGTGGAATGGTCAGGCGACTCAGTTCCTTCTGGGGTGGATTCAGACGCTCCTGCGCCGCAGGGGAGTAAAACGCCTCGTGGATGTAGGCCGCGACATTCTTCGCATCATCACCGACGCATGCGCCTTCGTTGTCCTCGGGCATCGTCTTCTCAATGTAGCGGGCCAGCGCCGCGACGGAGCGCTCGCCGCTCAGGGGTTCATCGTATTTGCCGTCCACGCCCTGACCTTGATCCCCATGGCAGTCGATGCAGAGCTTCTTGTAAACAATGGCACCGGGATGCTCGGCGGCTTGCGCAGAGGCGAGGGTGAACGCTCCGAGAGCCAGGGGGACAATGCGAGTGATGAGGAAATTCGGGGCGGGGGACATGGCACGAGGTGTCACCAGGGGGGGCTTTGAGTGACGGTAGGTGTAACAGATACGACGCAGAGGTCTTTCAGTCCGCATGAGTGAATCGGGCGCGAACGAAACGAGCGACGAAGCGCGTAGGTAGTCGCAATGAACAGCCCCCATCTCTGCTCGCGCCGCCATTTCCTGCACGCCAACGGCTTCGGCCTTGGCACGCTGGCACTTGCTTCGTTGCTGGAACGCGATGGACTGCTCGCTGCGCCGGTGAAGCCGGAGTCCTTTGGCCAGGCACGCTATGATTTGACGCCGAAGAAGCCGCACTTCGAGGGCACGGCGAAGGCCATGATCTCGCTCTTCATGATGGGCGGACCCTCGCAGATGGATCTCTTCGATCCGAAGCCCATGCTCACGAAGTATCATGGGCAGAAATTCCCCGGCGAGATCAAGTATGACAATCTCGCGCAGGCCTCGTCGAAAGTCTTTGGCTCGCCCTGGACCTTCAAGAAGCACGGCGAGTGCGGCATGGAGATCAGCGAGTTGCTGCCCAATCTGGCCAAGGTGGTCGATGAGATTACGCTCATTCGTTCGATGAGTTCCGGCGTGAGCAATCACGCGCAAGGGCTCTACGCGATGAATGCGGGTCGCATTGTCTCGGGTCGCCCCGCGCTGGGCTCATGGCTCACGTATGGACTCGGCAGCGAGACCGATGACTTGCCCGCTTACATGGTGCTCTCGCATCCCAAAGGCCTGCCCACCTTCAGCGGCGAACACTATACCAATGGCTGGCTGCCAGCGCTGTATCAGGGCACGCTCATTCGTCCGACCGAGCCCCGCATTCTCAACCTCGATCCTCCGCCCTCGCTCGCAGGCCAGCCCCAGGCTCGCCAGTTGGCCCTCCTCAAGGCCTTCAATGAAGAGCATCTCTCCCAGCATCCGGGCGAACTCGATCTTCAGGCGCGCATCGCCAGCTACGAACTCGCTGCCAAGATGCAGACCGCTGCCAAGGAGGCACTCGACATCTCAAACGAGCCCGCCCATGTGAAGAAGCTCTACGGCGTCGATAATCCCATCACCAGCGACTACGCCACGCGCTGCATCATTGCCCGCCGTCTTGTCGAGCGCGGCGTGCGTCATGTGCAGGTGCTCAATGCGGGACAGTCCTGGGATCAGCACGGCTCCCTTATCACCTCTCTGCCAGCGAACTGCGCCGCCACCGACCAGCCCAGCGCCGCTCTCATTCTCGATCTCAAGCAACGCGGCTTGCTGGATACCACCGTCGTCCATTGGGGCGGCGAGATGGGTCGTCTGCCCGTGCTGCAAAACGATGCCGGTCGCGAGAAGTGGGGCCGCGATCACAACACGTATGGCTTCAGCATGTGGCTCGCGGGCGGCGGCTTCAAGAAAGGCTACGTTCATGGCGAGACCGACGAGTGGAGTCACAAGGCGGTCATCGACGAGGTGAAGCACTTCGACTACCACGCCACCCTCCTTCACGCCTTCGGCCTCGATCACACCAAGCTCACCTACAAGCGCAACGGCCTCGCCGCGTCGCTGACGGACAACCAAGGTGCCAAGGTGGTGTCGCAGTTGCTGGCCTGAGCCGACAGTCTGATCGCTAGACGAGTCCCGCGTCATGGGAGCACTGTAACGAATGCAGTGGTGTCGGAGCCCATTGCTAACTCTCCTCTCATACGATGCAGCCATTGAGCTGCCGCATCGGTGCTGGCGTTCAGGCTTCAGCCTGCGGCGATGGACGAGCTTGCGGTAGCAATGCACCCGCAGCCTCAAGGCTGAACTCCAGCGCTTCATCGGCAGCCTCATGCGTCTGCGCTTGCTGGGAGATGCCGCAGGCAAACATGGCGCGAACCCATCGCGATGCTGGGTATTGCGCGTGAAGAAGCGCCGTGCGTCCCGCTTCGCCCGCCGATGGAGCTTCGGGAGAGCGCTTCTGGGCAGGCGTGGGCACCGGCTTGTCGTGGGTTCGCGCTGCATCACGCTGCCGCGTGACCCAGGCCTGACTCGCTAAGGCTCGTTGCGACCTGGGCTGTCTCACATCGCACCTTTGGCGCTCATGAATGCTGATGGAGTTTTGTGTGTGACGACGAAGCCCTTGCCCCAGGCTGGGAAGGTTCACCCTTGTGGGCTCCAGCTTCGCCATGCACGATGTGCGCCTCTCGACGACTCCCACCTTGCCATTCGCAGGGGATTCGATTGAGGTAGGGAAGTCACCGCCGTTAGCTTTGGCTGCAAGCCTGATGCTCACTTGCTGCCGTTCGTTCCTTGTCTTGCTCATGAGCCTCCCTAAAAGTCCGAAAGCACTTCTCCAGGAAACAATCGCCCATGGTCGTGCCATCATGGTTTCCGGCGCCGGCGTTTCCATCGCAGCCAGTGACTGCCATCCGCAGGCTTCATGGACTGGCTTGCTGGAGAATGGACTCGAACGCTGCTCAAACATGGGCTGATCGAGCCAGACCAAGCCGATGCGCACCGCAAGCTTCTCAATGGCAAGCCTCCGCCAGCGACAGCGCAGTTCATCGCAACAGCCCAGGCGATCACGAGTGAGATGAGTTCGAAAAAGTTCCGCGCGTGGCTGAAGGACACCATTGGCACCATCACGGCAAAGAAGCGTGATCTGATCGACGTCCTCGAAGCCTTCCGTCAGCTTAAGAATCAGCTGGCCACCACGAACTATGACAGCCTCTTGCTGGAAGCTCATACTTCACTCACTCCAGTGACTTGGCGGGACAAAGCGGCCTTCCTCGCCGCTTAGCGGAATCGTGATCCCGACAAGGTGCTGTTCTTGCACGATCACTGGGACCAGCCTGATTCGGTCGTTCTCGATGAGCGCTCCTACCAAGAGATTGCTCGTGACAAAGAGTATCGCGAAAAGTTCGGCGCTGTCTGGCTCACCTCCACATGGATTTATGTCGAGTGTCACTCGAAGTCGAACGTCTCCACGCCTCCGCTTTGGCCTGCGGCTTCGAGGTTCGCTCGACGCTGCGGGCGGAGAAAGTGGCTTCGGCTTGAGCCGAATCACTGGAACCCTGATGCGGCTAAAGCCGCAGCCACTTTTGGGGGAGCCGCCGTCCATGCGTTGATCGAGAAGCTGTGGGCGAAGAAGGTGAGGCAGCAACCCTGGCCTTGGATTGAGCCGGAGGCTCAGCAGAAATTAGCCGGTGGTGCAGGGAACCCGCGAAGCGTGGTGACCGGAACCACCGGAGGCATCGAAACCAATGATTGCGCCCTGGAAGGGCGCGAGCAGACTCCCGCATGGCCTCGACCCACCTCTCGCTGCATTATCATGTGGTGTTCAGCACGAAAAACCGTGAACGCTGGATCAGCGAGCCGCATCGTGCGAGAGCGCACGAATACCTGGGTGGAATCATCAAGAACATGGGCGGTGTCGCGCACGCGGTCGGTGGTGTGGACGATCATGTGCATGTGTTCGCGGGACTACGTGCGACGCATTGCCTTGCAAATGTGATGCGGGAACTGAAGGCGGATTCGTCGGCATGGATTCACAAGGAACTCGGACTTCGCGCCTTCGCGTGGCAGGAAGGGTATGGTGCCTACACGGTGAGCGCATCGCTCATACAAGCGGTGCGGCGTTACGTGATCAACCAGCCAGCGCATCATGCGAAGGTGAGTTTCCAGGACGAGTATGTCCGAATGTTCAAGCATGGCCTGGTCGAATACGATGACCGGTATCTGTGGTGATCGGCGATGCGATGAATTTCTCCCGCCCCTCCCAGGGCGGAGGATGGCTTTGAAGAGGTCCGGTGGTTCCGTTCACCGCTTCGCGGTTCGCTGCACCACCGGCTAATTTCTCATGAGTCTCCGGCTCACCCGATGAATGCGGACGTGGCGCAGTGGCGGGCACCACCGGCCCACTTCTCATGAGCCTCGGGCTCGCTGCGGCCTGCGACTTCGATGGCTCCACGAAGCGATACGGAGCCTCGCCGATGGCCTCCGTTGGTAGTGAACTCGTCGAATCGGCTCAATGGTTTTCCCCGTTGGCTTGAGCGGATGCGGCAGACACTCAACGGTTTGCGGCGAACGCTCAAGGGTTTGGAGCAAACGCTCCAGGGTTTGCAGCACCCGATGAAGGTTTTGCGGCATCCGATGGAGGTTTCACAGCATCCGATGGAGGGTTTGCAGCATCCGTTGGAGGGTTTGAAGCATCCGAGGGAGGGTTTGCGGCATCCGATGGAGGTTTAACTGCATGCGAGGGAGGGTTTGCGGCATCGGGTGGTGGGTTCTCG
>CAUJJC010000055.1 GCA_963204975.1 Verrucomicrobiota bacterium | reverse complement strand
ATGCCGCCACCAGGAACGACTATGAGCGCACTCCAGCGAAGCCCGTCATCGACCTCGAGCCGCTATACGAAGATCACCCGCTGGAGTTCAAGGCCGCCGAAAACGGTCACAGCCTAGCCGCAGATGCGCGGAGGTGTTTCTACTGGAACGTGCTGAGTGGCGCTTGTGGGCATACATACGGGCATCACAGCGTTTGGCAGATGGCCCGACCCGGTCAGCCTGGCATCAATGGTCCCCTGATGAGCTGGAAAGAAGCCCTCGATCAGCCAGGTGGGGTTCAAATGGCTGTGGGACGCCGACTGCTGGAGAGCCGTCCCTGGTGGGAACTAGTGCCCGATCAGAGCCTCCTGATCCCACACCGAGTCCCGACCAGCGTGCCAGGCGCGGGGCGATACCATTTCGTGACTGCCCGCACGACCAGCGGCTCATGCGCCCTGATCTATGTGCCTGCCGGTCGTGAGTTTGGTGTCGATCTCGATAAACTCAGCGGCACAAGGGTGAAAGCCTTTTGGTATGATCCACGCACAGGCAAATCGACAGCAGCCGGTGAGTTTGAGAAAAAAGGACACCGTTACTTCATCTCACCCACGCCCGGTGAATCCTTGGACTGGGTGCTGGTGTTAGACGATGCCGTCGCTGGCTTCGGTGATCCGGGCGTGAAGGCCTATCAGCAGAAGAAATAGCGGTCTCGATCTATTTCTGATACAGATCAACTATGCAGTTTGAACCATGGGGGAGTGGTAAGGCTTTCCGTCGCATTCACTTCCCGGCTTTGGTGACGGTCACGCTTTGGAGGTAGTATTTGTTGAAGGTGTTGCCGTCGGACACGAGGGAGAAGTTGTAACCCCAGTAGTTCACGAACTGGGCATCGTTGATCTGATAACGAATCGTATGCCACTGCGTGTTGTCGGGCACAGTATACCAACCTGGTTTCGCGGTCTTAAATCCGCTGGTTGATTCATACACGAGCTGGAAACCCGCGTTTTCGTTTGATTCATTTCGCCTCACCACAACAGCGATCTCGATAGGCTCGCTGGTGTAGCTAAGGAAGCCGGGATCAACGATGAACAAGTTTCCGCCCGGCACATTGCCGGCACGCGCAGAGCCGCCGTAGGCGATCACGGCCTTTGCGAGTGCATCACCTGAGAGCGTGTGCAGACCATGCTCTTGTTGCTCGCCGTCTATGGTAATCGACACAGACTTGGCTTTGGTGAAATCACCGCCCCAGGGCAACAGCTTGCCCAAGCTCGACTTCGCCTGCTTCACGATACTGTCAGGAACGCCCAGTATCATCACCGGTGCTTTGGTGAGCGTGAATTGATCGGACGAAGTGACGCTGCCAGTCAGCGGATTCACCACCTTCACCATGCCATCCAATCGAACCTCATCATCGCGACCCGCCCACGCCACGAGCACCGTGCCGTGGACTCCATGAAACACGAAGCCGTAGTGCTTTCCATTTAAAATCACCCATCCAAGATACTGCGGATACTGGCCGAGATGCTTGATCATTTGAGCTATCGCGGTAAAAGCAGGACGTGGCCTCGCTTTGCCATCCATCAAGCCCATTGGACCGCAGTCACCGTCCCTGCCCTCGAACCACTGGATGCACTGCACACCTTGCGCGATGCTCATGGTGTAGGCCTTCACCAGCGCGTGTGCCTGCGTATCTTCGCCTTTATGCTTCGCATCACAGCCGAGTTCGGTGAAGATAATAGGCACGTTCAGCTTCGCTGGGTTTTGTGAGGCCAACATCTTGCGCACCACGGGCACGATATTCATGAAGATAGGCTCGGTGCCTTTGTTGTCTGCGATGCCGTCGAGCACCTCATACGGGTGCAGCGTGATGTAATCGAAGTGATCCTTCGCTCCTGCTTTGATCACCTGCTCCAGGTAGTTCACATGCGCCGACTTGGCAGCGAGTCCGATGAGACATGAGGGATCAGCCGCCTTCGCTGCATCGTAGGCGGCCACCACAAGCTTCGCGTAGTCCGTCGGCGTTTGGTCTTTGCCCGTGAAGTTAGGCGGCTCGTTCCAGACTTCCCAGTGTTGGATGCGCCCCTTCGTGTGCTTCACGATCTCGCTGACGTAGTTCGACCAGCCCGCGATGTTGTTCACTGGCAGCGAGCCGGGTTTGTCCAGCGTGTTCCAGCTTGGACTTCCGAGCAGCAGGCCGCCGGTAGTGATCTGATGCTGCGAAAGATAGCCCAACTGCTCGTCGAGATTCTTCCAATCAAACGCGCCCTG
Organism: Verrucomicrobiota bacterium; assembly: GCA_963204975.1. Classification (GTDB taxonomy): domain Bacteria; phylum Verrucomicrobiota; class Verrucomicrobiia; order Verrucomicrobiales; family Verrucomicrobiaceae; genus JAEUHN01. The sequence goes on along the minus strand of CAUJJC010000055.1, from coordinate 1,480 downwards.
CTTCGATTCGACAGCTCCCCAACTCGTAGCGATCGAGCGCAACTCACGCACTCCGATGTCCTCCATCTGAGGAATCCAACGTGCGAGGTCCGCTACGTTACGGCTATTGATATGCCCGCCACCGATGCCGAAGGGGCTCAGCTCGGCTGCGTTGAGTGGAAGCACCAGCACGATGCTCAAGAAGCGCCAAACGTATCGGCGAAGAAGTGGAGTGTGCGAGTTCATGTAATCATTCGTGTCGTTGCGGGATCGTCGAGAGGCTTGCACGAGCGATAGCCATCACCTTGCTCAGGCAAATCGGCAAGGAAAGCATCGCGTTGAGCCGCTTCTTGAAACGTGAGACCGATGAGCGCACGGCCGACGCGCTCGCCGGACTGGCGGTAGTTGAAGTAGCAAAGGCTGGCGCGGTCGCGGATGAGGCGAGAGAGGAAGTCGTGCAGGGCACCGGGACGTTCGTAGAAGTCGAGGCGCAAGAAAAGCGGATGCGTGAGCAGATCACCGCGCAGCGGGATGGCGCGGAAGGCCACATCGACCGCGCCGCTGAGGTCCTGCCATTGGAAACCGCCGGCATCGAGCCTCGCGGGCAGTTCGGCGAGCTTCGCGGCGCTTTCAGCGGTGACGGTGAAGACGGGCCACGCCTCGTCGGGATGATGCAGGCCGTATTGGAAGTCCGCGATGTTCAGGCCCTCGAAACACGAGTCGAGCAGCGACAGCATCGCGCCGGGCCGCTCGGGAATGTTGATGCGCAGCGTGCGGGACACCGTGCTGGCCGCGCCTTCGCTTTGCGCGATGAGACCGAGCTGGAGGAAGTCGATGTTCGCTCCGGTGATGACGATGAGCACCTTCTTGCCTGCCAGCGCCGCGCGTTCCTTGAGCACCGCCGCGAGTCCCATCGCGCCGCTCGGCTCGGAAATGCAGCGCAAGGTTTCCCACAGCACGCGGATGGCCGCGCTGACCTCCGCGTTCGTCACGGTGGCGATGCGATTGAGCATCGTGCGGCAGATTTCAAAGGGCAGGGCACCTGCTTTTCGCACGGCGGTGCCATCGCAGAAGATGTCGAGGTCATGCAGCTCAACCGGCTTGCCACTTTCGATGGCCGCTTTCATCGACGCCTGGCCCACGCCTTCCACACCGATGATCTCGATGCCGGGCCAGTAAGTCTTGAGCCAGTCGGCCGTGGCCGAGGCCATGCCGCCGCCGCCGATTTGCAAAAAGGCCGCGTCGAACGGCCCATGGCCCGAAAGCACGATCTCATCCGCCAGCGTGCGCTGACCTGCCATCACCGCCATATCGTCATAGGCATGAACATAGACCGCGCCGCTGGTCTTATCATGCTCGCGAGCCGCGAGCACCGCCTCGTCATAGCTGTCCCCCGTGAGCACGATCTGCACGAAGTCCCCACCGTGATGCCGCACGGCGTTTTGTTTCACCTTCGGCGTTGAGCGCGGCATGTGGATGCGCGCCTGAATCCCGAGCGTTT
>CAUJJC010000054.1 GCA_963204975.1 Verrucomicrobiota bacterium | reverse complement strand
GACGCTGGCGCGACATTCGGGGGCTGGGTGTGACGCGGTGGCGTTTTGGACTGCTCCAGTCCTCTGGAGCTTTTCGTCGCAGGCGGGGGGACACCACGAGAGCGCCGGGTGGTTTCGAGGGTCGGGGGACGTTCGGAAAGCGCTGGAGGGCCAGCGCAGTCCAGAACGCTGGTGCGACATTCGGGGGCTGGATGGCGCGGTGGTGTCATTCGAAAGGGCGGCGGGACGTTCGAGGGGCACTCCACCGAAGCGGGTCACCAGTCGGCATCGGCCTCGTAGTCATCCTCCACCTTGACGGTGTCCGTCTTGAACCGGCGGATCGACTTGACCATGGCCGGGCTGGTGGTGGCCTCGAACCAGGCAGCGGAGCACCACGGATACTGATTGGCGACGGCGACGAGGCCATGATGCACGGCGTTCCCGTGCGTGTAGTTCAACCGAGCGAAGTAGGACGTGGGATACGTGAGCTGGGTGTCGCGGAAGTTGTGCCACACGAGGCGTCCCGGCATGTGGTCCAGCCGGTTGACCCAGCTGGCGAGTTTCACATGCAGCACGCTGAGCATGTCCGCCAGCGTGCCGGGGTCGGCGGGTGACTTGGCGACGAAGTGGTAGTGATTGGAGAACACGGCCCACGCCTCCAGGTCCCAACCATACTGCGCGGCTACCTTCAGCAGTCCGCGCTGAAGCACCTCAAGCCGACGTGCTCCACGAAAGTGATGCGCCTTCAAGTAAGTGGACGCGGTGACGAAGTAGGTGCCCCGCTCGGTGAGTCGATGCGGCGGCGCATGGGGCCAGTCAACGTTCTTGGGCATGGCACAAGGCTGTCAAAATCGTGACCGGCTGGCAAGTCGGTAAGTCAGGGGGTCCCGAGATGATGCATCACCGCCAACTTTGGTGGCTGGAGAGCGGAGCTATGGATGGCGCGTCAGCGTTTTGGACTGCTCCAGTCTTCTGGAGCTTTTCGTCGCAGACTGTGGGACAACACGAAAGCGCCGGGGGCTTTCGTTGGTCGGGGGACGTTCGGAAAGCGCTGGAGGGCCAGCGCAGTCCAGGACGCTGGCGCGACATTCGAGCGGCTGGGACTCCTACTTGGCGGCGACGGATTTCGCTGGGAGGGGGGTGAAGACTTCGACGTAGCCGATCATCATCTCGTCGAAGATCTGCTGCCCCCAGTGGACGGTCTTGGCGGGGTCGGGGTTGGCGGGGTTGCCGGGGGAGTTGTCGAAGACGGCGGTGATCTTCAGGGTGCTGCCGCGGGGGATGAAGCGAGGTTGCTTGAGGTCGTAGCGGGGGATGTCGAGGAGGGTCTCGGTCTGGCCGTCGGGGGTGGCGAGATCAAAACAGCCAGTGGTTCACGGCCCTTGAGATCGCGCTGATACCACGATGCCCCGGTGGGGGCGAGATCAAAACGGAGCCGAGGAGCCGTTCGCCTTCGAGTGACACTCGAAGCTACGTCAAGTCGCAGGCTACACCTTGATACCACGCAGCCCTGGTTGAGACGCGGCCCCCTTTACTCCACCTTCTTCGCGTTGCCCAGGAGGTTGGAGCCGATGAGGTTGTCACTGCCGCCGATGATGTGGAGGGAGGGCTCCTTGCTCTTCTGATCGCCCTCGCGGTCATCGCGGACGATGTTGTCGGAGATGAGGCTGCGGCGGACGTTTTCAAGGCGAATGCCGACGCCGTCGCTATCGAGAACGGAGTTGTGGGCGATGTTGAAGCGGTTGCAGTCCACGAGATCGACGGCGGCGCGCTGGCGATGGACGCCGGAGATGATGTTGCCTTGGAAGCTGCAATCGTCGCATCCGGCGATGACGATGCCGTTGTTCTCGGCGGCGTTGAAGCCGTTGACGAGGTAACGCGGATTGCGGTCGAAGTTGTTGCTCGCGATCACGATGTGCGAGCTGTTCTTGAGGCGCAGGTCGTGCTGGAAGCCTTCCCAGAAGGTGTTGCCCGTGATGGTCACGCCGCGTGCGTCGGTGATGTCCACATTGATCTGCACGTCACTGAACACATTGTCAGCGATCGTGACATTGCCTTCGCGAGTGAATTTGCCCCCGGTGCGCCGCTCCAGCGAGGGATCGTCGCCTGCGCCGATGATTCGCACATTGGCCCCATCGGGTCCCTTGCTGCTATGCTGAAGCGTGCAGCCAGTGATGGCCACCTCGCCTATCGAGCCGCCCGTGCTGTCGAGAAACACGTTGGCTGCGGGAGGTGCGTCGGCAGCCATGTTGCTTTCGATGTCGCAGCCGCTGATCTGGACATTGCGCACGTTGCCCGCTCTCGACACCACACCGCCACCGTAGCAGTAGCTGATGTGGCAGCCGGTGATGTTGCTCTGGTGCAGATTGACGTTGTCGTAGAAGACGCCGATGCCGGTGTTCTTGTAGAAGTGGCAGGCATTGATGATCACGTTGCGATTGCGCTCCACCAGATGCACCGCGTGACGGCAATGGTGGACGCTGGTGCGTGTGATCGTGATTTCGTGGGTGCCGATGGCTTCAATCCCGTCCGCCTCGGCGTGTTCGCCCACGATCTCCAGTCCGTCGATCAGCGGCATGAGCTGCCTATCCCACACATTGTCCTTCAGCGATTCAGGCGCGGCGGAGCCTTGGAGATGTGTGCCCACCACCTTGACAGCTGGCCCGCTCCCCGCCATCACGAGGCGGGCGACGCCCTGGCCCTGGAGGCTGGTGCGGCCCACTTTGTCGAGGTCGATGACCAGGCCTTGGTTGAGTCGATAGATGCCTTTCGGCAACACCAAAGCACCACCTCCCGCATCAATCATCTGCTGGAGCACGGGCGCGGCATTGGCCTTACCATCGGCCACGGAGGCGAGGTCTGCGGCACCGACTGACGAAACGACGAGGAGCGTGGAGAAAAGAGCGCGAAGGAACATTCGGCACACAACGAACCGCGCACGGCGACTCTCGCTCTGATGCAAAAGATCACCTCGCCACTGCGTCTGATCTTCACTCGACCCTCGTCCTCTCATGTCCCTTCGAACCTTCCTCATCGCCAGTTTACTTCTCCCGCTGAGCGTCGTGTGCGCTCAGGAGCCATGGAAGGTGGAGCCCGGCAAGCGCTTGGGACCCATCACCGCCTACTCTTCCCTCTCGACGCTTCAGGCCTTGTTCGGCCGGGACAAGGTGAAGGATGGCAAGCTGCCCGCCGCTGAGGGCGAGACGGTGGACGGAGCACGGATCAAGGTGGCGGAGGGCCGCGAACTGGAAGTGATCTGGGTGCCCGATGCCGTGAACAAGCGCATCTCGGAAGTGAGCCTGCTGGGCAAAAACTGGAAGCTCGACAATGGCCTGTGCCTGGGGCTGGGCATCGAGGAGGTGGAGAAGATCAATGGCAAGCCCTTCACCCTGAGCGGCTTCGACTGGGACTACGGCGGTTACGCCTTCTTCGACGATGGCACTCTCGGCACGGGGCTGACCGTGCGCTTCTCGCCGACAGAAGAAAACTACAGCCTGGAGATTGTGGGCGATAAGAAGGTCCCCTCCTCCAGTGCCGCCCTGCGGGCCGCGCATCCGCTTGTGGTCGAAATCACCGTGCGCTTCGAATCATGAACTACCGCATCTGGGATCTCCACGTTCACCTTTCCGGCGTGCCCGGATTGACCCCTGAGGAGCGCGCCTCTCAACTGCTTCGATACGCGGACCGGATGCAGATGGAGAAGCTCTGCATTTACATGGGCATGAAGTGGTCGCAAGACCCCGAACCAGCAGACCTCCGCAAGCAAAACGATGAAGTGCTCCGCGCTCTCAAGGCGCATCCAGATCGCTTGATTGGGTTCGTGTATCTCAGCACAAAACATGTGCAGGAAAGCCTCGCTGAACTGGATCGCTGCGTGGCCAACGGCCCCATGGTGGGCGTGAAGCTCTGGGTGGCTCGACGTTGCTCCACCGAAGAAATCGATCCGATCATCCGACGCGCCGCCGAACTGAAGGCGCTGATTTTTCAGCACACTTGGTTCAAGGTGAATGGTAACTACGCAGGCGAATCCACACCGGACGATCTGGTGGAAGTCGCCAAACGTTTCCCCGAGGTGCCGCTGATCTGTGGGCACACGGGCGGTGACTGGGAACTCGGCATCCGTGCGATCAAGGACTGCCCCAACCTCTACGCCGACCTCGCTGGCAGCGAGCCCACCGCCGGCTACACCGAGATGGCCGTGCGCGAACTCGGGGCCGAACGTGTGATCTATGGCTCCGACGCCGGAGGCCGCAGCTTTGCCACTCAACTCGCCAAGGTGCATGGAGCCGAGATCACCGAGGAACAAAAGCACCTCATTTTCGGCGGCAACCTGAGGCGGCTGCTGCGGATGAAGTGATCACGCGAGCAACTCGCCCAGCTTCTTCAAGTAATCGAAGCCGAAGAGCCCGGTGTTGTGGCCGTCGCTGAAGTCGAACTGGATGGCATAGCCACCGATCACACGCCAGCCTTTGACCGTAACGCCGGGAAACTCGGTCTTGTCCGTGCCACCGATCTTGTTGCCCAGGAGATCGCGTTCACCCGTGTTCTCAGCGCTGGGCGAGTAGGCGCGCAGGCGTTCCATGGGATAGTAGTCCTCGCTGCCGTCGCTCCAGGCGATGGCGATCTCATTGCCGATGGCATCTATGCGTTGGGGGGAAATCATCGCGCGAGTGATAGCGGTGGCGCGCGAGTTTGCCAGTGCTTTGCTCGCGTCCATGATGAGCATTGATGAGTTGATGGACGAAGCCTCCGGGCATGTGGCGGTGGGCGAGCTGGAAGAGGCCATCGCGCTCTACCGGCAATGCGTAGCCCAGGACCCGCAGTGCTTCGATGCCTGGCATTCCCTGGGCATGGCCTTGATGAAGACGGATCAACTCAAGGAAGCGATCGGTGCCGGGCTCATGGCTACCACCTTGAAGCCGAATGATCTGCTCGCCTGGACCGCGCTCTCACAAATGTATGTGAAGGGCGGCCAGATCGCCGAGGCGGAGGACGCGAAGGGCAAGGCCCGCATCCTGTCGCTCGGCGGCAAGGTGGTCAGGGATGCGCCGGTTTAAGGCGTGGCGCTCCAGCGAGCACGATAGAAACGCGGCTGGCCCGCAGGCGGAGTGTCCGTGTAAGTGATCGAGGTATCGCTGCTCTGGGCATTGGCAGTCAGGGCGGTCCAGTTCTGGAGGTCCGTGCTGTATTCCCACAGGTAGTAAAGACCGCGACGCGCCGGGCTGGTGAGCACCACGGTGCCGTTTGGCTGATAGGCTTGCTCGGGCACCACTTCTTCAGCCATGATCTCGCCATTGAAATACTTCTGCGCGAGTTCCCAAACCTGCTTGCCCGATTGAGCGCCGATGATGCGTGACTTGTAATCATCCTCGCGAACATGGATGCCACCCCAGCGGCGTGAATTACCAGCGAGGTCCGCCGCATCGTAGTAGGTCGCCCATTCGAGCGTGGTGGTCTCAGAAGGCCCCATCTCGAACAAGAGATAATTATTCGCCTGAGCGGTGAAGGTTCCGAGCCCGCCTGGGAAGTAAGGATTGGCCGTGATCGCCGTCATGATCTCAGCAGCCGCACGGGAGAAGCCGCTGTGCCCGGAGATGTAGCCAGGGAAGGCAGGTGTATTGAAGGTTTCACGCTGGTAGGGCAGCCAGTCGATCGCGCGCATCCAGCGCACAGGACTGGTTTCGCTGGACGGATTGTTCGGCTCACCGGGCCATGAATAGACCACGATGTCACCAACATTGGCACCTGCTGCGGCATGACGCCCATTGACGGTATCACCCGTGACCACTTCACACACGCCGGGCTCCAAGATCAACCCCTGAGGATGATACGATAGCTGGCCTGGATCAGAGGATTGACCCTTACTCGCCATGTAGCGAATCGCGGTGATTGGGCGCACGCCTTGATAGAAGCGCTTCACTCCCCACACGGCGCAGGCAGCATCGTGAGTCGCGGCGGCGAGGGAGAAGTAGGTCTTCACATCCCATTCGAGATCATCCACAATCGGCCCCACACCGCCGATGCGCTTCACATGGAGCGGGCTGTCAGCGACTTCATTGGCCAGCACATGCCAGTGGCCAGGAGGTGTTTCGGATTGTGGACCATCGGCCCAGAATTCGGCCATCACTCGAGCGTAGTTCCCGAACTTCACCGGGTTGGGTGCATAAGGTTGTCCGGTGTATGGATTGACCGTATAGCCATCGCCATCGTCAGCTCCCAGCGTATTGTCTCCGAAGGTAGCAGGAGACATGTCGATGACCGTCTCATCATTCAACCGGGCGCTGGCCTGGAGCACGTAGAGGCAGCCCTGTTTGTATTCGAGGTCCGACGCGGCTTCCGCAGGCGAAGGCGTGCCACCCGCCGTGTAGATCATGGACGGAGGACCGGGATCAATCCATGGCACATTCGGAGCGGAGCGCGTGTGCGCGAAGGGAATCGTATTCAGCCAGGTGACGCCGACATACTTCTGCACGAGATCAGCCTGGAGACCATTTTGCGTGAAGGCGGCATCAAATGCCAGTGGCTGCCACAGATTGGGATCGGTGCCCGCAGGAATGCCATAACCACGAGGGATGCCACCCTGGAGGACGACCATCGCAGGCTGAGGATTGGTGTAAGAGGTGTCGTTGAAACCACCCTGTTGATTGGATCCATCCGCCAGCCCCCAGGCAATGATCTTGGCCGCAATTCGATTGCCAAGCGCAGCGGGTGTAGTGCCCACCGTGGTGGTCGTATTGGTGTTGTAGCCAAGCTCCTGCATCTGGGCGTTGATGCTGTTGTAGATGGCCGTCACGTTCACCGAGCTAGCGAAGCGATTCCGCATCATTCGATAGGCCGCATAGCTGATAGCTTCCTTGCGGGCTGCGGCAATGTCTCCAGCGGTCGCGCGCTCGTGATGGATGTAACCAATGGCTGTGGTGTCGTAGGCTGCCCAGGCGTCATACATCGCCGTGGCAATGTGGAAGAGATTGCGCGCGTGTGCAGGCGGATGCGGCTTGTCCATGCGAATGGCTTCCAGCAGTTGCTCGTTCCAGATGCGTGCTGGTGTAGGATCGCTGACCACGATTTGATAAGTCGCCCCCGCGACCGGGTCCTTGACAATATAGCTGCCGCTCGTTGTGCGAGCGTAGCCGGTATGCACATCGGACCATGAGGAGAAGTCAGTGGACGTCTGAATCTTGTTCATCTTGCCCTGCGTGGCGGTCCAAGTGATGAGCGCGCTGCCGTCGGCTTGATAAGCCACGGTGGGAATGATGGCCTCGCTCAGGATGGAGCCGCTCCAATACTTCACCGCCTTGGTGTAGGCCGATATGCCCGCCTGGGAGCCGATCACACGACCATGATAATCATCCTCATAAGGATGAATGCCGCCGTATCGACGGGACTGCCCTGCTTGGTCGGCCGCATCATAGTAGGTGGTCCATTGCAGATCGACGGGAGCGCTGGGGCCGAGATCGATCTGGAGTGAATTGGCCGCCACCGTGTGGTCATGAAATCCGCCGGGGAAGTTCGCAGATCCAGTGATGAGCGTCAGCACTTCAGCCGCCGAACGAGAGAAGGTGGAGTGCCCGGAGACGTAGCCTGGGAAAGCGGGCGTGTTGAATGTCTTGCGCTGGAAGGGCAGCCAGTCCTTACCCAACATCCACCGCACAGGACTCTGATTGGTGGCGATGGCTGGAGCAGGCGGATTGGCTTGGTGCTCGCCTGGCCAGCCCATGACAACAATCTCGCCCACATGGTTGGAGCCGAAGTCTTCGCCGTTAATGGCAAGGCTCCAGATCTTGTGGTGTCTCTCACCCACGGACGAACTGGACGCTGTGATGACCTCCACGAGCCCTGGTTCCAACGGAATACCTTCGGGATCGTAGGATGCCTGGAGAGCAGGATCGTCTCCGGGATCAAGCCCATCATCTGTGCACTGCCCCATACTGCACATGTAGCGAATGGCAGTGATGGGACGCACGCCCGAGTAGTAGCGTTTCAGAGCCCACGCGGCGCAGGCAGCATCATGCACACCACCCGCAAGGGCCATGTAGGTTTTTACATCCCACTCCAAATCATTCACCACTGGACCGACTCCACCGATCTTTTTCACCAGAGCGGGATCATCAGCCACCTGATTGGCCAGCACATGCCAGTGGCCGGGAGGAGTTTCAGAATTCGGGCCATCCGCCCAGAACTCGGCGAGCACTCGATAGTAGTCCCCCTTCTTCACGTTGTTGGCCGTGTAGGGCAGCCCAGTCACCGGGTTTAATTCACGTCCGTCTCCTGTGTCGGCACCCAGAGGATTGTCCCCCATGGCACCAGGCGAGATGTCGATCAGTGTCTCGTCGTTGAGTTGTGCTGTCTTGCGCACCACGTCCATGAAGTTGTCTTTGAAAGCGGCATCTGAGGGGCTGATGACGCCGTTGTAACTCATCTTGGAAGGGCCACCATACGGGTCGAGCCAGGGTTTCGTTGGGTCCGTTCGAGTAAGACTGAAGGGCACCGTGGCCAGAGATTGCACACCCACGAAAGTCTGCGCACCACCAGGAATCGGAATCCCATTCTGCGTGACGCTGGTCGAGAGGTCCAGGGGCTGCCAGAGGTTCGGGTCCGTGCCCGCAGGCACGCCATAACCCACTGGCATATTGGATTGAAACACAGTGTTCTGCCCCAGCACGGGCATTGGAACGTTCAGATTGGGATTGATCGCCGAGGTGTAAGCCTGGGGATATGAGGTATTGCTGAAGCCATCGGTTGCCCCCCAGTTCAACACTGCCTGAGCCATACGTTTCCCTACCTCGGCAGGTGTCGTGCCATTGGTGATCGGGGACTGCGCAATGCTGGTCGAGTATCCAAGCGTGGTGAGTTGAGCGTCAAAGCTGGCGAGCGATGTCGCGGAACCTGCCCCAGTGGCAAATCGAGCACGCAGAACACGATAGGCGGCATAGCTGATTGCTTCATGGCGGGACGCTTCGATGTCAGGCGGCAAGGGCGAAACCTTTTCATTGTAAAGGTAGCCAACGGCTGTCGCATCGTAGGCCGCCCAGGCATCAAACATGGCCACGGCCGTGTGATGGAGATTGCGCGCATGAGCCGGTGGATTCGGCACATTGCGCCGAATGGCCGCCAGCAACTGCTCATTCCACACACGAGCCGCAGACTGGCCCATTGCTGCCCCTGCACAAAGGATCGCAGGCAGGATCAAATGAAGAATGCGGCGGGCATGAAGAGAACTCATGGGCGTAGTAGTGGTGAGATGATGACGGGCCAGGCGGCTGGCGAGAACAGCCGGGGGAAAAACAAACGGAAGCAGATCAGCGACGACGGCGACGGACGGCCAATGCGCAGCTCAGCAAAAGGAGGATGCCGCTGGGCTCAGGCACGACGGCAAGACGGAGATGCTGGTCCACGCTATTGAAGCTGCCACGGATGATGTTGGACTCCTCCACCTCAATGCTCGCAAGCGTCTGTGATCCATTGGCTGCGGGAAACTCCCAGCCCGTCGAGGTCGTGAAGATGCCCCACTCTGTGGCTGCGGAAGCGGTGGAGGAATTGAACACCCACAGAACTAGGTCCGTCGTCGTCGGCAGGTAGGTCGATTCGATATTCTCAATCTGACCAAAAATATGCCCCGCCTCGAACTGATCATTGATCACCATGTTCTGCCCTGGAGCAGCCGTTTGCAGCACCGTGCCCGAATTGGGCTTGGACTCGGCCAGTGGCGTGAACAATGCGTCAAGCGTGGCGAAATCGTTGCTCGTGGAAAGGATGCTCCTCACACCGGAATCGTTCCAGTTGAAGTATCCCACGCGAACGATGGACCCTGCGGTCAGCAATTGATCCGTGCTGGTGGTATAGCAGGGGCCAAAATTGCTGCTGACCGTAATGGAGACAGTCGCTCCAAACGCAGCCGACGCCGTGAGGCAGAGTGCCACGAGAGCTTGGACAAAGAGGCGGGAGTTCATAGTTTTTTGAGAGCTGAGGTTTAGGGAGTGATGGATTGAAAGCGGACCCGGAAGAAGCAGCGGGCGTCTGCGGGTGCGACACAGCGACGGGTCTCATAGTCCCCTTCGGTGGCAATCACCGTGCTGGCTGCGAGGCTCCAGGTTTTCAGGTCTGACGAGCATTCCGCGATGACTTCTACATCCGGCAGCGCACGCGGATTCTTGAAGGTGAAGGTGGCACCTGTGCCATTGGCAGTGCCCGCCAAGGAGGCAGGCGATGCGTCCCGGCTGGAAGGATTGAGGCCCCAGGCATACTCGGCCAGATTCTGCAAACCATCGCCATCGGTGTCAGCAGAGAAGCCCACGCCAGCGCCTGAGGCACCGGGGCCAAACTTCTTCCACGACCAGTTGCCATAGCTCGCGGCGACGGGTGCCAGGCGAAGTGCATTGACCATGGTCTCGCCTTGCAAAGCTTGAACGGTGGCCCCGGTCGAGATCGCCGTGGCACCAAGTGCAGGAGGTGCCGTCCAGGTGCTTGCGGTGAAGATACCGGTCTGCGTTGCCTGCTGAATATCAGCGGCATCGAAGACCCACACGTAGAGCTTGGTGCCCGTCGGCATGTAAGCACTGTTGATCTCGCTCACGGTGCCAAAGACCTCACCTGAGGTGGGGAAATCATTCGTGCGCAGCATCGTGCCCGCGCCCGCCGCCTGCACAGCACTGCCCGCGCCTGTAATGCCTTCAGCCAGGGGTTTAAACCAAGCCTTGAGCTGGTTGAGGTCCGTGGTGGTGCTCAGCGTTTGATCGCGTGTGGCTTCGGGCAGAGTGAAGGTGCCCACACGGATGGTGCAGCCCGCAGGCAATGCTTTGCCTTTGGAGTCTGTGAACTGCCGTCCGCCGGAACTCGTGAGGGTGACAGTCCCCGCATGTGCCACTGTGACAGCGAGCGAGGCGAGGCAGAGGAGATGAGAAAAGCCTTTCATGATCGTGGGAAGTGGAGGCTGAAACTAGGGACTGACCGTGATGGGCGAGAGCGCCATGTTTTTGGCGGTGTCCACATTGATCACCACACTCGCACCTGCGGGCAGGCTAACGTTGTTGGCGTTCTGGCCCAGACCATTGATGAGATTGGCACCAGTGCTGAGGTAGGTGCCGGTCTGGTTGAAGGCACCCGGCGCGAGCACCACGATGGAGTCATTCAATGGCAGCAGGCTGCTCGTGATACCCAGGGCGCTCAACGTGGTGGTGGTGCCCAGCGGATTGAGCGGCCCGATGAAATTGGGCACCGTGGCATTGGCTTTGATCTTGGTGGGCGTGGTCTTGACGTGGCACACTTCACCTTTGCCCAACGTCAGCGTAATCGGGTTTGTGGCCTGAATCACCATGCCTTGGCCGGGGCGAATGATGACGTTGTTAGCGTTGGCACCCAGCGCGGTGATCCACGTCGAGTTGAAGCTGTTGTAGAAGTAATTCTGCTGCGCTCCGGTGCTGGAAAAAAGACTCACGCTGTCCGTGAGAGGCAGGAATCCGCCTCCATCGGGAAACAGACCAGCGATGGTGTTGTGCTTGCGGACGGTGAAGACCATGCCGTTGGAGAGTCCCGCTGCCGCAGGCGTGGTATCGAGCTTCAGAGTCGTTGCAGTGTTCGATAGAATGTCGATGGCGAGCCCCGCGCATGATCCCGAGGCAGGCTCGGCATAGTGGAGAGTGAACTCCCCGCCCGTCCAGCCCGGCGCATCGAAGGCAACCAGCGCCTTGCCATCCACATCGGCGGTCACTGTCACAGAGGCCGCATGGTAAAGCTCCTTGGCCACCAAGCCGCACACCCATGCCGAGTTGCCCACAGGGATAGGCACTTGGTAGAAGCCAACGATCCCTGATGTGGCGGCTTCCGACAGCGAGGCCATCGAGAAGAAGGCAACGCAGGCCAGACTGGCGAAGCGGAGCCGGGAGATTGCGAAAGTGAACGCGTTCATGGGTCGAAGAGGGGCGCGAAATAAATTAACGATTGTTAATATACAGCATCTACGAGTTTGATTTCAAGGTAAAATTTATAATTTTCACACTTTAAATCGCGATGAGAACGCTTTGGGACAGCCCCACACGTCCTCCGTTCAAACTTACACCACCCTCGTTGACGAGTTACCGGACTCGCCGCCAAACCTCGGGCATCAGGCGTTCCAGGGCCGACGCCGTCGTTTTCGGCAGCAGATCGACGGTCAGCGGCACCGGCACCGCATCCATGCGATCAAACTCCGCCAGTGCCCGACCGTGCTTGTAAGCGGGGTCCAAAGCCCCGGCTGGCGTGAGCTTAGCACCCGACCACCCGGGATTCGGCACACTCAGGAAGAATCGATCCGCCGCCTGCGCACAGCTTTCCCCCGCCTTCAAACGGACCCTCGATCTGGCAAGCTCCCGGAACAGTTCCTTGGCCGTGAATTCAGCCGGGTTGATGAACTGGAGCTTCTCCCGAATCAGCGCCTCGTAGGGCCGGGAGCCATCCGCAGCACGATAAACTCTCAGCGCCTCGAACGCCGCCGCAATCTCGCGCTGCGCCATGGGATAGTGTGTGCATCCGAGCACCACCATCCCGATCGGTGTGTCGTCCCCGCTCTTCCGGTGGCGCTCGACGAGGGTCGTCACTTCGTAGCGAACGTGATTGGCCACGCTGTTCAGTTGATGGCCGATTATGCCAGCGGGATCGAACTGATACACCGGCATCAAAGCCGGGTCCGGCGAGGGACCTTGATAAGGTGCCTGTCGTTCAGGTGTGGTGGAAACAAAAGCCGGATCGCCCTCAATGGCACCCGCCAGGCCCACGCTTCCCTGCTGGATGATGACGGGCATCGGCTTGCCCGCCAGACCTGTGGCCTGAGAAATCGCCTTGGGGTAGGCCTCGCACCCGCAGGTGCCCACCGTCGCGAGCACTGCGATGGCATCGGGGCGAGACTCGCGTGGCAGCAACTCCATCACCCCACGGGCTCCAGCTTCCACCACGCCAATCACAGGGATGCTCAGGCCCCAATTCGCGATCACGGCCCGAATGTCTTCAAGTCCGAACGCCGTCGCCGTGTTGCACGCGATCACGATGACCTTCACACCCGCCTTGTCGGCCACCACTTCGCCCTCAGGCTTGGATTGATAGCGCTGCCCAAGCAGGAAGGTCGCATCGCGCAGGATCAGCTCGCGCAAAAGATCCTCGCGACCCGCCGCCGGGTAATTGCCATACGGCATGTTGGCCTGATCACCGAAGTAGGTGAACCGCTCCGCCGCGAAGTCTCTCACCCCGTCCGCGCCCGGTTGAAGCGTGTCATTGTGAAAGGCATCCAGCTTGAGGATCGCATCCAGCACCGTCAGCCCCCCGATCCCCGAATCAAAAACACCCACCGGGAGTCGCTTGAGGTCGCCCGCATAAATCGAAGGATCAAAGGACCACAAGGCCTCGCCCTTCGAATGCTTCGCCTGATGCTCCTGAATCGCGGCCACAGGATCACCGGCCGCTGCCCATGAACCAAGCCAGATCAAAGCAAAGAGCGCAGCGCCGTATTTCATGCGCGCAGCCTATCGAAATGATCGCTGTGATGCAAGAGCACGCGCCCGATCTCGAGCGCGCGCCATGAATCGGCATCAAATCGCCAGCACCTTATCAGCATCTCCAAACTGGCCCATGTGGACGCCCATGCGCTCCATGATGGCCATGTGCAGACGGCAGAGCTTGCGGTTCTCGTCCTTGCTGTAGTCGTAGAATTGGCCGCCCTTGATGGTGCCGCCGCCGAGGCCCGCGAGCACGACGGGGAGCTGGCGGGAATCATGCGCATTGCCATCGAAGAGGCTGCTGGTGAGCATGATCATCGAGTTGTCCAGGAGGCTGCGTTCGCCCTCGTTGGTGTTGGCCATCTTGGTCAGCGCCTCGGCCCAGAGCTTCACCTGATACTCGTTCACCTTCTGATACATCGCGAGGCGGTGTTCATCGCCTGCGTGGTGAGACAGCTCATGGATGCCGCCGGTCACATCGGCCAAACCTTGGAAGCGCATGTTCGACAAATCATTGTTCATCATGAAGGTAGCCACACGCGTGCGATCCATCTGGAAGCCGAGCACCATAATCTCGAACATCAGGCGCAGGTGCTCTTCCGCCACGGCTGGGATGCCTGGGCCTGGGCGCTTCATCGTCACCGATTTGACCATCGGCTGCCAGCCTTCTCCATTCGTCTCCGCCTTGCTGAACTTCTCAGCACGCTCCACGCGCTGCTCGAGTTCACGGACCGAGGACAGGTATTCATCCAGCTTCTGCGTATCGCGATGGCTGAGGCGGGTGCGCAGGGAGTTCGCGTCGTCGAGCACGAGGTCGAGGATGCTCTTGTCGCGCTTGCGCTGGGAGCCGTCGTCGAAGAGCTGATCGAAGGCCTGCTGCGGGAAGATTTCCTTCGGCGCCGGAGTGGTCGGATTGCTCCACGAGATGTAAGCCGAGTAGATCGAGGTGAAGCCAGAGTCCACGCTGTAGCTCGGACGCTCCGTGCCCAGCACCATGCTCGGCACCGGCGTTTCCTTGCCAGCGTGGGCGGCAATGATCTGGTCCATGGTGATGCCTACTTCCACATCCGTGGTCGTCTTTTTCACCTTCAGACCCGAGAGCACATTCATCTTTGGATAGTGTCCGCCCTCACCCTGCACCGTGGTGGGATTCCACAGGCCGGTGAACACATTCACCTTGCTCTTGAGCGGCTCCAGAGGCTTCAGCGATTGCAGGAACTCCATGCCGCCGGGGCCCTGCTTGGCACCCCAGTGATAGGGATTCACGCCGTTGCCGGTGAAGCAGACTGCCACGCGACGCGGAGCCACGTTCTTCTTCAGCGATTCAGCGCCGAATGAGCAGACAGATTCGAGCCAGGGCAATCCCATGAGGATGCCGGCACCATGGAGAAATTTGCGACGGGAATGGTTCATTTTTTTGGGGGGACTCAGGAGACGAACATCGGGGCTGCGAGCTTTCAAAACCGACCATCTGATGCTGCATACGAACAATTCACGCACGAGGTATGCCAAACAATCCCCTGCTGCACTTCCTGCGGGACCTCGCCACCCTTGCAATACACCGCACGCAGACCACGTAGCCCGCTCTCCATGCAGCCATCATCCACCTCCTCGCGTTCCCGTCGTTCGTTCCTGAAAGCCAGCACCGCGCTGGCCGCCAGTCCTCTGCTGATGACGAACGAAGTCGCGCAAGCTGCGAAGACGGGCACCAAGCTCATCGCCTACGTCGGCACCTACACCTCGCCGCTCAAGAACATGCGGCCCACCCAGGTGGACCTGCCGCCGGGCAACGGACGAGGCATACATCTCTTCGATGTGAATCGCGAAACGGGTGCCCTCACACCCTGCGGATTGTATGAGATGGGAACCAGCCCCAGCGCGCTCGCCTTCAACGCACCCAAGACACGACTCTACTCGGCCAATGAAACCGAGCGTCTCGGCGACGACGAATCCGGCAGCGTCAGCGCTTTCGCCGTTGATCCATCCACCGGCCAGCTCACGCTGCTCAATTCGGTGAGTTCCGGCGGCAAAGGTCCCGCCCATCTCAGCGTGCATCCGTCGGGCAAGTTTGTGCTCGTTGCGAACTACTTCGGAGGCTCCGTGGCTGTGCTCCCGATCAAGGACGATGGCAGTCTCGGCGAGGCCACGGATGTAAAGAAAGATGCCGGACAAGTCGGCCCCACCAAGGCCACCAACGCCGCCCCCGGTAGCTTCGCTTTCAGCGGTCATGATCAAACCCACGCTCACATGATCGAAGCCGATTCCTCGGGCAAATTCGTGATCCATGTGGACCTCGGCCTCGACCAGATCATTGTATGGAAGTTCGACGCTGCTAAGGGCAAGCTCATCGCGAACGACCCGCCCTTTGTCAGCCTGCCTCCAGGCGATGGCCCCCGGCACTTCGCCTTCCATCCCAATGGTCGATGGTTCTACTCGATCCAGGAGGAAGGCTCTACCGTGGTGCTCTTTGACTACGATGCCGACCACGGCAAGCTCACCTCCCGCCAGACCATCTCCAGCCTGCCGCCAGGGTATGCGGGCAGCAATTTCTGCTCCGAAATCGCCGTCTCCACGGATGGCAAGTTCGTCTATGCGGGCAATCGCCTCCACGACAGCATCGCCATCTTCGCCATCGGCAGCGATGGCACGCTCACCTTCGTCACCGAAGAATGGACTCGCGGCGATTACCCCCGCAGCTTCACCTTTGATCCCACCGGTGAGTTTCTTTACTCCTGCAATCAACGCGCCGATCACATCGCCGCCTTCCGCGTGGACAAGACCACCGGCGGCCTCAAGTTCACCGGCCACTACACGCCTGTGGGCAATCCCTCGATCATCGTGTTTCGCGAACTCTGAGGAACGTTGAGCACTAGCGAATGCCACCCGCCTTTCGCAGCCTCGGAGTCCTCATCGTGCTCAGCGCCTCAGTCACGCTAGGCGATGATTAATTCATCACCCATATCGAGCCGCTGCTCAATTGATCATTCTTCGAAAATGAGGACCCGAGGAGTTGGGATGGATGGATAGTTCGAAGTCGAAAAATCATGAGATAGGCTTGAGCACATGTAACGGGGATGGCGGTGCCAAAGCATTCGGCTTTGAGGGTGCCCAAGATCCTGAAGCCGCACTGGCCGTGAATCCGCGCTTTCCTGGATGACTCAGCGTGCCATCGTCGCGCACGATGTTCACCTGGGTATCTATTCATCAAGAGGCGGCTGAGAAGCTGCGTGGTTTCCGCGACCGGCAGAGCGAGCTGGTGCAATTGCTAGCCGACATGCGGGCGGGTGGATTGAAGGCGACTTTGATTGAGGACGAGGGCGCGAGTGGGGAACGCTTCACGTTGCGCGAGATCGATCCGTTCACCTTCATGGCGAACTTCAACCGCGGAGTCACATCCGCGAATCGCACTGCCATGTGGCAGGTGCTCAAGGAGCGCTGGAACCTCGCTGCGCCCGTGCCCGCAGATTATGAAGGACTGCCGGTGATGAACAATCAATCTGCCTGGCTGCTGCCCTATGCGGCAAAGCGCCAGCCCGATCACGTGTCGCGCCTTTGGGAGGTGTTTGAGGCCATGATGAGCGGCACCATGACGGCGGAGTTGCTGGATGCATGCTTTGCGCTTCGCAAGGTGGGGCACGCGACGCTGACGATGGGTTTCTTTTGGTGCCGCCCTCATGACTGGCCCTCACTGGACCGAAAGAACCTCGCCTTCGCACGAAGCAAAGGCATTGCCCTGAAACCGGAGGATGGTGCTGGCTATCTCGCCTGGGTGCGCGAGCTGAAGCGAGTGGTGGGCGAGGATATCATTGAGTTCTCACGGCAGGCGCATGAGTGGACGCTTCAACGCGAGCCACAGTTCGGGCACCCTTTTGACATGTGGTTCGATGACATGGAGCAGGCGGAGAAGGTGCTCGATCACTTGCACACCGTTGCTGCCGAATTGGATGACGGCGACGGAACCGCAGGCGTTCGCCTCGTTTGCAGCAGTCGCGCCTACCAGATCACCCAATCGCCTCTCGTCCCCAAGACAGCCATCCGACTCATTTACGGGCGCTGGATCGTGATGGACTACGGTGCCAGCGACACCGCGAAGATCGTTCGCCTTACGCTGCCGATGAACTCACCGCATGCAGCCGAAGCTGCGGAGAAGTGGTTTGGCTTCGACATCGAGATCGCTGGCTGCAAGCATGCTTTATTCACGTTCATCCTGCAGGACTACCTGGACAGTGAGGCCTTGCGTCAGGCGCATCTGGAGAACAGTCGTGTCATTCGCGATCACTTCCGCAGCATGAAGCGCAGCTCATACGTGACAGCGCACCGCCCGGAGCTGTGGAACCTCATTTCAAACCGAGAGCTGCGACCTGAAATTCTCAAGCGAGGCATAGTGGACAAAAACGATGGCGATGAGCCCGCAGTCGAGAGCAATGTAGTCCGCGAGATTACCGCACTGCCAGAGGCCTCGAATTACTGGTGGTTCAACTTCAATCCTGACATCTGGAGCGTGGAGGATCGCATTGATGTGGAGAAGATGTCGGCAGATGAAGTCGAGCTTTTCAATGCAGTTAATGACAACGGGCGCAAACGTCAAAAGCCGCAATGGTTCGCCGCCGCACGGCCTGGTGATCTGGCGATTGCGTATGTCACTTCGCCCAAACGCTTTGCAGTGGCGATATGTCGTGTCACGCGCGGCCTGGCCGAGACCGATGGAGAGGGCGTGGGCTTTGCTTTGATCGAGAAACTGATGCGGCCAGTCTTGCTCGACGAGATGAGGGCGCATCCTGTTTTGAAGAACAGCGAGCCTCTCAACAGCGCGCCTGCGTCCATCCTGCGACTGACTTCCGAAGAGTATCAAGCGGTGCTGGAACTAGCTGAGACCGCAGATGGTGAGGAGACTCCAGCCATCACCGACGCCTACTCCATGGACGAGGCGATGAAGGGCTTGTTCATGGACCGTAGTGAGGTCGAAGCCATTAGCGCGACGTTGCGACGGAAGCGTAATCTGGTGCTGCAAGGTGCGCCGGGCACAGGCAAGACCTTCATCGCTCGGCGGCTAGCCTATGTTCTCATGGGGGCAAAGGACAAAGCGCGTGCGCCTGTTGTGCAGTTCCACCAGAGCATGAGCTATGAAGACTTCGTGCAGGGCTACCGGCCTGATGGCAGCGGCGGCTTCGTGCTGCGCGACGGGCCGTTTTACAAGTTCTGCCGCCAGGCAACCAAGCGAAAGAATGAGCCCCATGTCTTCATCATTGATGAGATCAACCGTGGCAACTTATCGAAGATTCTGGGCGAGCTGATGATGCTCATCGAGCCAGACAAACGCAGCGAGGATTATGCGCTGCCGCTGACTTATTCGGAGGACTCGTTCTATGTGCCAGACAATGTATATCTCATCGGCACCATGAACACCGCGGATCGCTCGCTCAGCCTCGTGGACTATGCGTTGCGGCGACGCTTCGCGTTTGTAGAGATGAAGCCAGGCTTTCGGCATCGCAGCTTTGAGCTAGTGCTGAAGGAGCGAGGAGTGCCGTCCAATGTCATTCAACGCATCGTCACCGCGATGACGCAGATCAATGATCTCATTGAGGCAGATGCGAACCTTGGAGGTGGCTATCGCATCGGGCATAGCTTTTTCGTTCCGGAAAGTGCGCCATCGGACGCGAATGCATGGCTGACGGATGTGCTCACGCATGAGGTGCTGCCACTGCTCCAGGAATACTGGGTGGATGAACCGAAGAACCTCGCCGCCGCACGTCAGGTGCTGGGCTTCTAATTGTCGTGGCCTCGCCCATTCCCATCCTCAATCTCTACTACTTGCTCAGCTATGCCTGTGAGCGTTATCAGTCGGGCGAGCGGCACGATGTGGAGGCGGATGCGTGCCCCGATCTGGAGAACCTTTTCGCCGTGATGCTGGCGGGAGGCTTGAGCCAGCTCGCGCGTCACGGTGTGGACCGGGACTACGTGCCGCATGAAGAAGAGACCGCGCGCCTGAGGGGTCGGCTGATGCTGATGCAGAGCCTGCGACGGCAGACGCACCTCGCGGGCCGGATGCACTGCGCCTTTGACGAGCTGAGCGCCGATGTGCTGCACAACCAACTGCTGCACAGTGTCGCGGCGAAGCTGCTCGGCAGCCCAGAGCTAACTCGCGAAAACCGTCAGAGGCTGCGCCACGCGATGGAACCGCTCAAGTCGGTGCAACGCATCCGCGTGACCTCCGCATTGTTTCAGCGCGTGCAGCTTCATCGCAACAATCGCATCTACCGTTTCCTGCTGAACCTCTGCGCCTTGATCCATCGCATGATGCTGCCGGGAGAGCCCGGCGGCGGCAGTCATCGGGTGGAGGATGTGCTGCGCGATGAGAAGTTCATGCACCAGTTGTTCGAGCGCTTCGTGCGCAACTTCGCCGCCCGGCATTGCCCTGATGCGAGCGTCAGCTCCAAGGCACTGCATTGGCAGGCGAGCGCTGATGAGATCGCCCTGGGGCATCTGCCCGGCATGATCACGGATGTGACCGTCGAGTGGCCTATGCGCAAGCTGATCGCTGATTGCAAATACTACGCCAGCAGCATGACCGAACGCCACGAGACGCTGCGCCTTCATTCCAGCCATCTTTATCAACTGCTCGCCTACCTCAAGAACCAGGCCGTGCATCCAGGCTGGGAGAGTGTGGAGGGACTGCTGATCTATCCTGCCGTGCAGCGTCACTTTGACCTGAGCTACACGCTGCTCGGACACAAGGTGCGAGCGTCCACGCTCGACCTGAGTCAGCCGTGGCAGGCATTGAGACAAAGCCTGATCGGACTGCTAGGGTGTGACCTGGAAGCCGTTGGCTAGGCGATGAGGTCCAGCGCTCCGCCTTCGCAGAGGTCGGCTTTGCCGAAGGTCTTCAACTCGTGGCCCATGGCATTGGAGACGGCCATCCAGAGGCGGTTGTGGGCGGCTTTGTCGAACTGCATGGAGCGGCCCATCGTGAACCCGCAACCGCCGCCGACCATGACGTAGGGGATGTTGTCGAGGGTGTGGTTGTTGCCTTTGCCGAGTTCGTTGGTCCAGACGAGGAGTGTGTTGTCGAGCATGGAACCATCGCCGGTCGGCTCAGGGGTTTCGCTGAGGCGCTTCGCGAGATACGCGAACTCGCCAGCGAACCAGGTGTTGATCTTCTTGAGCTTCTCGTAGCTGTCGGCCTTGTCATCGGGGTCGTGCGAGAGGGAGTGGTGGCCTTCCTCGACGCCGAGCCAGCGCATCTGGGCCATGCCGACAGAGCGCATGTATTGCAGAGTGCCGATGCGGGCCATGTCGTTGGCGAGGGCATTGACGAGGAGGTCGATCTGGATGCGGCTGATTTGAGGCGTGTTGTCGTTCACGAGTTCGATGCTGGGATCGACCTTCGGAACGGGGTGGGCGAGCTTGCCCTGCTTGTCGGCATCGGCCAAGTCCTGCTCCAGGCTGCGGACGAGCGTCAGGTGCTGATCGAGCAACGCCTTATCGCGAGCGCTGAGCTTGGAGGAGACTTTCTTCAAGTCATCGCGCACGTCGTCGAGGATGCTGACGAGGCTCTCCTTGTCCTTCATCTGGCCGTAGAGCTTCTTCAGGATTTGATGCGGATCATCAATGGGGGCGATGGGCTGATTGCCTCCGGCGTAGCTCATGCGGGTCCAGGGGTCGGCACGATCAGGCACGGCGACGCCGAACTCGAGGGAGCCGAAGCGTGTCTTCGTTTCCTTTTTGGATTGCAGGTAGTTCTTGATCTCCTGATCAATGGAGATGTTGCTCGCCCAACCGGCAGGATTACCGCCGCCGCCCATGATGTTGCCCTTCATCAACTCATCGCAGGTGAGCAGGCAGCTCATGCCACGCATGTGGCTGTCGCCATCGCCACGAACCTT
Organism: Verrucomicrobiota bacterium; assembly: GCA_963204975.1. GTDB lineage: Bacteria > Verrucomicrobiota > Verrucomicrobiia > Verrucomicrobiales > Verrucomicrobiaceae > JAEUHN01. Next base: position 22,232 of record CAUJJC010000054.1, on the reverse strand, counting down.
GTTGGCGATGCCATGGAGGACGAGGGTCTGCTTTTTGAAGGCTTCGAGCGGCTTCAAGATGGGGCCGAACTCGAACTCGGCTCCAGCTTTCTCCGGCCAGAACTCCTTGGGCAGGGTGCCATTGGGCGAGAACATGATGACCAACCGCTGACGGCGCTGCGGAGCGGGAGCGCCGGTGATGCTGGGCAGTCCGGACAGGAAGGGCAGTGCGGCAGCGGAGATGCCCAGGTCACGGAGGAATTGGCGGCGGTGGAGATGCTTCATGAGGGGAATTAGCGAACGCGTTGCACTGGGAGTTCTTGCGCCAGCGGAGCGACTGGGAACCAAGTTGGATACGAGAGGAACCAACGATCAGGTCGTGCAAAACGACCCTTTGCCGCGATTGCGGACCTCTCACCAAAGTGTGAGGACGCGGGGCCACGCGCCGGCACCGCTTTCATCCATCATGAATTACAACCCCTTCAAGTAAGCTGCGATGTCGGCGATGCTTTGAGGCGTGAGGCCGAGCATGGAAGGCTCATACATGAGTGAGGTCTTTAGTTTGGTGCGGCTGGCGATGCGGCTCTTTGGGATGGTCTGCACCACGCCGCCCATGCACTTGATGATGAGGGGATCGCTGTCGGAGAGAACCATGCCGGTGATGATGAGGCCGTCGGAGGTCTTGATCTCACTGCCTTCGTAGCCGTGGGAAATGGTGTGGCTGGGCTGGGCGATGGCTTGGATGAGGATGTCGGTGGTCTGCTGCTTGCCGTAGGTTGTTAAGTCAGGGCCGAAATCCACGCCTGCGGCTCCAATCCGATGGCAGGTGTAGCAGGTGGCAACGGCGGTGGCACCTTGCTTGGCATCGCCTTTCAAGGCGGCGATCTGCGCGAGGTCGAGCTTCGGTGCGTTGGCAGGAGCGGATGGCATCGGCGAGGCGACGAGCTTCACTTTGTCAGGATCATAGATGCCGAGCGCCTTCATGCTACCGTCGATGTCATAGGTCTTCCACGCGTTGCCATTGCGATTCATGAGCCACCATTTGGCGAGGTCCTGCATGGGGAAACCTTTGGCGTGCGCTAGTTCGAGCATGGCACCAGCGGCTTCGCGTCCAGGAGCGAAGGCAATGGCGGTGACCATGAGCTTGCGTTGATCTGGCGTGAGCTTGTCATTGAGAGCGCGGGCTTTGAAATCGCTCACGGCTTCGGCGGGATGCAAACGCCAGGCGATTTGGGCAAAGGCGTCGCTCCAGGTGTCGTTGCCGCCTTTCGCCAGTGTCTCGAAGGTCTTCCAACCTTTGGCGTGGCCTGTGGTGAGAGCGCTGAAGAGTTCTTGTTCCTTACCTTCGCTACCGAGACCGAGGGCTTCGAGATAGGTGCGATCCTTGCCATCAAAGGAATGGGCAAGTTGCACGAGAATGGGCCCGCACTCACTTGCGGGCATGTCGCGCACCGTCAGTGCCACTTCGCGACGCACAGCGGCATCGCTGTCGGCAGCCATCTTCAGCGCCATCAATAGCACCTCGTGATTTGCACGACGCAGCGCACGATAGGCGACGAGGCGCTGTGTGGCGTTTTTGGACTCCAGCCATGGCTTCACCTTGGCGATGCCTTCATCACCCATCTGTGCGAGCAACCACGCGGCACGAGCGGCGATGAAGGAATCCTTATCGGCAAGCAACGCGGCCACCGCAGGCACAGCTTTGGCACCGGCAGCTTTCAGACGCGTGAAGCCGCTGTTGCGCACATTGTTCGCGGGACTCTTCAGCGCAGCGATCTGGCCTTCCACGGTGTCGAGCTTGAGCGCTGGCACTTGGGATTTGAAACCCTTCGGAGCGATGCGGTAGATGGCACCGGTGTAGCCGTCGTCGCGCGTGCCGTGGCCGCCGACACCGGGGTCAAACCAGTCGGCGACATAGAGTGCTCCATCAGGTCCGACACACACATCGCTGGGGCGGAACTTGGTCTTCAGCTCGCCAGTGGGACGACCGCCAAGGAAGTCACTGCCTGCCCATTCCTTCTCTTTGTTCGAGGTGAGGAAATCAAAACGCTCTAGCTTGAAGCCTGCGCCATCGGGCACGGGCAGGTAGCCGAAGACGACGTTCTTACCGGCTTCACAAGCGAGCAACAGGCCGCGCCATTTTTCACCGAGCGCACCATTTTCATAGAAGGCCACGCCGGTGGGCGATCCGCCGCCATAGACATCACCAGCGGGCATGGTGCCAGGATCTTCCTGACGCCACTCGGCGGTCGGTGTGTCCTGACCTGGGCGCTTGTCTGCACCCCAACTGCGCTGGCCATCGGCGCTGGCAAAACCGGCATTGCCGCCTTCCAGCACATGGCTCACGCGGCAGGCAGGTGGGTCGTCGTTGTCGCTTTGGAACAGGTCGCCGTAGCTGGTGAGCGTTTGCTCATAGCTGTTGCGGTAGTTGTGCCCGATGATGCTCACATTCGTGCCATCGGGATTCATGCGCACGCTGAAGCCGCCGATCCACACATGGCCATCGTCGCTCTTCTGGCCGGCGATGTCTTGCAGCATGTAGGGACTGCCCATGCGGAAGGTCTTGCCGCTGCGGTCGGTGAACTTCGCGCCCGTGTTGCCTTGATTGAAATACCACTGCCCATCAGGTCCGGCGATGAGGCTGTGCAGGCTGTGGTCATGCTGACGACCGTTGAAGCCCGTGAGCAAAACCTCGCGTTTGTCAGGAATGCGGTCGCCATTGGTGTCGGTGTAAACGAGAAGATCGGGCGGCTGCGACACGATCACTTTGTCATCGAGCACGGCGACGCCGAGCGGTGCAGCGAGTTCCTTTTCCTGCACGAATATGCTGCTCTTGTCGGCTTTGCCATCGTGGTCGGTGTCTTCCAGGATCACGATGCGATCTCCTTCAGGGCGGCGATTGCCTTTGCCACGATAGTTGACGCCTTCCGCGACATACATCCTGCCCTGCGCATCGAAGTCGATGTTCGTCGGATTGTAGAGCATCGGCGAGGCGGCCCAGACAGTGACCTCCAGACCTTCCGGCACGTTGAACATCTCTGCAGGCACGAGCGGCGGACCTGCATTCATATCGCCCTGCTGAAGCTTCGATGGCAGCGCGGTATAAACATGGAAACGCATCCCGGCATCGCTTGGCTTGCCAGCGCGCTCCATGCCTCCGTCATCAATCGCCACCTTTGCCGTGAAGCGCTCGACACCAGCGGGCAGATCATACGCGATGGTCGATGACGCGTGAGTGCCGATACCGTTCTCATACACCTTGCTCTCGACCTTGATCGGGCCACCAGCGTTGTTCTTGCCGATCTGGGTGCGGCCATAGCCACGTTCTTCGCCTTTCCATTTCAATGAGGTGACGTCGATGGTCTTGCCATCTGCCATGACGAGCTTTGGCTCGATCCAAGTGGCCCAGTCGCAGGAGATGCTGCCCTGATCAGAGGCGACGAGATACAGTTCCTTCGCGTTCTTGATCGCTACGTCGATGTCCAGGATGCGCGGCTTCGGATTCTTCGCCGTCATGAGTGGCGTTTCGAAAACAGGCTTGGCATTGCCAACCGGCATCGCACCTGCACCGCGAGCCTCGGCCATCATCGCATCCAGCTCTGCTTGAGTCGGTGTCTTAGTTGCGATTCCATTCGCTGGAATCTCGAACCCAGCGGCCCAAGCGACGCCGTTAAGCATCGTCGTGCGGAAGCTGTCGTTCGTCATGTTCGCGAAGAAATGGAAGCCCGTGAAGCCGAAGCCACGACCGCCTTTCGGCCGATCAAAGGCCCACGCGAGATGCTGCGGCTTGCCCGCTTTCACATCGGCCAGCACGTCGGGATTGCCGCCATGGGGACTCGGTTTGTCGCCTTCTTTAAACTTCACCGTGTTAAGCGGTGCGATGGCACTGAGCACCGGTGTCACGCCCTGCATCTCCGGCACAAAGCGCATGTGGTAATACCATTCATCCTTCGCGGAGAAGGCCTTCACGCCATTCGCCACCGGATGCTGGCCCGGCTGCACGCTCGCGTCCCACGTCGGGTTCACCGAGTAAAACGTCTCGAAGAAGCCGCCCATCCAGTCGAGGTAGTTTTTGCCCTGCGAGCCGATCTTGGCCTCCACGCCATAATGAATCGCCGCGAAGCCAGCGCCGCGATCACAGGCCGCTTTGATGTTCGGATCATCCGCCGCGCGACCGCCGTGATTCAGCAGCACGATGATCGCATCCGCTTTGGTAAGATCCTTCGGCCAGTTGTTCTCGGGATACACGACCGCAAAAGCCTGCGGATAGGTCTCATTGATGCGCCGCGCCAGATACGAAGCCCCAGCAAGGAACTCATGCTGACCGCCGCCGCCATGCGTGCCCTTCGCCGCGATGAAAACGAGCCGCTTTGTGCCAGCGGGCGCGTTGTTTTGACCGGTGTAATCGAAGATGTCATGTGGCTGAGCAAAGGCAGCCGTTGTGAGCAAGGCGAGAGCGAGGAGGAATTTCATGCGTGAGGAAACAGGAGTATCAATACCGCGCTAAAGCTCCAGATCGGACATAGAATTGAAGACGGTCGATGATGCAGCCATAACCACGCACCAGCACCGTGCTACATTTTCATTTCGCCCAGGAAGGCAAGAAACGCCTCAACAGCGCGGAGAAAGTGACATCGATTCACAGTTGGGGCAGGGAGAATGCGATTCCGAGCTTTCGTGGTGACGTGGAGCACCGAAATGGCACCCTCGATCACTCGCCTTGATAGCACTCAATACGGTCGCGTGAACTTGTGTGTTCGCTGCTCGTAGCCGTCGCTGTAGCCTGGCTTCTGATTGGCCTTGGGTGCATCGGCCCAGGCATCTCGCCGTCCTTGGCGGAAGTCGCGATCATATTGCATCTCGTCCTCGTCACGAGGCACCTCGGGGTGCTGGTGATAGCCATCGCTGTAGCCGGTGGAGAAGATCGTCTCGCGATCCGACACGGAGGCATACTCTTCGATAACTGATCGAAAACGCTCCCAGTCGGCCTTGTTCGGAATCAGTTGATCATTGAAGCCCCGCTGCCAGCCGAGATCGTAAAGCTCGAACTTCAGGTCGGGATTGGGTCCCGGATCACGATGGCACGCGACCAGCATGACCAGCAGGAGGGAAAGAAGGTAGCGCATGAAGGGGAATGACTAATGAACGAATGGCGAATGACGAATCAATGATGAATGCCCGAATGACGAATGGGGAGAAGGCCCGGCCCACTGGTCACTGGTCACTGGTCACTGGTCACTGGTCACTGGTCATTGGTTATTGGTCATTGGTCATCTTCCATCCCCTTCCCTCCGGCCAGCAACCCGCGCGCAATGGTTTGATTTGCAAAAGAACCGTCCATCCCCACAGTCGCGGCCACTTTAACTAACCTCGACACACGACATGGGAGCACAATGGAAGCAGAAATGGCGCGAACTGGCCGCCGATCAGAAAGGCAAGCTGGTGGGCAAGCTGGTGCGTGAGATCCAGGTCGCTGCGAAGACTGGCGGCCCGAATCCCGAGTTCAACGCCCGCCTCTTTGTAGCCATTGCGAATGCCAAGAAGCAAAGCGTGACCCGCGACACCATTGAGCGCGCCGTGGCCAAGGGCAGCGGCACCGGCCCTGACGCCGTGCAGTATGACACGGTGGTGTTTGAGGGGTTCACCCCGCATCGCGTGCCCGTCGTGGTCGAATGCCTCACGGACAACAACAACCGCACCGCCCCCGAGATCAAACAGCTCTTCAAGGCGGGCAGCATGAGCAAGGTGGCCTGGATGTTTGATCACTGCGGCATGATCGAGGCCACGCATTCCGATGCCGCAATCGACGCCGAAACCGCTGCCATCGAGGCTGATGCGGATGATGTGGAACCGATGGACCTCGATGAAGGCGAGACCGGTGTGGCCGCTCGTTTTTACTGCCAGATCGCGAACCTCGACACGGTCACGAAGGCCCTCAAGGCGGCTGGCTGGAATGTGACCACTTCAGAGATGACGTATCGGGCGAAGGAATTCCCCGAACTCACCGAAGCGCAGCACGAGGAGGTCACAACCTTCCTTCAGGCTCTCGATGGTCATGCTGATGTGCATCGCGTTCACGCGGCCTTGAAGTAATTCTTGGCGTGCTTCCCTGACACGAAATGACGGCGGCGAGCGTATGGAAATACGCTTCTGTTTCCCCGGTTACCGTTTCGTCATCTAAGGATCGCAGCCTCGCACCGTTCCATTCGCACCCCACCCCGTCTTTCCGTTCATGAAAAAAACCTGCCCTGTGATCGCCTTGATCACGCTTTGTCTCTTCCCGTCGTGCAAGCGTGCGGGCGAGCGCATGGAGATCACCGATTCTCGCGAGATGTCCGCCACGGCACGCAAGCCGGTGCTCAATGCGAGCAGCTCCACCCGCTTCTTCGACGAGACCAAGGAGTCCAGCAATGAACCCCGCCAGCATCCCCTGCTGTGGACCACGCCCGAGGGCTGGCAGGAAAGTCCGCCGAGCCAGATGCGCCTCATTGATTTGAAGTTCGGTCCCAAGCAGGAAGGCGAGTGCTACCTCTCCGCCATGCCTGGACAGGCCGGTGGATTGGCCGCCAACATCAATCGCTGGCGCGGTCAGATGGGCCAGCCCGCCTTGACCGAAGACGAGATCAACAAGCTCCCGCGTAAGACCTTGCTCGATACGGAGGCTCACTTCGTCACGGTTGATGGCGACTTCAAAGGCGTAGGCGCTGAGGCCGCCCAGTCCGGCTATCGGATGCTCGGCATCATCCAACAGGCACCCGAACTGACGATCTTCATCAAAATGACCGGCCCGAAAGACATCGTGGAGAAGAACGCCGCCGCCTTCGATGCCTTCTGCGGCAGCGTGAAATTCCGCCCCAAACCAAAGGCTGAATGATGAAGCGTGAAGGATGAAAAAAACATCCCCTTCCGTGACTTCCCTCATCATCCGTCGCCCACCATCCGGTTCAGCATTCAGCATTCATACTTCATCCACTCTTTCCCGTGTCTGACTCTACTTCCAAATCCATCCCCGCACGGATCTACCTTTTCCTGTGCTCGTTCGGCCTCGCCACGGTGCTCCTCATCTTGCTGCTGATCATCACCCTGCTGGGCACCCTGGAGCAGGTGGAGCACGGGTTGTTCAATTCGCAGGCCAAATACTTCGATTCGATGCTCATCTGGAGCATTGATGTTGGAGCCTGCCTGAGAGCTATGAGCGTCCCTGCCAAGGACTTCGAGCTGCCCGTCATCCTGCCCGGTGGATACCTCGTGATGGCGATCTTCGGATTGAATCTGCTGCTGGGTGGTCTGCTCCGCATTCGGAAGAATCCGCGCACCATCGGCGTCGTGATCGCGCACTTCTCGATGCTGTTCATGCTGATCGCAGGAGCCGTGTCCTTCTCGTTCAAGAAGGAGGGCAATCTCGCTCTGATCGAAGGCCAGACCGGCGACGAGTTTCAGAGCTTCCACAACCGCGTGGTCGAAATCGAGCAAGTCGATCCCCCGCCCTCCGATGGCAAACGCAAGGCCCTCGTGATCCATGACGATGCCTTCGAGGACCTTGTGCCCGATTCTTCCGGTGGCAAGGCCCGCACCTTCACGCACTCCAGTTTGCCATTTGAACTCGTGCTGAAAAACTACCAGCCCAACTGCGAACCCAAGCGCGCTGAGGGCACAGAAAACCAGGAAGCGGTGGATGGCTACTACCTGCAAGCCAAGGCTCTCAACCCCACCTCCGAGCAAAACATTGATGGCGTGTATGCGGTGGTGAAGGAGAAAAGTGGAGCCGAGCAAAAAGGCATCCTCTGGGGCTTTGCCTCCGCCATGAACACCGCTCCCCTGCCCTGGACGGTGAAGGTGGATGGGAAGACATACGCCATCGACCTCGGACGCCAGCGCTGGTCGCTGCCGTTCTCGGTGCGGCTCGACAAGTTTGATCGCGAGCTGCATCCCGGCACGGAACGCGCGCGCAAGTTCACCAGCCACATCACCAAGATCAATGGCACCCACGAAGAGAAGAAAATCATCACCATGAACGAGCCGCTGCGTGACAGTGGCTACGTGCTCTTCCAGGCCAGCTTCAGCATGGATCAAAGCGGTGGCAGCGGGATCAAACAATCCGTCTTCGCCGTCGCACAAAACCCCTCCGATCACTGGCCGCTCTGGTCCTGCGTGGCCGCCGCCATTGGTCTGCTCATCCACTTCATCTCCATGCTCGGGCGATTCATGAAACGCTCCAGTCCCACCTCCAATCCAGCCTGATCGACGACCATGAAAAACATTCTCCTCGCCCTTCTGCTGAGTGCCACAAGCACCTTCGCCGCTGACGTTCCATTGTCGCTGCTGCGCGACAAGGAAGTCGTGCGCACCTTCGCCACCATCCCAGTTCAGGAAGCCGGCCGCCTCAAGCCGTTGGACACCCTGGCCCGCTATCGACTGCTGCGCTTCGCCGGCAAGCGGACCATCGGATTCCAAAACCCGGACACGAACAAAAAGGAATACCTGTCCTCGATGGAGTGGCTGCTGGTCACCTGGTTCAAGCCCGAGCTTTCGCAGACGATGCCTTTGTTCGTGGTGGATAACTCCGCTGCGATCACTGAGATCGGCGTGAGCACGGAAGGCAAAGGCAAACGCGACCGCTACAGCTACAACGAGATCCTGCCCGCGCGTCAGACGCTGATGAGCAAGATGCGCGAGTATCAGGAGATCGACTCGAAGAAGCGCACCGCCGTGCAGAGCATGATCGCCAATCTGGGCGTGAACTTCCTCGACTACGAGATGCTCATCACGCACTTCGATTTCGTTCGCAAGATCTCCGAGGACATGAAGTCGATGCCGCCGGAGATCATCAAGGCGATGGAGGGCAAGCCTTCCCGCATGACCGAACTCCTTCCCGCTGTGATGGCACATGTGAAGGCGCATCCCGAGGCTGCCGCGCCAATGCAGAACCCCTGGATGATGAACGTCATGCGTGCGGCCCTCGGCGCGATGATGAGCGGCAATCAAGAACTGAGCTTGCGACTCTTCCCGCCACCCGCCAAGGACATCGAGCCCTGGCATGGCCCTGGCTGGATCATCATGGGTGCCGTGCAGGGCAAGGAGCCTACCGCTGCCGATCTCAACTGGCTCAAGCAATACGAGGAGCTTTACCTCGCGCTGCCCGATGCGGCGAAGTTCAAGGCCACCGTCACCAGCCTCGCCAACAACATCCGCACATCGGCTACCGAGCGCGGTGAAGCGAAGTATGTGAACCTCGAAGCGAGCTACCTCCGCACGGACTATTTCTACTATGCGCTTTGCCTTTTCTTCCTGGGCCTGATTCTGCTCTCCATCACCTGGGCGTCGCCCATGGCACGCTGGGCTTCGATGCTTCGCGGCGGAGCCTGGATCTCCATCTCCATCGCCACCATCCTCTGCACCGTGGGCATCGTCATCCGCTGCATCATCATGCAGCGTCCGCCGATCACGACGCTCTATGAGACGATCATCTTCATCACGGCCACCGCAGCCATCTTTGGTCTCATCGCCGAGGCACTGACGCGCAAGCACTACGGGCTGCTCATCGCCGCGATCTCCGGCACGGCGGGCATGTTTCTCTCCATCCGTTTTGAGACCATGGAAGGGCAGGACACCATGCAGCAACTTCAAGCCGTGCTGATCACGAACTTCTGGCTGGCCACGCATGTGCCGCTGATCAATCTGGGCTACTCCGCCGCGATGGTCTCCGCGATCATCTCGATGACCTACTTCATCAAGCGCCTCTTCGGCAGCATTCAGGGTGGCGATGAATCATCCCGCAGCCTCACACGCATGGCGTATGGCTTTGTCGGTGCTGGTCTGTTCCTCTCGCTCGTGGGCACCATTCTTGGTGGCATCTGGGCGAACTACTCCTGGGGCCGTTTCTGGGGTTGGGACCCGAAGGAAAATGGCGCGCTCATGATCGTGCTCATGTGCCTGATCATCCTTCACGCTCGCCTCGGCGGCTACATCCGTGAGATCGGACTGCACGCGTGCAACATCATCACCGGCATGATTACCGTCTTTTCATGGTTCGGCGTGAACCAGCTCGGCGTGGGTCTCCATGCCTATGGTTTCACCGACGGCGTGTGGTTCTGGCTCTCGATGTTCTGGGCCTCGCAGTGTGTTTTCCTGCTCATCGCTGCATGGCTGAAGTGGAGCGAGCGGCGGGCTTCCGGTGCCGTCGTCGCCTGAGACACTGCGATCATTTTCGTGACCGGGCGCGACCTAGGCCGTATGATGCGGTTACAGTCGCTCCATGTTTCGGCCCGCTCTCACCCTCAGCTTTGCTTTGCTCATCGCCCCGCTCGCGATGGGAGCAGACCGTTACGTGAGCCCAACGGGATCCGCTTCCAATGCGGGCACACTGGCCGCCCCCTGGTCCATGGCCAAGGCGGCCAGCTCCGCTGTGGCGGGCGACACCGTCTATGTCCGCGGTGGCACCTACACGACCACCGTGACCATCAGCGTTAGCGGCACTGCCACCCAGCCCATCATCTTCCGCAACTACGCGGACGAAACGCCGGTCTTCGACCTCACTGGCCAGACGCCGCCATCGAATGACTCGGACGCTGCGATCATCAAGATCGAGAACCGCTCCCACCTCGTCATCCAGGGCTTCACCTTGCAGAACTGGCGCACCTCGAACGAGAAGGGGCTGCCCGAAGGCATCCTCATCGCAGGCCGCAACAGTGGCACCTGCACGAACATCCGCCTCCTCAACAACACGATCCGCAACATCGAGCAGAACAACACGATCAAAGGCAACTTCAACGCCAACGCGCACGGCATCAAGGTGGCAGGACGCGGCACGACGCCAGTCAGCGGCATTGTCATTGAAGGCAATCACCTCTCCCATCTCAGGCTCGGTGCCAGCGAGGCGCTGGTGATCAATGGCAACGTCACGAACTTCCGGGTGAACAACAACCTCGTCCACGACTGCAACAACATCGGCATCGACCTCATCGGCTTCGAAGGCACGCTGCCCAGCACGCTTGATCGCGCAAGGGACGGCGTGGTGTCTGGCAACGTGGTTTACAACATCGACTCGTCCTTCAACCCGGCCTACAACGGCAACCTCACGACTGGCGGTGGCGACCGCGCCGCTGGCGGCATCTACGTGGATGGCGGCACACGGATCATCATCGAGCGGAATCTCGTCTTTGGCTGCAATTTCGGCATCGAAGTCGCCAGCGAGGAGAATTTCGGCACCGGCATCGCAGACTTCATCACCTTGAGAAACAACATCCTCCGCCACAACCAGGGCGCAGGCCTGATCATGGGTGGCTACAACTCAGGCCGTGGCTCCACGACGAACTGCATCTTCATCAACAACACGATCTATGGCAATGGCATCATCGGCGGCGCACCCCAGATTCAGGTGCAGCACCACGTTTCCAACAACATCTTCAAGAACAACATCGTCGTCACCCGAGGCAACGGCACGGAGATGATCGGAGTGACCAGCAGCGCAGCGAGCGGGTTCACTGGCAATGTGTTCAGCTACAATCTGTATTACGCGCCTTCAGGGTCGGCCCCCGTCTTCAGCGTGAGCGGTAGCAAGAGCCTCAGCACCTGGCAGGCGGCCACCTCCCTCAGCGGTGGTGATGCCGGCAGTTCCATCGGCGATCCGAAGTTCGTCGTCTCCCATCCCACCGCAGCCGAGCCCAAGACCGCCTGGCAGCTTGCCACCGGCTCCCCCGCCATCAACACTGGCGAGCCCAGCCCCGCCTACCAGCCAGCCGACGCAGAGGATGATTTCTTCGGCGATTCACGCCTGCGCGGAGGCCGTGTGGACCGTGGAGCTGATGAGTTCTGAGATTCGCCAGAAAGTTCAGAAATCATCGCCGCGAAAAGAACCAAAAGTTTTTGAATAGGTTCAACAAATGCCCCGTTAATGGGGCACGCTCGACGCTGGGTGTTCCAGGGTTCAAGCGCCAACACTAAAACAACACGATCAAAGCCAAACTGATGAAAGCACTCACCACCATCCTCGCCGTGCTCGCTCTGGGCACCTTCGCCGTCAACGCTCAGGACAAGGGCAAGGCCAAAATGACCCCTGAAGAAGCCTTCAAGAAGAAGGACGCCAACAGCGATGGCAAGGTCTCCAAGGAAGAATTCACCAAGACCAAGGACGCCACCAAGGCTGATGGCCTCGCCAAGATGTTCGACGCCAAGGACAAGAACAAGGACGGCAGCCTTGACCTCGAAGAGTTCAAGGCCGGCGGCAAGGGCAAAGCCAAGGCTCCAAAATGAGCCTGACGACGATCATCTGATCGTCCGATGAATCACAGACGCCGCATTCACCTCGCGTGGATGCGGCGTTTTTCTTGGGCAGTTGGGATAACGGGCTTCCCAAATCACTATCGACGGATCACCACATCCTCATGCGCGAAGCGAACCTTCGGCAGCGTCGCGTAGCGATCATCCTCTGAGCGATAGCCCGCCGGGCAGAGCACGGCTGCCGTGAGGCCCAGCTCCGGCAGGCCGAGAACCTCATCCACCTTGGCTGGCACAAAGCCTTCCATCGGGCAGGTGTCGATGCCGACCAATGCCGCAGCGAGCATGAACTGACCGAGCGCGATGTAGGCCTGCGACTTCGACCACTGAGTGGTCATGTAGCCCTGATCATAGATACCCACGAGCATCTTGCGGAATCCAGCGAGCGCATCGGCAGTGCCACCGCGCACCTCCACCATCCGGGCAATGAAGGCATCGAGATCATCGACCGTAAGTTCCTTCTTCACGGCCATAACAACGAGGTGCGAGCAATCGGCCACCTGGCGCTGGTTCCAGCAATGAGGCACCAGCGATTCGCGCAACGCCTTGTCCTCAATGACGAGGAACTTCCAGGGCTGCAAGCCGAAGGACGATGGGGTCAGCACCAGGCTCTCTTCGAGAGACTTCCAGATGGCGGGTGGGATGACTTGGGAAGCGTCGAAGGCCTTGGTAGCGTAGCGCCAGTTCAGCGCGTCGATGATTTGTGAAGGGGCTGTAGCGGACATGAGAATCGAATGGAGAGACGTGCGTTACGTCGCCGAATCTCTCCGGGGTGCAAGCAGATGTCAGGGGCTCGATTGCCACCGACTGCGATCACTTCGTCAGCTTCAGGATCGCATTGGCGACAGCCTCGGCACCGCCAGGTTCCTTGCCCTCGCCGAGCTGCGTCACCTTCGCAGGCGCGCAGAGCTGGATGAGTGCGGGCAGGTCGCCATACTTCACCGCACCTGGAACGAAGGACGGGTGGAACTGGTCCTTGAGTTGAGCAAAGCGGAAGCCCTCGGTATCGAGCACGGCACCTGCGAAGGTCCCCTTCAGCATCGCACCGGCCGCAGCAGCCACGGGTGCCATGCCTTCGCTGCCCGCGAGATAGATCTGCTTCGGCTGAGTCTCGGGATGATTCTTCATCATGGAGACAAGGTTCAGCACATCATGCACGCGGCAGGCCAGCAGGGTGGGATTGTAGCCATAGGTGTAGCAGGCGGACCACTGCCACTCGCGACGCGTCGTGTCCTTCGACTTCACTAGGTTATGAGGGTTCTCTTTGGCATCGGCCAGGTAGAGCTGCGGCACAGCGATGGCCGTGCCTGCCTCGATCAATTTCTTGGCCTCGGGGCTGAGAGGTCCGGCTTCACCACCAAAGCTTTCCACCCCGCGAGCGGTGAGCCAAACCACCACCGAGCCCTTCCAGTCATCGGCTTGCGGCCCAAGGAAGATGACCGGCGTCTCTTCCTTCTCTTTGAGGTTTCGCACGATGCCCTTGAGCACCACGTAGCTGCCACGGTCCTGCTTGTCCTGGAGGTCGAAGTTCACTTCGGCTCCGCTCGGCAATCCACGCCCGATCATGGTCTGCCAGGCGGTGGCCAGCACCTTCTTGTCCTTGCCGATCACCTTGTCATTGTCCTCGCTCCAGTGCTTGAGCAGCGCCTTCTCGTGCTCGCCGCCCACTTGGTCGCCAGCGGGCTTGGGATGCTCACTGGTCCACACCGTGAGGTCCTCGGGCGTGCTGAACACAAAATCCCGCTCCAGCACCGGCTCCTTGAAGCCTAGCTTGAAGTGCTTGTTCATGAACCCATACATCTGCGTGCGCGAGACGTGGTTGTAGTTGTGTTTGAAGTGCGTGTTGAAGTGCGCCTCCACGTTGTCGGGCTTGCCCAGTTGCTTCCACACCGCCTGCAAGTCGGGGAAGCCCTTGCGCTCGAGGTCGATCGTCCAGTCATCAGCGGAAGTCATGCCCATGGGCTTCGGCGCGAAGGCCGCAGCGATGTCGATGTTGCCCTGGCCGATGCGCAGGTAGCAGGCGTTCTCGCAGGTGCATCCGCCTTGCATGGCCGTGGAGACCATCACGCATGGGAAGTCCGTCGTGAGTCGGTCATCAATGGCCCCGAGGATCATCGTCTGCGTGCCGCCACCGCTCGCCCCCGTGCACGACACACGCGCCGGGTCCACGCCCTTCACCGAGAGGAGGAAGTCGAGGGCACGCACGCTGTTCCAGGTTTGCAGACCGAAGTTCGATTGCAGCCGAAGATCCGCCGCCGCGCTGTAGAGGCCGAAGGTGCCGGGCTCTGAGCCTTCAAGGTCCGCGCGCTTGCCGCTGCGATGCTCCGCGATCTGGATCGAGTCCGCATAGCCAAGCATGTCATAGAAGAACACGGCACATCCCATGCGTGCGAGCTGCACCAGCCGCGCCTGCAATGGCGAACGAGCACCATTCTCCCAGCGCTCCGCACCGATCGCCAGCTCCTGATTGGTTGCGGGCGTGTCCGCACCGTTGTCCATGAATCGTCCGTTAGGCCAATGCCCGTGCGGGCAGAGAATGCCGGGCATCTTGCCATCCTTCGGCTTGGTCTTGGGCAGGTAGAGACTGCCCGTGACGAAGTGACCGGGGAAGGACTCGAAGAAGACGCGGTCGATGGTGTAATCGTCGCGCTCCACGCGGCCATGCACCACGGCCTTGAGCGGCGTCTTCGTCGGCATCGGATACAAGCCCGAGGCCAGCAGGATGCGGGTGCGAATCTCCTCCTTGCGCAGCTTCCAGCTCGCCGCCGCCTGACGATTGAATGGGAAGTAGCTCGTGTTCAGCTCTCGCAGCGGACGCGGCAGCTCCGGCGGTGCCGCCTCCTGCGCGACAAGGGTGGAGGCGATGGCGAAAGTGAGAGCGAGGAGAAACGGCGATTTCATCGAGCGCGATGTTACGAAGGAAAAGCGAACTGTCTGGCAGGAAGACGCAGCCCGCGAGAACCACCTTCGCTAACGCTCAAAGGCCAGCACCGGGGCCATGAAACCCGCGTTCGATGAGCGATTCGGAAAGGAAAAGTGCCCGAAAACACGTCCTTGCAGCCACGCCGCACACCAAGGCAAGCACAAAACTCGCCCCCAAACCCCGGGTCCTGGCTCCCTGCTCCCTGCTCCCTGCTCCCTGCTCCCTGCTCCCTGCTCCCTGCTCCCTGCTCCCTGCTCCCTGCTCCCTTCATCCTTTCCTCAGGGCATCCCTTTGCTGATTAACTAGGCAGAGAACTTCACTGGCAGGACTTCGTATGATGAGCTAACGCCTTGCTCAAGTCATCGCCCCTGGCTCGTCCGACGCCCCCCAAGCTCCAGGCACCCCTTCCTTTTGAATCACATGGCCCGAAAAGCATCCAGCAAGCCCGACTCCGGCTCTTCCAGCACCGCCAACATCGGCTTCGAGGCCAAGCTCTGGCTCGCCGCCGACAAGCTGCGCAACAACATGGACGCGGCGGAATACAAGCACGTCGTCCTCGGCCTCATCTTCCTCAAATACATCTCCGACACCTTCGAGGAACACCGCGCCAAGCTCCTCGCCGGAGAGGGCGACTACGCCGGGGCCAATCCCGAAGACCCGGACGAATACAAGGCCGAGAACGTCTTCTGGGTGCCCGCCGATGCCCGCTGGTCCCACCTCCAGGCCAACGCCAAGCAGCCCACCATCGGCAAAGTCGTCGATGACGCCATGGTCGCCATCGAGCGCGACAACCCGCGCCTCAAAGGCGTCCTGCCCAAAGACTACGCCCGCCCCGGCCTCGACAAGCACCGCCTCGGCGAACTCATCGACCTCATCGCCACCATCAGCCTCACCGCCGCCAGCGAGGGCGAGAAGACGCACCGCTCCGTCGATCTGCTCGGCCGCGTGTATGAGTATTTCCTCACCCGCTTCGCCAGCGCCGAGGGCAAGAACGGCGGCCAGTTCTACACCCCGTCCTGCGTCGTGCGCTGCCTCGTCGAGATGCTCGCCCCCTACAAAGGCCGCATCTACGACCCCGCCTGCGGCTCCGGCGGCATGGAGAAAAGGGTCAGGAGACGATTCTTGACAGGCTATGGAAAATCACCTCCCCAAGCAAGCCTCTGCCAGAACGGGCTTCCTGGGAGTTCTTCCTTTCGCCGATGCACCGCCCACGCCTGCGGCCCTGCTACCGAGTCGCGCGCCAGCGTTGTGGAGTGCTGCAGCCCTCTGGAGCTTTGCGGCATGGGCCGAGGGGAACGCACGGGGATGCGTGGGGTGTATTCGATAGCTGCGGATGGTTCGCCAAGCGCAGTCCAGGACGCTGGCACTGCACCTTGCCTGTTGACCGCTGCAACGAAAGCACAGCGGGACTGATAGAACACAGTTAGAGGTCGTCGTCGGAATTTAGAATGAGGCCCTCTGGCTTCGGTTTGTTTCCTTTTCGCCACTCCTTTGCTCTTATTATCGCTCTGCCTATCGCCGCATGTTTGGTCATCACCTCTGGTGGCACTTCACCAACAAGACAGTCAATCACCGTCGGAATGGAACCATGTAGTCTTCGGATGTTGCCTTTGTGGAGGTCACCAAGAATCCATGCCTTGTCCTCGATCCAGTAAAGCCACACATCGGCCCCATATGTGCCGGTCGGTCGCACTGCCTTCATATTCTCGGCAGCACTGTGTTTATCGTCTTCCAGACTCACATAGTCATCGCAGAAAGGTTGTTTGCAGATCAGGTAGTCACATGACTCACTGAGCCCGACAATCTCAGTCGGACAGGCACCAGCTTTATGGGTGGTGCATTGGCGCGTCAGAACATCCGTGATGGTTGCTTTAGCGTATTCGACTCGACATTCATATTCGTCGATCATCGATATGATCAGCTTCATTCCAAGCGAACCATCAGTTCGAAGATCGAATAGCTTATAGACACAGCTAAACTGCTCATCTTTCCACGCCGAAGCTTCTCTCCCTTCTCTCATGCGAGTCAGGGTGTTGGATTGCAGATACCCATCGCCCTCCAACGTCAAGCCCAGCCTTGATAGAGGAATCAAGGGCACTTCTAACCGCGCCGCTTTTCCGGCAACATGCTCAAGCCAGCCATCAGCCGAAGCCGATTGCCTGGATGAATGCTCTCCAATTGCAGTCTCGATAACGCCCGCTCGGTGGCTATTAAGGAGTGCGATGCTTCGCCACTCAGGTTCTGAGATACGATTACCGACAATACCTGTTGGTCTACCCGTCCTGAAGTCGATTTGAAGCTGTCCTGTGCGTTCATTCAAGTGGCGGAGGTTTCGGTGAATTTTCTCACATAGCCGAAGCTAATGTCAACATTAGGCAACACTTTTCGCTGTGTGCAGATTCATCTACGGTAAATAACACCAGGCAAATTGTGAGTTCAACACCTCCAAAGCCTGTGGCAGCAAGCCCTTCACCCGCATGAACTGACAGCTGCTAGGCGCGAACATAGCTCCTCAGCCTGAGAACCCACCCACACCGACGCCAGCAGCGGTCTGCTTGAGGCGGTGGAGGCGGACGGCGTGTGTTTGACGCGATCCATGCCGAACGGACCCGCCCCTGGCTCTGCGCGCTGAATGTTCTTCCGGCGTCGAATGGCCTACCCCTCGGTTTGGCCTTGCCACGGCTCGGCTTTCTCTCCAACATCCGCGCCCATGTCCCAGCCCATCGACTCCAACCTCCCTTGGTATAAGCAGCTCAACGGCTACCACTGGTTTGTCTTCTTCGTTGCATCCGCTGCATGGTGTTTTGACTGCCTTGATCAGCAGCTCTTCATTCTAGCACGCGATAATGCCGTGGCCGCACTAACTCCAGGACTGGACAGTCTCGAACGCGGCAAGCTCGGTGGCTATGCCATGAGTGTATTCGTCGCAGGCTGGGCCACTGGCGGACTCATCTTTGGTGCCCTGGGGGATCGCATCGGACGCGCGAAGACACTAGCGATCACGGTGCTGATTTACTCGCTGTTCACCGGGCTTTCCTCATTCTCAAGCAGCGTCACTGAGTTCATGATTTACCGTGCACTGACAGGTCTTGGTGTGGGTGGCGTGTTCGGTCTCGCCGTTGCACTCGTCGCCGATGCGCTCCCCGAAAGCGCCCGCCCCAAGGCGCTCGGTATGCTCCAGGCACTCTCGGCCGTGGGCAATGTCACCGCCGGACTTTGCGCCATGTCCCTCTCCCACGTCGATCCGATGCTGTCGTGGAAGTATCTGTTCTGGATCGGTTCGCTACCGGCCTTCCTATGCATCTTCATCATGATCCGCCTGAAGGAGCCAGAGAAGTGGCTTGCAGCAAAGGCCACCAGCCGGACCGACAAGAGCAAGGCGATGGGCTCCTATCTGAGCCTCTTCACGGATGCACGCTGGCGCAAATCCGCACTCTTCGGCATGATGCTGTGCGTGTCCGCAGTGGTGGGACTGTGGGGCATCGGCTTCTTTAGCGGTTCGCTCGTCGGACCAGCCATTGAAGCGGCGCTCAAAGCCGAGGGTAAATCCGCCGCCGAGATTGTGCAGGGCAAGCAGTGGTGGACCGCCGCCAATCTCATCGTGCTGAACATTGGTGCCTTCGTCGGCATGATTACCTTCAGCAAGCTCGCAGCCAATCTTGGACGTAAGCCCGTCTTCGCCGGTGCCTTCATCGCGGCTCTGGCAGCCACCGTCTTCTTCTACCAGTGCTTCGAAACTCGTTCGGACATCTGGATGAGTTTCGTCATGGGCGTGTGCCAGCTCTCGCTCTTCGCAGGCTTCGCCATTTACCTCCCCGAACTCTTCCCCACGCGCCTGCGCAGCACCGGCACCAGCTTCTGCTACAATGTTGGGCGCTTCATCGCTGCGAGCGGACCGCTCACACTCGGTGTGCTTCAGAAGAAACTTGGCGAATCAGCTATCGCAGCATTGCCAGCGGGAGCCGATGCCATTGCACAAGCGGCGGCGAAGCTCGATGCCTTCCGAAATGCAGCCTGCTACATCAGCAGTGTGTTCCTCATCGGGCTGGTGGCCCTGATTTTCCTGCCTGAAACCAAAGGCCGTCCTCTCCCTGAAGATTGAGTTACTTCGCAGTCGAGAGGTGGAGAAGTGACGAGGTGGGAAGACGACTGAGACCCTTCTCCACATCTCCACCTTTTGACTTCTCACTGTCACCACCATGACCGCCGCCGAACTCCGCGACTCAGCGACCCGTGATTCCGCCGCGCCCCAGGGGCTCTCGAACGAGGCCCTGGCGCTGTGGCATACGAAGAAGGGCCAGTGGGATGAAGCGCACAGCATTGCGCAGGACATTCACAGCCCGATGGGCTCGTGGATTCATGCCTTGCTCCACGTCATCGAAGGCGATCAATGGAACGCGGACTACTGGTTCAGCAAGGCGGGCAAGCCCTCGCGCAAGCCGAAGGACATTGATTCCTTGTGGGATGAGATCGCGACCAAGGTGCTGAACTGAAGCATCAGCGCACGACGGGCTTGCCTTGCGCCAGCCACTCAGCGAAGCCGCCCTTGAGCAGATACACTTCCTTGAAGCCAAGTTTGGCCATCGCCTGCGCGGTCAATTCGGCACGGCCACCGATGGTGCAATACACGAGCCAGGGTTGGTTGCGATCCAGACCCTGGAGCTTCGATTGATTGCCATCGAGCCATGGACAAGGCTGGGCTCCGGGAATCCAGCCCAGACCATTGCGCATCTCGTCGGTCTGCCGCGCATCGAGAATGCCGAGACCTTGCGTTTGCTTCATCAGCGTCTCCACCTGTGCAGGGCTGAGCGACTGGTAGTTCTGCGGCAGCACCACGGGCGGCGGTGAAGTAGGAGCCTCCTGCGGCACGCGACCACAGGCGGTGAAGACGAAGGCAAGTGCCAGCCATGCAAGCCTCATGGTGTCGCTTTCTCTGGTTTGCGGGCAACCACGATGCGGAAGCCGATGGTGTTGCGTTTGGTGTCTTCCGCGACGCCAAGTCTGGCCGAGGACAGCGCCTCATCCGCATTGGCCGTGCGCCAGTTGCCGCCACGGACGGTGCCGAGGGCAGGCTTGTCAGGGGCGGGCTTGTCGAAGTCTGTCTCCACCCACTCACTCACGTTGCCGCCGAGTCCGGCGATGCCGCGATCATTGTCCGGGAGTGATCCGACCGGTGCGGTGAAGGAGGCATTGTCATCGTAATCAGGGATCACTGCATCCAGCCCCGCCTTCTTGGCGGCCTGAGCATCGGCGAGGTTGTCCGTGCCATCGGGTGGTGGCCAGTCAAAGCCCCACGGGTAGATGCCACGAATGCGCCCGTTGCGCTCCGAAGGCGTGCTGCCGCGCTCCAGGGGCAAACCGACGGCGCGGCTCCACTCTTCGTCCGTGGGCAGCCGATAGATGTCATCAGGCCCGAGCAACTTGGCATCCTGATCCACCTTGGTCAGCCAGGCACAGAAGTCGCGAGCATCCTGACGCGTGACGCCTGTCACGGGGTGTGATCCGTTCTTGCCCGACTCCTCGAGCAATGCCGGAGGACGCCGTCCCTTCACTCGGCAGAACTTCCGGAAGTCTGAGTATCGCGTCTCATGCGCACTCATGAGCACATCACCGAGGGGCACGAATTTCATCCCTCCCGCATTGCGCCACTCGCGTCCGTAAGTCACGCCACGCCGCTTTTCCATGTCGGCATAGATTTCGAGGATCTCGCCTTCCTTCACGTCGCCTTCGACCACGAGATCGGTGAAGCCATCCATGCGCAATTCAAACTCCGCCGGGCCTGACTTCACGCGCGGAATCTCGACCGGTGTGACGCCCAGGCTTTCGTCATGCTGGAAGACATGCACGCCTGCGGGCTGGGTCTTGATCGCGACGCGGCCATACGTCTGCCGCACCACGCGCAAATAAAACGCCTGCCCATCCTTCGCCTCCGGGGGCTCCGAATCGGGCGTCTCATCGGCGCTCTTGTCATCCATGTAGTAGAAGCGCTCGATCTCGTAGTGATGCTCCTGGCTGAGCGCTCCATCGCTGCGGTCACGATCCGTCAGCCAGTAGCGAAAGGCCTCGGTGTCATTCGGTGGCACGACCACGATGTAATGGCTTTCCTTGCTGTCCTTGCCGCTCTGGAACTGCACCACCTTGCCCTCGAAAGGATGGTCCGCTGCCTCGACGAACTTGCGGTAAAACTTCATCTCCACGGGGGCCTGCGAGATGTGCCCGCCCTGACGAGGCATGAAGTCCATGCCCAGGCTGTTGGTCCAGCGCTCGCCTTGCTGCGGGAGGCGTGATTTCTCCAGCTTCACGGTGAGCAGCACGGGCTTGCTGGAGCTGGTGGTGTGCTCCAGCTCGTAGTGCTTGAAGCCGGTCTTGCGGAACTGGTAAATCGTCGGCACGCCCTCGACAGGATTGAGATCGAGGGGCGTCTCGCCTAACAAGTCCTCACCGGCAAACACCTGCGCTCCCGCCGGATCGCTGCGCAGTGTCAGCAGCGGTTGGGCCACCACTTGCTCGGAGGACAGCACGCCGCCGGGCTTCCGCGCCTGCGTGATCCACATGCCGATGCTGGTAAACGCGAGAGCGGCAATCGCTCCACCGATGACGAACATCTTCCGCCGTTGCGAGGGCAGAGGCTGGCCACGCAGGGCAAGCGCCATCTCCTGGGCATTTTCGTAGCGCTGGCCGGCCTTGGTCGCACAGGCGACGCAGATGACGTCCTGGAGGCGACGCCATAATTGCAACGAGGAGCCGCCATCGCGATACGAGGGCAGGTCGGGGAAATCGAGGCGGTCCTTGCCCGTGCTGGCTTCATACAAGACCATGCCCAGGCTGAAGATGTCCGATGCAGGCGTGCCAGGGCCTTCCGGTGCCACGAAGCCCTCGGTGCCCACGAAGGTGCGTTGCCCGAGCAAGGTGATCAATCCGATGTCGGCCAGACAGCACTGGCCATTGATGAAGACGAGGTTGGACGGCTTGACGTCGCGATGGATGAGCTTGTTCCGATGCAGGTAGTGAAGGCCTTCGGCGATGCTGACACCTAGGTTCAGACAGAGTTCAG
>CAUJJC010000053.1 GCA_963204975.1 Verrucomicrobiota bacterium | reverse complement strand
TGGGCACAGCATCCATTGGTTGAGCAAAAAAGCGCGGCGCCCGTTTAACGCCGCGCTCGCAGTTAGGTGAATCAATTCTGCCAGTTGCCGATGTCATCCTCCGTCCCGTCTTTCATATCGGGACCGTAGGAGTAGATGTCGTAGCCGTTGGGGTTGTGGCGACCTGGATTGCGATACTGGTAGGGCTGACCCCAAGCGTCTTTGAGGGCACCTTCTTCGATCATCTTGCGCCATGGTCCTCTGGCATTGCCAGGGCGACGGGTAAGATCTTCCAGAGATGAAGGCATGGAGTTCATGTTCGTCTTGTAGCGGATGATGGTGGTCTCAAAGGTCTTCACATCGGCCTTGGCTCTGCCGACGTTGGCATCGTCAATGACGCCGACCATCATGAACACGCCCATGCCGACGAGGACGGCGATGATGGCGAGCACGAGGATCATTTCCATGAGGGTGAAGCCGCGAGTGGAGCGGCGACGGAGGTTTTTCAGGTTGGTTTTCATTGGTTTGGTCAGGGTGGTTGTGGCGAGAGGGGTTAGCGTCCAGTCGGATTGCGCAGGGCGGAAAGGGTATCGAAGATGATCGAGATCATGAGGTAAGCCATCAAGCCTACGATGCCCGCCATCACGAGGATGATCACCGGTTGCATCGCGGCGGCGACTTTTTCCAAGCTGCGTCCCAGTTCACGAGCGCAGCGATCCGCAGCACGGCGGAGCGCGGCAGGGAGGTCGCCCGTGTGTTCGCCCAGGCGGACCATCTCAATGAGGTTGGTGGGGAAGAGATTGGTGCGTTCGAGAGCACGCGAGAGATTGCCGCCATCGCGGACAGCGTCGATGGCCTTCACGAACTGAGACTGGGCGAAGACATTGCTGGTCACGCGCGAGGCTAGCTCCAGACCTTTGAGCAAGGGCAAGCCCCCGAGAGAAAGGCTGGCGAGGGTCTCCAGGAACTGCGAATGCAGGTTCGCGCTCAGCACATTGCCCACGAAGGGCAGCTTCAGCTTGAGCTTGTGCCAGGCAGGTTTGCCGGTGGGCGAGCGTTTGTAGAGGATGAACGAGATGGTCAGCACTACGGCGGCGAGCAGGAGGGCCAGCCAGTTGTGCTTCAAGAAATCGCTCGTGTTCATCATGAACTTCGCCACGGGCGGCACCTTGCCACGCGTGCTCTCGATGAGGCCCATGAGCTTGGGAATCAAGTAGGTGACGAAGAGCACGGACACGCCCACGGCGGCGACGGAGAGGAAGGCAGGATAAATGAGGGCAACGATCACCTTGCCCTGCATCTCGCGGGATGCGGCAAGGTATTGCGCCTGGCGCTGCATGGATGAACCCAGCGATCCACCGGCCTCGCCTGCTGCGGCGACGGCGCAGAACAGTTCGCCAAATGACGGCGACACCATGCGGATGGCAGCACTGAACTGATGGCCTTCGCGCACGAGATTTGCCACCCGACGTGCCACGATCCGGTAGGGCGCGGGGTTGGCATCACTCTTGCCCTCCATGAGCTTGAGCGCGGGCTCCAGGCGCATGCCGGCTTCGAGCAGTTCGGATAGTTCCTCTGTGAAGAGCTGCACCTGATTGGCGCTCAGGGTGATGGGGCCGCTGCTGGCTGCTGCTTCGGAGGCCTTTGATCCAGTCTTGGGTTTGGCGGCTGGGGCGGGGCCTGAGCCCGCTTTCTCTGCTACCTTGAAAGGCTGGATGCCTTTGCCTGTGAGTTGTCGCAATGCCGATGGACGATCTGGAGCTTCGATCGTTCCAGAAAGCTCCTTGCCTGATCCATCGACGGCTTGATAGGTGAATTGCGGCATGTGTTAGCATAGTGAGCCGAAAGTTGTGACTGTTCAAAGAGGAAAGCGAGAAGTGGCAAACAAGTTGCCGGGCTCCGGCTCGCTGGTTCAGTGGTCATCGCATGTCATCCGACTCCACCAGCCCCCCGATTGTGTGCCCTGTCTCGAAATGGTATTACCGTCGCTATGGCCAGATGGCGGCGATGTTCCTGGTCTTCGCAGTGTGGTTTTACAAGGATGGTGCCTGGTCCTGGCCCAAGGAGAATGCCATGGCGGTCGAGCGCACCCGCTACGAGGCGGAGGTGACGGATGCCTTTGCCAAGGCGAAGGCCGCAGGGGCACTCGATACCTGGCGCAGCGAGGCACAGGCCAAGGGCATCGTGTTCAATCAGCAGGGCGAACCGCAGAGCTGGGCGGCTTACGCAGCTAAGAAGGGCTGGCCCGAAAAGCCGAAGAAACGCACCGAGACGGAGATCGGGCAGCAGTTTTACTGGAGCGGTGCCATGGGCGTTGGGCTGCTCATCATCGCCGGTATCGTGCTGCTCAATCGCTCCAAGAAACTCGTGGGCCAGCACGACCACCTCATTCTTCCCGATGGCAGACGTGTGAATCATGCGGATGCCTTCCGCATTGATGCGCGCAAGTGGGAGAACAAAGGACTGGCCTATGTGTCCTATCGCGAAGGTGCCGATGGCCTGGTGCAGAAGGCGGTGATCGACTGCCTCAAGTTTCAGGATGGCGAGAAAGTCTATGATCAACTCATCGCCAACTTCCACGGGGAACTGATCGAGAAACGCATGGATGCAGATGAACCTGAGGAGCCCGCAGAATCGAGCGAGAAGGCCTCGTGACGAGCATCTGATGGGCTTTGATAAAATCGCAGAAATTCGTCTTGCCAAAAAATGACAAGCCGTTATTGCTCCGCCCGATTCATCTACCCCTCAAACCAACAATTATGGCAGACAACATCCAAGATAAAGTCCGGGACATCATCGTCGAGCAACTAGGCGTGAACCCAGAGCAAGTGACCCTCGAGGCTAAATTCATCGAAGACCTCGGAGCCGACTCCTTGGATACCGTCGAACTCGTCATGGCCTTCGAAGAAGAATTCGGCATCGACGTGCCGGACGAAGAAGCTGAAAAGCTCCAGTCCGTTGGCGACGTGGTTCGCTACGTTGAAGAGAACTCCGGCGAGTAGTCGTTTCCGAGTATCATCCCTTTGAGAAAGCCAGCAGGTGCGCCTGCTGGCTTTTTTGCGTTTGGCGATTGCCCCAGATCGTAGGCCTGACCGGCTACATCGTGCCCTCGCGCAAGAGCTTCACAAAGGCGCGACTGATGTTGGCGTAATCTGGGTAGCGCTCGTTGCTTTCATCATCGGGCAGATAGCGCCAGTGCTTATACATCCACATCCACAGTTCCGGGTGCTGGCGAATCTCCTTTTCAAACAAGTCCCAGCAATGCTGTGCGATCATCTGCGGCTCTTCGTCCACGCGAGGCGTGATCGGATGGAAGACCTTCACGCGGTAGCGCCCGTCTTCGAGTGGGAAACAGAGTGCTGGCAGGATTGTCAAACCCAGCCGTTGCGCGAGCATGACGTGGAGAGTCGTGACGCAAGTCTTGAGCCCGAAGCACTCAATGATCGCCGCTGCGCGTCCAGGTCTCACATTCAAGTCCGTGAGAAACCCTGCATTGCTGCCACGGCTCAATGCCTTGGTCAGGCGCAGCATGGCGGATTGCTGTGGTATCACGGTGTGCCCGGAGGTCTGTCGTGCTGAGGTGAAGAGGTCTGTGAGGGCTGGATTCTTGAAGTCTTGTGCCACGATAGTGTGACGGAATCCGGCGAATCCCCAGATGATGCTGGAGAGTTCGAAGTTTCCGAAGTGTGGTGTGACCCACACGGCTCCTTTGGTTCGCGTGGCTTCCAGGGCGATGGGATCAAGGGCTTCGATAACGAAGTGCTGCTGCCAGGTGTCCTTCGATAGCGACCCGACCCAGAACAGATCGAAGAAGGTGCGTGTGAAGTTTTGGTAGCAACGCCTGACGATGCCATGACGGGCTGGCCAGGTGAACAGCTCTCCGAAGGCGACGCGGATGTTTTCAGTGGCGGTGGTGCGACCTCGAACGTCGGCCAGCCATGCCAGAGTGCCGATGATGCGGGCAAGCACGAGGATCACATGGCGTGGAAGGCGGCGCATGGACCACGCCAGGAATCCGACCGATGAGGTCTCGATGAAATAACGGAGCTTCTTCACACAGGGCGGTTGAGTCTTGAAAAATCAGGCTACAATGAACACATGGCTGTTCCAACGCTGACTTCGATTCTCAAGAGAATTCTCAAACAACCCTCGGCTCCGTTTCACGAATACTTTGTGCGCGCGGAGATCGAAGCCCTGCTCAAAGACTGTCCGAATGTGAAACTGAAGCGCGACAAGTTTGGCAACCTGATCGCCACCTATAAATGCGGCAAGCGCAAGGCGAGTCCTGCGTGGGTGCTCGGTGCTCACATGGATCATCCAGCCTTTGTTCGCAAGCCGGGTGGCAAGAAGGATGAGTGGGAGTTCCTCGGCGGCGTGGCCAAGTCCGTGATTGACGACGGCTTGAAGCGTGGACTGCGCAAGGTTCACAAAGGTGGCAACATCGCGACCTGGAACTTCCCTGTGGTGATCGAAGATGGACGAGTGGAAGCCACGGCGTGCGATGACTTGATCGGCTGCGCCAGCATCGTGGCAACGTTTTGGGAACTGGCGAAGCTCAATCTGGAGACCACTGTGTATGCGATCTTCACTCGTGCCGAACAGATCGGCTGGCTGGGTGCTTGGCATGTGGGTGAGAATTGGCCGTTTGGTAAAGATGCCCTGTTCCTCTCGCTGGAGACAAGTCGGCCTGTGAATGGCGCCGAGTTCGGTGATGGTCCTGTGGTTCGTGTCGGGGACCGGCTTTCGGTCTTTGATGCGGAAGCGGTCGAGATCCTCATGCGCACCGCTTCGGAGCAGGGGATTCGGGTTCAGCGTTGCCTCCTGGATCGGGGTGCGTGTGAGGCCTCGGCCATGCAGGCACTCGGCCATCGCAGTGCGGGAATTTCCCTCTGCCTCGGGAACTATCACAACACGTCAGAAGACAACACCGTCGCGGCCGAATACGTCTCGTTCGACGATGTGAAGGGTCTGGTCACGCTGCTTAAGGCGCTCGTCGCTACCAAGCATCGTGGCATTGAGCGTCCTCTCCATGCTCGCGTGGCGATGCGCCAGAAGGAATACGCCAAGCATCTCGCCGCTGGCAATGCACTCATGAAGTAGCGCTCGCGGCGAGCTGCGAGTGAACGCATCAGGAATCGCCTCATCCCGGATGAGGCTGACCTGCGCGTCCAACCGAAAGATGCTCGAAGTGCTGCTCGTTTCGATTTGCCCGTCCGACATCCATCGTGACAATGGCGGGCCTTTTAACCCCCGGTTCACCCTACCTCTCTGCATGAAGATCACCTATTCACTTCCACTCCTGCTTGCCCTGAGCGCGAGCGCCTTCGCGGGCGACTGGACTTCCTGGCGCGGCCCCTACCAGAATGGCGTCAGCGCTGAGCACTACGTGCCCTCCGATGAAATGAAAGCCGGCAAGGTGATCGCTGAGCAGCCTAGTTGGACCTATGCGAGCCAGTCGCGTGGCACTCCGGTGGTGTGCGAGGGCAAGGTGTTTGCCTTCGGTTACCTCGGCACCAAGGAGGAACTCATCGAAGTATTGACCTGCCTTGATGAAAAGAGCGGCCAAAAGCTCTGGGAAGTGCAGATCAAGGATTTCATCAGCGACACGGTTTACAATCGCTACGCCATCGGTGCTGCCACCGTCGATCCCGCTTCAAAGCGTGTGTATCTGCTGACGGCTTACGGCGTGTTTGGCTGCTGGGATTTTTCAGGCAAAGAAATCTTCCGCCACTCGCTGATGGAGAAGCTGGGCCGCATGACTTTCCCGAACTCCAAAGTAGGTGCGCCTGCCATTGAGGGCGATCTCGTCATCGTCCGCGGCATCACGGCCAACTGGGGCGCTGACGGCCCTGCTGCCGACCGCTTCTATGGCTTCGACAAGATCACGGGTGAACTCGTCTGGGCCAGCACGCCGGGTGAAACACCTCCTCAGGACAGCTCTTTCAGTCATCCTATTTTTGATACCTTGGATGGCAAGCGCGTTTTCTATGCAGCCACGGGTTGCGGCAACATGGTCTGCGCCAACGCCTTGACCGGCAAGCCGATCTGGCGTCACAAGTTCGCGAAGGCGGGAGCCAATGCCACGGTCGTGCTTCACAGTGGCAAGGTGATCGCCATCCATGGTGACGAGAACGTCGATACCGCAGACAAGGGCCGTATGGTGTGCGCCAAGGCCCCGGCCAAGGTCGTGAAAGATCAGCTCATCTTCGACAACGCCATCGACAAGGATGCCTGGAAGGCCAATGAAGTCTGGCGTCAGCCCTTCTCTTCAGGTTCCGGCAGTCCCATCCTGGTGGGCGATCATGTGATTCAAATCACCGACACAGGCTCAGTTGTGGCCGTGAACGCCAACGACGGAACAATCGTCTGGGAATCCAAGGTCTCGAATGGCAACACGCATTCCTCCCCGGCCTACGCTGATGGTTATGTCTTCGCTCCGCTGATGGAAGGCGCGGTGTTCGTCCTGGATGCGAAGGACGGCAAGCAACTGCAAAAGATCAAACTGGAAGGCAATTGCATCGGCGCAGTGTCCATCGCGAATGGCAACTTGCTGGTTCACTCCACTGAAAAGCTCTACAGCTTCAAGATCAATGCCACGAGCGTGAAGACCGATGACGTGCCTGCTCCCGCACCCGCGACGAAAGGCCCCGCAGTCGCCCTTCAGGTGGTGCCTGCCGAGTTCGTCGTGTTTCCTGGCGAGAAGGTGAACTTCAAGGTCCGCACCATTGATGCCGCTGGTAATGTGGTGGGCGAGGCGAAGGGCGTGAAGTGGGAGACTTTCATTCCTCCGACTGCCAAGGTGAAGGCGAAGATCGAAGATGCGAAGTTCAACGAGGCCAATGAACTCGTCGCCAATGCCGATGCCAAGATGGGTGCTGGTGCGTTCAAGGCGACCGATGGCAGCGGGCTCTTTGGCACCGTGCGTGGCCGTGTGCTGCTCAAGCCGCCTTTCCAGCAGGACTTCAACAAGGCTGAGTTGACCGAGATTTTCGCCGCCGATTCCGCCAACCCTGAATACAAGTTCGCCTATCCGCCACTCCCTTGGATCGGTGCTCGTTTCAAGTTCCAAGTCATGGACAAGGATGGTGAGAAGGCTCTGGGCAAGAGCTTTGACCGCCTGCTCTTCCAGCGCGGCACCGTCTTCCTCGGCACCAGCGACATGAATAACTACACTATCGAAGCGGATGTGATGACCGATGGCAACCGTCGCGTGAAGAGTGACGTGGGTCTCATCAACCAGCGCTATGCTTTCGTGCTCAAGGGCAATGCCAATGAACTCGAGATCAGTTCCAATTTCGACCGCTTCAAGCGAGTGGCCCCCATGAAGGTAGAGGCGAACAAGTGGTATGTGCTCAAGGCCCAGGTGCTCGTGGATGCCGATAAGCAAAACGGCACCGTGCGCGCCAAGGTGTGGGAGAAAGGCCAGCCTGAACCCGAAGCCTGGACCATCTCCGAGAAAGCGAATGCCCCAGTGCATACCGAGGGCTCCCCTGGGCTCTTCGGTTTCACCCCTCAGAATCAGAAGCGCGTCTTCATCGACAACGTCAAGGTGACGCCCAACAACTAATCCTGCACACTCAACCTCCTCCGAACGTAATCTGACATGATGAATGCAAAAACTCTCTCCTTGGGGCTTACCGTCGTCGCTGGACTCTCGGTCTTCTCCTTCCTCGAATTAAACGCCGAGCCTGCCAAGGCGGGTGATTGGACTCAGTGGGGCGGCAAGAACGAGCGCAACTTCGTTTCCTCCGAAAAGGGCATGCCTGTCGCTTTCGATCCGGGCAAGAAGAAAGCCGGTAGCGAAGACATTGACCTTGCCACTACCAAGAACTGTCTCTGGGTGGCCAAGCTCGGCTCCCAAACCTACGGCACCTGCACGGTCAGCAACGGCCAGATCTTCGTTGGCACGAACAACGAGTCGCCCCGTAATCCCAAGCACATCGGAGACCGTGGCGTCGTCATGTGCTTCGATGAAAAGACGGGTGCCTTCAAGTGGCAGCTCGCTGCGCCCAAGCTCGGAGCGGGCAAGGTGTCTGACTGGGAATTCCTCGGCATGTGCTCCACTCCGACCATCGTTGGTGACAAGGCCTTCGTGATCACCAATCGCTGCGAGATCATGTGCATGGACACCAAGGGGCTGGAAGACGGCAACCAGGGCTTCCAGGACGAGTCCAAATACATGGCCGCTCCTGACAAGGACGGCAAGATCACGCCCGTCGAGACGGACAGCACCGATGCCGACATCCTCTGGGTGTATGACATGCGCAAGGAACTCGGCGTGTTCCCCCACAATATCGCTTCGAACTACCCGCTCGTCGTCGATGGCAAAGTGTATGCCGCCACCAGCAATGGTGTGGACTGGTCCCACACCAATCTGCCTGCGCCCACGGCTCCCAGCTTTGTCTGCGTCGATGCCGAAACCGGCAAGTATGAAGCCGAGCTGCCGGAAGAATTGAAGGTCAGTGAAAACATCATGCACTGCAACTGGGCCTCCCCCTGCGCGATCACGGTGGGTGGCAAAACTCAGATCGTCTTCGCCGCTGGTGATGGCTGGGTGTATGGCCTTGGCACTGCCGCTGAGAAGGTGAAGGTGGACGATGAAATTTCCGAGCTTCCTGTGAAGTGGAAATACAATGCCTGCCCCAAGGAGTATCGCGTCGATGAGAAAGGCGAGAAGCGCAAGTATGCCGAGTATGATGGTCCATCCGAACTGATCGCTACCCCGGTGGTTCACGATGGTCTGCTTTACGTCGCCATTGGTCAGGACCCTGAGCACGGCGAAGGCGTGGGCATGATGAGCTGCATTGATCCGAGCGGCTCTGGTGACCTCACCGACAAGCCGGTCTGGACCTTCAAGGGCGTCGAGCGCACCATCAGCAGCCCCGCCGTGAAGGACGGCTTGGTTTACATGCCCGACTACACCGGACGCCTTTTCTGCCTTGATGCCAAGACCGGCAAGGAATACTGGAAGTTCGACACCAAGGGCCACATCTGGTCCAACCCCCTCGTTGTCGATGGCAAGATTTACCTCGGTAACGAAGAGGGTGAACTCTTCATCCTCGCCGAAGGCAAAGAACTGAAGGAACTCGGCAGCGTGGAATTTCCATCCCCTGTGATGGGCACACCGGTGGCAGCCAATGGCGTGCTCTACATCAGCACCCACACGCACCTCTACGCCTTCAAGGAAGGTGCCGCTGCCAAGTAGGCGCTCCTCCGATCATTTGATGATCACACCAGCAGGCCGGGAACCCGGCCTGCTTTTTTTATGGCTTCTTCGCCACGAATCGAGTGCAGATACCCGCACCTGCGATGACGTCCACGAGTTGCTCGGGACGGCGTCCGCTGGCGATGATGCATTCGATGCCACCATTGACGGCCTCTTGCACGGCGCGGAGTTTGGAACCCATGCCGCCCGTGCCGAGCGTGCTCTTCTCTTCGCGGGCATGGCCCAGCACGGCGTCGATGTCGGTCACGAGTGGAATCGGTCCTTCCTCGGGTTGCGCAGGATCACGCAGCAGGCCGGGCGCGCTGGTGAGGAGGACGAGGGTATCGGCCTGCCAGAGAAGGGCGACTTGGGAGGAGAGCTTGTCATTGTCACCGAAGCGCAGTTCCTCGATGGCGACGCTGTCGTTCTCGTTGATCACGGGCACCACCTGGGAGAATTCGAGCAGGCGCTCCAGGGTGCTCTTCACGCGTGCAGCTCGATCAGGATGGCCGAGGTCTTCATGGGTGAGGAGAAGCTGGGCAACGTGGAGCCCGTGGTCGCGGAGGAGTGACTCGTAGAAGTGCATCAGGTGCGTCTGCCCGACGGCGGCACAAGCCTGGAGCGTGGTCATGTCGCTGGGGCGCTGGGAGAAATTCAGCGGGCGCAGACCTGAGGCCACCGCTCCGCTGCTGACTACCACGCATTGATGCCCTGCTTCCTTGAGCAGCGCCACGGCCTCCACCAGCTTTCGCAATTGCACAGGATCAGGGTCCACGCTGCCGAGCTTGGTGAGGATGCCGGAGCCGAACTTCAATACAATGCGCTTGCCAGTGGTCATAAAGGGGCCGGGATTATGCGACAGGACCGCGCGGGAGCAAGGGGCAAGGACGAATGACGAAAGTTGATCGTTCTGCGGAGTCGCACTTCGCGTGAAGGAATGCTACGAGATAGCCATGATGAAGCGCCTTATGCCTCTCGATATGCGATCCCAGCTTTTCATGTGTCCTTTGCCCCCGTTTGGGGGGCGCGCTCTCAGCCTCGTGGGCACTTCCATGCGGCTCTTGCTCTACAGCCTTGTGGTCGTCGTTCTTCTGCCCTCGTGCTCTACAGCCAATTCCCCTGATGAAGCCGCCGTCCGCGCGCAACTGACGCGTTACTTCTCCACTTGGTCTGCCAAGGACATGGACGGTTACGGCGAGTGCTTCCAGGAAGGAGCCCGTATCACCTTCGTGCAGCCTGGAGGCCTCGTATCCACCGAGGCGCTCACCGATTTCCTTCACAGCCAGCGGATGGCCCATGCGCAGAGCCCATCGCCGATGAAGGAGGAACCCACCGAGATGAAAATTCTCCTCGGCAAAGGCATCGCCCACGCCACGGTAAAGTGGAAGCTCACCAAGGACGCCACCGTTACCACCGGCACCGATATGTTCACCCTTGCCCGCACCAAGACCGGCTGGCGCATCGTCGCCCTCGTGTGGGAGCAGGATTGATCTTTGAGGTGAGCGGGAAGTGGTTTGTTTCTTGATCCTGATCGTCCACTAGCGCATAGGCAGCGCCACTCATGAGCAAGCCAGCCAAACCTGCCGCGTCCGTCCCTGAACTCGCTGCGCCTCGCCACGCCCAGTGGTGTCTGGCCTTGATCTGCTTCCTTGCTGGGGCGGCGATCATGGTGATCGAGATCAGTGCGTATCGTCTGCTGGCACCCACCTTTGGGAATAGCGCCTTCACCTGGACGGCACTGATCGGGGTGGTGCTGATCGCCTTTAGCGCGGGGAGTTACCTGGGCGGCTGGATGGCAGAGAAGAAGTCGGACTTTGCCCTGCTCGGCTGGTTGCTCGCGGGTGCTTCGGTGCTGACGATGTTCGTGCCCTTGTTCAATGCGGGTCTCGCGTCGTCGTTCGAGCGCTCGGGCTTGATCGCGGGGCCGCTCATGATTTCCATCCTGCTGTTCCTCTTGCCGGGTGTGCTGCTCGGGGCTGTGTCGCCCGCATCGGTGCGGCTCTTCAGCTTGATCGGCAAGGATGCGCATGTGGGCTTCGCTGCGGGCACGATCAGCATGCTTGGTTCGCTCGGTAGCTTCGTGGGCACCTTGCTCTCAGGTTTTTATCTGCTCTCGAACTTCGGGGTGAAAAGCATCTTCCTGGGCACGGGCCTGGTGCTGCTGCTGCTGGCGGGGCTGGCCTTCTTCATGGCGCGCAATCCGATCAAGTCGCAACTGCCGATCTGGCTGGCAGGTCTGGTGGCCGGTGCCATGGGCCTGGGGGCAGAGGAGCGTGCTGTGGCCAATGTGATCTACGAGCACGACTCGTATTATCATCGCATTCAAGTGCTGGAGCAGGGGAGCGATCCTCACACGGAGCGCTACCTGCATCTGGACTCGACGATCGAAGGTGGAATGCGGATGCGCGATGGTGGCATTGTGCTGGACTACCAGCGCTACTGGCAACTGGCGATGATGAAACCGGGCTTCGAGGTGCAGCGGGCGCTGTTCATCGGGGCGGGGGCCTTCGGGATGCCGGAGCGCATGTCGTCCCAGTATCCGCAGGCGACCATTGATGTCAGCGAGATCGATCCTGAGGTGATCGCGACAGGCCGGAAGTTCTTCAAGCTGGACGAATTCCCCCAAGTGAAGGCGCACGCGGGTGATGCCCGTCGATTTCTCCGCCAGAATGCCGACGCGAAGTATGACTTCATATTTGGCGACGCTTACAACGGCATCCGCCAGATTCCTGTTCATCTCGCCTCCAAGGAGTTCTTCCAGCTCGTGCATGACCGCCTTGCACCGAAAGGCATCTTCGTCATGAACGTGATCAGTGCCATCGAAGGACCTCGCAGCGAGCTGCTCGCCGGGATGATGAAGACCCTCGGAGAAGTGTTTCCGCATGTCGAGCTTTTCGCCGTGGGTGGCGCGCTGAACCAGCCGCAGAATGCAATGCTGCTAGCCAGCATGGAATCGTGGGCATCCGTGTTCACGGAGGCCTCTTATGTGCCGGGCAGCGAGCAGGATCGGATCGCACGGCGGCGGGTGCAGCCCTCGCGTTGGCCGACTGGAGGCGTGGTTTTCACCGACGATCTCAATCCCGTGGATGCCATCATCGCTCGCGGTTTGATGATCGAGTGATCGGACCGAGGTGCCCAATCCGGCTTTCGTTCCACTGCCATAACCCCAGAGGATTGTCCTGGGTTCATGGAAGTTCCATGTTTTATCATAAAACGGCATCGAACAAGATTGCCTGGCCGCTCGTCTGATCGCCTGGCTACGCAAGAATGATGAAGATCCTATTAGGAGTGAGTGTTATGAAAGGGCTGGCGTGGTAGCTGCGTCCCCTGAAAAAGAGCTTGAATATAGTGAAATTTTAATACCTCTTAACAAAGCTATGAAGACTGATCGCATTTCCTTCAGCCGCACCCTTCGGGTAGCGGTCATTTCGGCCCCTTTGTGGATCGGGCTTCCGGCACATGCTCAGCAGAATGGTTACGCTGCGGACGAGTTCTACCGGCAGGGTGATGCCTTCAGCGAGAAGGTGAGCGGCTTCTTCAGCGGCCTGTTCAAAGGCGGACGCTCCCATCGCGCGCCTAATCCGCCGCCGAGCTATCCCACACCTGCGCCGTATCAGCAGAGCACGGTTCCGACTGCATCCTCGTCGCGCACGACGCCATCCACGACGTATCGGGAAGCACCATCCACGGGTGCCATCGCGCAGCCTCGGGTGGCTTCGACCAAGCCCAAGACTTCGGCGACAGCCTCGTCCCGCTCGAAGCGCAGCACGACTTCCTCGAACGTCGCCTCGTCCACTCCCAAGCAAACGAAGAGCAGCGATTCCGATGGTTATTACACCACAGCCCGGAAGAAAACCGAAAGCGAGACGGTGGTGATCGCTCCGAAAAATCAAGAGACGCCTCCGCCTCCGCCGATGGAAACGGCTTCGAGCAGTGCCTCCGCTGGCAGCATCTCACCCTACGCGATTAACGATAACGACTCGTTTCTTTCGGTGCCGCCTACTGAGCCCGCCAAGAGCACGACACCTGCGCCTTCTCAGCCGACGACGGAATCAAAGACGACACCTTCTTCCACTTCGCAGCCCACAGTGTCCGCAGGGCAGGAGTTCCCCACAGGCACCGTCGGCAAGAAGCCAGGCCGCGTGGTGAGCCCTTACGCTCCTCACAATGAACTTGATGTGCGTGGGCTGCCGAGCGGTTCACTCGCGCTCGATCCGACGACACAAAAAGTGTTCAAGGTGCCCTGATCAGGAGCCTTTAAAGCGGCTGGCTAATCGAAGTAAAGGATGCGCCCGCACTGCTCGCAGTGAACGATGGCATCGTTGGCCTTCAGCGCATTGATCGTCGCAGAGACCAGCTTCATGTGGCAGCCGCCGCAGACGCCAGCATCGACAGCCACGATGGCTGAGTTGCCCTTGCTCTTCATGAGCCGGTCATAAAGGTTCAAGTTATCCCCATCGAGAGGCTGCGCGATGGTGGCCCGGTCGGCTTTAATTTCGGCGATACGTGCCTGAAGATTCACATTGCGTTCGTCGAGCTGCTTCAGCTCATCGTTCACATGCCCCTGAGTGATGGCCAGCTTGCCCTGGGCTTCCTGAAGCACGGCCTTGGCGGCTTCGAGAGCTTCCATGTGCTCGATCTCCTGATCTTCGAGTCCGCGCACCTCATTTTGATAACGGATCACTTCATTGCCGAGGGCCTGGAATTCATCGTTCTTCCGGGTCTCAAACTGCTGATCGTGGAGGCGCTTGATCGTGTTTTGACGTGTCTGGATGTCTAGCTCCACGTTCTTGATTTTTACCTCGACCTCACGAACCTTCGCCAGCGCGGCATCGCAGGCGGCTTGATCTCCAGCGAGCTGATCCTTGGCGCGAGCCTGGAGCATGGGGATGTCCTTGAGATCCTTCTGAAGACTGCGCAAGCGTTGGTCGCGTTCCTGGACTTGGAGGAGTTTGCTGATGATGTCGAGCATGAATCGAATGGATGGAGGATGAAGTATGAGGGATGAACGAGAGGCAAGACAAGAGCGACTTTCGCCGCCTTTCATACTTCCTGTTTTAGTAAAGCTCCACGGGTGAGCGCTTGCCGTCTTCGACGCTGAGGTTGCCTGCGGCTTCCTCGCCGAGCACATCCACGCGCAGCTGCCAGATGTCAGCATTGATGCGGCGGAAGATGTCGAGATCGAACTGCGTGGGCGGCTGGAGGCGCTTTTTGGTCTTCTCAATGCGAACCAGTGCATCGTGCAGGATGGGGCTCTCCACGCCTTCGAGATGTTCGCGAGCCAGCTCCACCATTTCCAGGCGATGGCAGATCATGACGAGATCGTTCCCCGCGCGCACGGCTTCCTGAATCGCTTGCTCGAAGGTAACCTCATTCAAGATGGCACCCATGTCGAGATCGTCGGTCATCGCCAGACCTTCAAAGCCCATCTGATCGCGCAAGAGCTTGGTCACGATGTTGTGAGACAGGGAAGCTGGCCAGCGGCCGCGATCAGGATCGAAGGCGGTGTAATTGCTGTGGCAGGTCATCACGCTGTCGAGTTCCGGCAGCAAGGCGCTGTAGGGCATCAGCTCGTCGCGTTCCAGATCGGCGCGGCTCTTGGTGATAACGGGCAGGAACTCATGCGGATCGCATTCGGCCGGACCGTAGCCAGGGAAGTGCTTGCCGCAGCTCAGGATGCCGCCCTTGCGCAGCGCTGCATTGAAGATGCCCGCATTGGTGATCACCTGCTGAGCGTTTTTGCCGTAAGTGCGTCCCTTCAATGAGTTGTCCGCTGCATCGTCGTAGGATATGTCGAGCACCGGGCAGAGATCGAGGTTGAAGCCGAAGAAGCGAAGCACTTCGGCGGTGAGCTTGCCATGCTGGCGAATCAGCGCGGGATCGCCTTTGTCACGAAGCGATTGCGCGTTCGGCGGCTCGTCACCGATCAAGCGAAGGCGGGAAACACGACCACCCTCCTGGTCGATGGTGATGAAGGGCTCAATGTCTGAGATGTCGCGCAGATCATCGCAGAGCTTGCGCAGTTGCTCGGGGCTTTTGATGTTGCGACCGAAGAGGATGAAACCTCCAGGCTGGAGCTTCTTCAGGCGCGCCGCCGTTTCAGTGTCGAGTTCAAGACCGGGCACGCCGGTGAGCAACAATTGACCAAGCCTCTTCGAATCCATGATGGGCCGCGAGTAAAGCAGGCCCGGCGAACGGGGTCAACACCTCCGCATTCTTTGTGTGACTCAGAAATTGCCCGCCAGATCCATCGAAGGTGGCACTGGTTCACCGTCCAGCAGATGAGCTAGCAGCAAGCGTGAAACGGCAGGTGATTGCAGCGTGCCCTTGCTGCCCAGACCATTAAGGAAGGCGATGGCGGGCTTGCCAGGATGGCGTCCGATGAGCACGCGTTGACGCTCAATGCTGGGCCGCACGGCTGCACGTTGATCAAGGACCTCCACCGGCACTTTGACGAAGCGGCGAAGGGTGTCGTGCAACTCCGCGAGCTTCGTGGGATCGACTTCATTCGGTCGATCAAAGGCCACCTCATACGTGGAGCCGATGCGCAGTGTGCCATCCTCACGCGGCATCACCCAGCAGCCCTTGCTTATGATGCGATGCTCGCCGCGCAGGTCGGCACGCGCGGTGAGAATGGTGCCGCGCACCGGCAGGAAGGGCACCCAGTCGAACCACGGATGCCGCGCAGCTTCCCATCCAGTGGCAAAGATCGCCACGCGATACGTAATGCCGCGCCATGACACTTCGCCCTCCTTCACCTCCAGTTCGCGATGATCGAAGTCCGTGGTGACGACTTGCCCAAGCTGGTCAAAGAATCGGCGGCTGGCCGCGAGATACGCCACGGTGTCAAGGTAGCCCGCGTGCTTCATTTCAAAACCACCACGCTCGACTGCGAACACCTCGTCATCGAACGTGGGATCGTTAGACCTGATGAAAGCATTCACGCGAGGATCGGTCAGGCGTTGAGCCCAGCGCTGTGGCTCCTTGTCGTTCTTGAACCAACGGACATGCCGCCGTGCATGAACGAAGCGCAAGCCCAGCAGTCGCTCCTTGTGGCGATAAAACTTTAGCGCCTCACCCAGCCATGCGCCGTAGTGTTCGGTCAGCGTCAGCCTCATGCCTGTGATCGGCGTAAGCAGCCCTGCTGCGGCCTTGGAACTCGTGAGAGCTTCATCGCGATCCACGATGGTGAAGGGCTCACCTCGCTCCCACAGTCGCCATGCCAAAGCCGTGCCTGCCAAGCCCTGGCCGATGATGAGGATGGGATGCGAGTTCATCTGAGGACGGTGCTTTCGACGTGGTCGTTCACTCCGACAAGTGCTGATCCAACGGGCACGAATGAAAGGACGCAGAGTTGTCGGTCTTTACCGCGAATCCAAACCGAATGGGCCGCGAATGAACGCGAATAAAGCCGTATCAGGTCATTCGCGTTGAGAGGTTTGAGCATTCGAGCCCGCTAGCATCTCACGACCACGGCCACGACACCGATCACGACCATCGAAATCAGGGTGCAATCTCAGCCAACCTGTGATCCCTCTGTGCCCATGCTGCTCTCCGACCTCACCACGTATCTCGATACCGAACTCCGCATCGCTGAGATCACCGACTATGGCCCCGCCTTGAACGGACTCCAGATGCAGAATGCGAAGGGCGAAGTCACTCGGGTTGTCGCTGCCGTCGATGCTTGTCTGCCCGTGATCCGTAAGGCGGTGGAGGCGCGTGCCGACTTGTTGCTTGTGCATCACGGCCTGTTCTGGAGCGGACTTCAACCCTGCACGGGCAGCGTCTTTGAGAAGTCCAGGCTCTGCATCGAGAACAACCTCGCCATCTACTCCGCCCACCTGCCGCTGGATGCGCATCCGAGGTGGGGCAACAACGCCGTCCTGATGAATGCCATTGGTCTTGCTCCGACGGCGAGTTTCCATCCTTACAAGGGCACCGACATCGGACTGCGCACCGAGACCGAGCTGCCGCGTGAAGAACTCGTTGAACGCCTCCGCCAAGCGACTGGAACGACCGTGCATGTCTGCCCTGGCGGACCTTCGATTGCTCGTCGCATCGGCATCGTCACAGGCGGCGCAGGTGCCGAAGTGGCTGCGGCGAAAGCGGCTGGGATCGACACCTTCATCACTGGTGAAGGCCCGCACTGGAGCTACACCCTCGCCGAGGAACTGGGCATCAACCTCATCTACGCCGGGCATTACGCTACCGAGACCTTCGGCGTCAAAGCCCTCGCCAGTCACCTCATGGAGCGCTTTGGGCTTCCGTGGGAGTTCGTTGATCATCCGACCGGATTGTGAAGCCTGATGGCATTTCTTGGCACAGCATTCTTCCAGCGCGATGTGGTCGAAGTCGCTCGCGATCTCGTCGGGACTGAACTCGTCTGGCATGAGTGCTCGGGCATCATCATCGAGACCGAAGCCTACGCCGCTGAAGGCGATCCCGCTTGTCACACCGCCACGCGACCGAGCGCACGCGAGTTCGTGAAGTCGCAGTCGCCGGGCTCAGCCTACGTGTATTTCAATTACGGCATGTATTGGTTGTTCAACCTCCTGGTGAAAGGTGGTGAACGCGATGGACTCATCCTTGTGCGTGCCCTCGATCCACGTCGTGGCATCGAAGTCATGCAGCAGCGCAGGCAACGCGAGAAGCTGCACGAACTATGTTCCGGTCCCGGCAAACTCGCCCTCGCTCTCGCCATTGATGGCAAGCATCACGGGACGCCCTTGGTCGGCAAACAACGTCCTGCGGGTTGCGGACTGCGAGCATCTGCGCCCACGAATTCGCACGAAGTTCTCAGCGACGTGCGAGTCGGCATCAGCCAAGCCGCCGACTACCCCTGGCGCTTCCTCGCCAAGGACAATCGCCACGTCAGCGTGCCGCATGGACGGGTGAAGAAAGTGGGGTGAATTTAACTTTCGAGCGTCACGCTCGCACCGTTCGCACGCACCCATTCGAGGGCTTCTTCGCGTGTGGTGAGCGTGCCTTCGAGTTGCAGAGTTTGCACGGCTTCGAGAACCGCCCCGAGGAGAGGGCTGGGTTTCCAACCGAGGGCAATGAGATCGCCGCCATTGATAAGACGCGGGGGAATGAGCGGTTCGTTGGCGAACTCATCCTTCTTCGCGAGCAGGAACTCGAAGTTATCCAGCATCCCGTGGCAGCCGAGGCAGTCCACACGGTGGAGTTCGAGTTCGTCATCGAATCCAGGGCGGGCCATGAAGCGCTTGAGCTTCGATACGCGCATCTTGGGCACATCCTTGAAGACCATGTGATTGGCCACCGCTTCAACCGTTGTCTCCACAACCTGGTTAGGATACTTGAGGCGACGCAGGATGTGGTCCGTCATGCGTGCGCCAACCATGTCGTGACCGTTGAAGCGTATGCGACCCGTATCATCGACGGTCTGGGTGGCGGGCTTCGCGATGTCGTGGAAGAGCACGGAAAGCACCAGCGGCAGCGAGACTTCCTCGGGTAGAAGGCTGAGCATGAGGCGGGTGTGAATGAACACATCGCCCTCGGGATGAAATTGCGGTGGCTGCTCACAACCTTGCAGCACCAGGATCTCAGGCAGCAGAGCCTTCATCAAGCCGCTCTCGACGAGAAGGTCGAAGCCGCGCACACGATTCCGATGCAGCATGGTGCGGCTGAACTCTTCGCGCAGACGCTCCATGCTCACATGCCTGATCTGCGGTGCCAGAGCTTTCACGGCGGTCCACGTTTCAGCCTCGATCTCAAAGCCCAGCACGGTGGCGAAACGCACGGCGCGCATCAGGCGGAGATGGTCTTCTGTAAACCGCTTCGTGGGATCGCCAATCGCACGCAATACCTTTGCTTGCATGTCATCCTGCCCGCCGACGTAGTCGATGATCTCGCCACGGATGGGATCTTCGAAGAGGCCGTTCACCGTGAAGTCGCGACGCTGCGCGTCCATCTCGGGCGTGGAGAACGTGACACTCTCAGGATGCCGTCCATCCGCATACACGCCGTCCTGGCGGAAGGTGGCGACCTCGATGTGCTCGTCGCCTTGTCGCACGATCACGACGCCGAAGTGTGCTCCCACAGTGAGTGCTCCGGGGAACAATTCGATCACCTGGGCCGGACGAGCACTGGTGGCCACATCGTAATCCTTGGGCTCCTTGCCCAGTAGTCGATCACGAACGCAGCCCCCCGCGAGCATGGCTTGATGTCCAGCGCTGTGGAGCTTTTGAATCGTGGCAATGGCGGCGTCGCGAGCGTTCATGAGAGGCGGCTTCTTATCCACGCGTCGGGAGGTCGGATCAAGGATGAAGGCGATGAGGGACTGGTGAATGACCAATGACCAATGACCAATGACCAATGACCAATGACCAATGACCAATGACCAATGACCAATGACCAATGACGAAGCGATGAGGAGACGTGGCCTTGGTCAAGTAATGCTTGCCGCTCCACTTCGATGAGCCCGAGCTAGGCTTCGCGAATCGCCTGCTTCATCTCGGCGAGGGCAGTGGAGTGGTCACCGTAGCGAGTGGAGAGGTAGAGCTGGGCGACTCGCTCGATGGCTTTCGCTTTGTCAGGCAGCTTGGCGGACGCGCGTTGGGCGAAGGCGAGAGGGCCTTCATTGCTCTCGCGTTTGACGCCTGCCTTGGCGAGGCCACCACAGAAGGAAAGCCACAGTCGTGCAGCAGGATCGGGATGCCTGGCGGAGCGGCGCAGCCAGAGCCAGATCGCGAGGAGTGGCAAACCGAACAGGAAGAGCACACCCGAGGCGAGGATGTGAATGGGCATTCGCATCAGACCCAGCCGCATCCAGAGATCGAACTGCTCCTGCTCATCGAACTGCACTACGCGTTCATACCAGAGATAGTTCGCGTGGTCCCATGCCTGCCTCACCCCATCGAGCGAGCGGCCCAGCCAAGTGTTTCGCGCCGCGCCGAACACGCCCTCGGCACCGGCTTCCAGCATCGAGCGCAGATCGGCGGTGACACGCTGTGGCGCGAGGACAGCAGTCGGGTCCACGCGTTGCCAGCCCTTGCCTTCGATCCACACTTCGGCCCACGCGTGAGCATCGGACTGTCGAATGGTGTAGTAGCCGCTCGAATTGAACTCGCCGCCAAGGTAACCGATCACGATGCGCGAGGGCACCTTCGCCAGCCGCATTAGCAGCGCGAATGAGGCAGCGTAGTGCTCGCAGAAGCCGAGCTTCCGATCGAAGAGGAACTGCTCCAACTCCTGACCTTTGTCATAAGTGCCTGGCTCCAGAGTGTATTGAAAACCCTGGCCGCGGAACCAGTCGAGAGCCCTCTGGACCATCGCATCGGGCGTGTCTGCCTGTGCAAAGCTGGCGGCCAGATCACGCACTCGCTGCGGCACCTGTCGTGGCACCTGGAGATTGGCAGCTCGGTGATCGAGCTTCAATGGGTGGTAGGTGGTGTCTAGCGAGGAGGCTACCTTGTATCGGCGCACGCTGGTCACTTCAGTGAGGCTTTGCAGCGTGTCTTCGTCAGGCGAGATGAGGTGCTCTTCGTTTTGCGAGCGGACGCGTGCAGGACGATCATACGCAGGCAGCCAGCGGCCACCGTGGGGTGACAGGGTGATGATTTGATCCACCAGTTGGTTGGGCGGCGTGGGACGACGCGGCTGGTCGCTGAGGCTGCCGCCGCGTTCCCAGTGCATGCCATTGCACTGCGTCATCACGATGCAGCGCCAGTAGCGAGTGTTCACGGGCGGCGTCTGGGTTGTGTCATCAAAATTCGCGCGGAAGGCCACCTCCTGACTGCGGGCAATGTTGGCCACACTGCCCGGATCGAGTTTGTCCGACATGCCGGTGCGATTCACGAGCACTCGATTGAGTCGCTGGGCGATGCCGAGGGAGTCGCGCGGGAACAAGAAGAAGAGAAGCACCACAAACGGCACGGCCTGGCCTAACATGGTAAAACACACCTTCAGCGGCGACTTCATGCCTGCCGAGCCACGACGGAACCGGACCAAGGCAATCGCAATCAGGAGAAACATCGCATACGCCCACAAGGAGTGGCCGATGGCCTGGTCAATCGAGAGGCTGCACAGGCAGAGGAACCAGCCGAGCAGCGAGAGCAGTT
Organism: Verrucomicrobiota bacterium; assembly: GCA_963204975.1. GTDB lineage: Bacteria > Verrucomicrobiota > Verrucomicrobiia > Verrucomicrobiales > Verrucomicrobiaceae > JAEUHN01. The sequence goes on along the minus strand of CAUJJC010000053.1, from coordinate 11,047 downwards.
GCATGTCACGCGGGGTGCGGGCTTCGATCAGCTTGGCGGCCGTCATGCCCAGCAGCACAGCCACACCTGCTTCCAGGCCCTTGAGAGTGCCGAGCTGCCACCAGGTGCCAAACACCGCGATGAATGCCGGCACCAGACGCCAGCCGATAGCGACCGGCTGCTTCATGCGCCAGCGGAAGAGCAGTCCCACGAGCAGAGCCAAGGGACCTGCCGCAGGCACGCTGGTGAGCACGGGCAAGACGGAGAGCACCATGGCCGAGAGCATCATCGTCAAAGGCATCCCCGGCACCTCAGCGGTGGATTCGTGTGGTGCGGGTGGCACATCATGGGAGGTGACGACGGAGGGTGCCGACGTGCCTACGCCTTCGCCATGTGTGGCCAGGGCCTCCATGCAGCGACGCTGATGAACAGGGCCGTAGTCGGGCGAAATGACCACACCAGGAAGTCGCATTCCGTAGGCCAAGCCTTCCTGCTCCGCGAGCACTACCCACTGCGCGATTTGGCGGGTGCGTTCATCCTCGGGCAGGTCGAGCGAGTCCCAGTTCAACCATACCACGCTGGGCGGCGAGCCGGACCAGAGCTTCACCATCATCGGGCGCTCGCGTGCGACCGCCTTCCAGTCCACATGGCGCAACGAATCGCCCGGCACCCATTCACGCACTCCGGCAAAGTCCTCGCCGTCCCCCTGATTTCTTGCCGGGCGCGACTGGAGGTTGGTTGCGTTTCCTTGTATGGCGGTCGGCAGGGGCAGGGTTCCCTCGGGCTTGGGCAGCACCATGCGCGACTGTGCCACTTCGACCATGCGTGTGGTGGTGAAAAACCCGAGCGGGTAGTAGCTGCGCACGACAATCTTGATCTTGTCTGCACGGCCATGATGGGAGGGTCGAAGTCGCAGCTCGATGCGTTTGGGCTGGCCAGGAGTCAGCATCTCAATGAACACGGGCTCCACGGCACTGCTCGCCGTGACCTCCAATCCACAGGGCACCCGACCCTTGCCCACGCTCAAGGCGAGCGGCACGCACACCATCTCGCCCTCCTGCACGGCGGGAATCACGCCCGCCTGAATCTCAACCGCGCGCAGATTGGTCCACGCATGAAGCAGCGAGACCAACGCCAGCGCGAGGGTGAGGAAGGTGAGCACAAACGCACCCCCATTCTGCTGCGCCGAACTCGCATACCACATAGTCACCAGCATCGCGCCGAGGGCGATGGTGTGATGATTGGGGCGGAGGCGGATCATAATTCTTCGATCAGGAGTGTATCAGTCGCATGTGTCCCATAGGTCACAGAAGACTGATGTGACGAATGGGATCTATGTTAAACCACCGGCACATCCTTGATCAGGCGCGCTGCGAGATCGCGGCCGGTCATGCCTTCGATGACGCGATCGAGGCGATGGGCCATGACGGCGGGGCCGATGGCTTGGACGTCTTCGGGGATGACCATGGGGCGACCTTGGAGTAAGGCCCAGGCGCGGGCGGCGGCCAGCAGGGCAATGCCAGCACGCGGGGACAATCCGTGACCGTGCTGTCGGCTGGCGGCGAGCAGGTCCTGCACGTAGTCGAGCAGGGCGGGGGACACATGCACGGCGCGACTGCACTGTTGAAGGGAACGAAGCTCATCAGGTGCCAGGGTGGCGACGAGGTTGCGGACAATCTCGCGACGATCATCACCCATCAACATGCGGCGCTCGGCATCGCGCGCTGGGATGCCGAGTTCGAGGCGCATCAGAAAGCGGTCGAGCTGGGACTCGGGCAGCGGGAAGGTGCCCATCTGCGTGGTGGGGTTCTGCGTGGCGATGACGAAGAAGGGCTCGGGCAGGGCGTGAGTGTAGCCATCGGCTGTGACCTGGCCTTCCTCCATGGCTTCGAGCAGGGCGGACTGGGTCTTGGGCGTGGCGCGATTGATCTCATCGGCGAGCAGCACCTGGGTGAAGATGGGTCCCGGTTTGAAGACAAAGCTGGAGCTTTCGCGCTCGAAGATGGAGGCTCCAAGGATGTCCGCCGGGAGGAGGTCGCTGGTGAATTGCACCCGTCGGAAATTGAGGCCGAGAGCGCGTGCGAGGGTCTGTGAAAGGGTGGTCTTGCCCACGCCTGGCAGGTCTTCAAAAAGCAGGTGCCCTCGGGCTAGCAGGCAGGTGACGGCGAGCCGGATGGCGTCGTCTTTGCCGATGATGACCTGCCCCACGGAAGCGATGAGCGTATCAATGCGCTGCTTCGCGTGAGAGGGTTCGACAGGAAGTGTCAGGCTGGAGGGATGGGATGAGGTGGACACGCCGCAACTGTCGCTCTTTCAAGGCTTCGGAAGCAAGAGCGATGTTGTGAAACTCTCATGAAGATCAGGTGATGGACTAGGCCAGTCCTTTCACGCTGCTCGCAGTGCTGCTGCCAAACTCCTCGACGGGCAGGTCCATCTTTTGCAGCATCTGCACGAAGAGATTGCACAGCGGCACATTGGACTGGGCATCAAAGCCAAGATGCTGCCCGTGCTTGAAGCCGCCACCAGCGAGGAGCAGCGGCAGATTGCGAGTGTCGTGGCTGTTGGCATTGCCGAGGTTGCTGCCGAACAAGACCATGGTGCTATCCAGCACCGAGGCATTGCCTTCCTTCTTTTGTTTCAGCGAAGCGAGGAGGCCATTGAGTGCCTGCAACTCGGCGCGTTCGATGAGTTCGAGCTGCTTGATCTTTTCGGGGTCCTGGCCGTGATGGGAGAGGTTGTGATGGTCGATGGACACGCCGGGGATCGGCGGAACGGAATTGGTCCCTTGCAGCAGGATGGTGATGAGGCGCGAGCTGTCCGTCTGAAGCGCGAGCGGGATGAGTTCGAAGAGAAGACGGAGACGCCCCACGCTGTCCGCATTGTCCGTGATGTCCTTGGGCTGTTGCGCATCGACGTGCGGCTTGGGCTTCTGCACCCAGGCTTCGGCCTTGGCGAGCCGGTGCTCCATCTCACGGACTGAGGTGAAATACTCGTCCAGTTTGTCGCGATCCGCCGCACCCACGCGGGTGCCGAAACGCTTGGCCTCATCGTTGACGGTATCCATGATGCTGCGGCCCTCACGGAGCTTTTGCATCTGACTCTTCACCTCGTCGGGTGTGCCATTGAGGAAGAGCTTGGCAAAGATCTGCGAGGGGCGCGAATCGGCGGGGATCATCACACCGCCGCGCGTGTAGCTCTGGCTGGTGGAGTTGGTGCCCCAGATGAGGCTGGGGAATCGCGTTTCAAAGCCGATCTTCTCCGCGATGAGCTGGTCGATGGAGATGGTATTGCGGAAGCCTCCGAGTCCTGGGTGCTTGGCGGAGGTGAGCCATGTCATCTCCGAGGTGTGGCCACTGGCACCCGCCTGCTCTGGATGCGACAGGCCGGAGAACACCGTGAAATCCTGACGGTGATCCTTGAGCATCTCAAGGTAAGGCGAGAGCTGGTAGGCCGCGCCAGTGTTCTTCGGAAAAAAGTCGGCAGGATAGATGCCCAGGCTGGCGCACACCGTGACGAGACGCTTGGGCGGAGTGGCGTTGGTGGCCATCGCTCGGCGCGACCACATCACATCAAGGAATGGCAAGGCGAGTGAAACACCCGTGCCTCGGAGAAAGGCGCGGCGAGAGAGGGCTGCGGAGGCGGGGTTCATGCGTGTGGGTGGTAGCGTTACTTCAACTTGGAGACTTTCAGGTCGTCAACGACCGCTGACTTGTTCACGGCAAGGGTGATCATGCGCTTGGTCGGGTGCGCGATGCCTTCGCTGGAAAAGGTGCAGCTGTCCTGGCCGTCCACCTTCACGGACATCGTGTTGCCCTCGACGGTGATGTGCATGGTGTGCCACTCGTCAGACTTGAGGTCTAGTTTGAATGACTTCGTCTTGGTCTTGAGCAGGGCGGCGAGTTCTGGGGACTTGTCGCCTGCCTGGCGACGCTCGCGGATCTTATTGTCCATGCCGCCTGTCTTCGAATCCATGATGGTGAGATTCTTGTTGGTCACGCGGGCCATGCAGAGGTGCCCAGCGTGGACGGTCTTGAGTTCGCGATCCACGAAATCAACCCCGAGGTCGTCGCCTTCACCGAGCTTGAATTTCAATTCGACGATGCCGTCCTGGAATGCGGCATCATGGAAGATGGCGACACCGTGATCCGCCTCGGCGTGCTTGGTGACGTGCATCGCGCCGTCGATGAGGTCCACCTGCTGATGGCCCTTCGCACGCCAGCCGCTGTTGCTGGTCCAGCCATTGCCGATGTCTTCCTTGCCCGGTGTTTTCTCATCGCGGGCGAAGTCATCCGCGAAGAGCACCACGGGCTCGGCGGATTGAACCCATGAACAGACGGAGAGGATCGAGAGGAGGCAGAGTGCGCGTTTCATGATTAGTAGTGGAGGACCGATTTCAAAGCCGCGCTCCATAACGACGCACCAGGGTGCCAATCCTTCGCGAATGATCGGAGAACTTCGCACGCGGAGCATTCGCCGCCTTTTGGCCTACCTCCTCCGCCGCCTTCCCTGGAATGCCAGCGCTGTGAGCAGCATCAGCGCGCCGGGCTCCGGGATCGCCAGCGCGAGGGTGCTGTTGTCGATCAGCACGCCGCGACTCTGCACCGATGCGGTCGCCTTCGGCGCGGACAGGAAGAACTTCATGTAATCGTAGCCCGCCGTCGAAGGCAGGTCGAAGGAGAGAGTGGTCTGGGACCAATCAAGACCACTGCCACCAAGTCCATTGCTCCACGGCGAGACGACATCGGTCGTGTTCAGCAGGAAGGTCTGAGAAAACGGATCATCGCCACCGGCATTGATGCCCAGCAGGTAATAGACCTGGAAGGTGGACAGGCCGGGCAGCGCCGCCGTGGGATCATTGGGATCAAACAGCGCGTAATCAACGGTGAGCGTGTAGCGGTTGTTGGCTACGAGCTGGAGACTCGGATCGCCGGAGCCAAAGAGATTCACCTTCTGCGAGATGCAGACATTGGTGCCGACCGAAGGCGGGCCCAGCCAGAGCATTCGATTGGCATCGGTGACTCGTGAACTGTCCTGCACCCAGGTGCTGCCGAGGTTGGTCGTCCAGCCGTTGATCGTGGTGCTCGAGTTGGACAGCGAGGTGGCGTTGTTCGCATCGACGAAGGACTGTCCGCCGCCCCAAGCACCATTCTCAAAGCTCGAGTTCGTAAACAGATTCGCTGCCTGCGCCGTCATGGCTGCCAGCCACATCAAGGCCAGGCCGAGCCCGATTCGGGGCAGGGCGCGTGGCTTGAGAAGGGAGAAAAGCCGGGTGTTCACTGGGCGGGAGATGGTTAGGTGAGTAAAGTTATTTCCATAATTTAATATACTCAATGTAAAATTCATAATCATGTTGGAGGTATCCGGGGCACTCGATCAAGGGTCGATGAAGGACGGCAGTCGCCCGTCCGTTGACCATTTCATGAATGCTGAAACACCATCTCCCCTGACCCGAGCGATCCTGGGTCGAGTCGTGTCCATGATCCTGGCCTTGATCGCCACCGCCTTCACGGTGCAGGCGGAGAGTCGTCCCCATCTCATCATCTACCTCGGCGACGATCACGGCATCGACTTCGTCGGTTGCTATGGCAATCCCGCCGTCAAAACACCCAACCTCGATAAACTGGCAACCGAGGGCTGTCGTTTCACCGGAGTCTTCGCTGCCTCGCCGACATGCAGTCCTTCGCGAGCAGTGCTGTGGACCGGCCTGCATTCCGCACGCAATGGCACGATGGGCAATCACACCGACTGCAAACCGGACCTCTCCACGCTGCCCCATCATCTGAAGAAACTCGGCTACCGCGTGGTGGCGGCCAACAAAACGGATGTGCGCCCGGCCTCGATCTTCCCCTGGGAGGTGCTGAAGGCCACGCTGCCGAAGAACCCGGCCCATGCGCGCAAGTATCGCGCCGAGGGCCTGGACACGGCTGCCGTGGATCGTTTCCTCGAAGAACACACTCGCACCCAGCCTAACACCCCGCTGTGTCTCATCCTCGGCGACAACAACCCGCATGTGACCTGGGAACCGAATCGTGACTTCGATCCTGCCGCGCTGCCGCTGCCGCCCTTCCTCGTGGACACACCGAAGACGCGCACCGCTCTCGCGAACTACTTCCAGGACATCGCCACACTCGATCAACGCGTGGGCGACGTGATGAAGTCACTCGCCAAGCACGGCCTGGCTGAGAAGTCCCTCTTTATCTACACCGCCGATCAGGGGCCAGAGTGGCCGCACTGCAAGTGGACCTGCTACGATACCGGCCTGCATGTGCCCTTCATCGCCCGCTGGCCGGGCAAGATCCAGCCGGGCAGCACCAGCCAGGCATTGATCTCCTTCGTCGATGTCACCCCCACGCTCGTCGATCTCGCGGGCGGGCCAGCCTTGCCCCAGCTCGATGGACGCAGCTTCAAGGAAGTGCTCATGGGCAAGGCCACGAAGCATCGTCACGAGATCTTCGCCAGCCACACCGGCGACGGTGAGATGAATCGCTGCCCGCAGCGCGGCGTGCGTGATGCCCGCTACAAGTTCATCCTCAATCTCCACCCTGAGCGCAAGTGGACCACGCACTTCACCTTGGTGGACGGCATCCCCTACAGTCACCGCGACGTGTATTCATCTTGGCTGGACAAGGCGGCCAAGGACGAGGCCACCGCGAAGTTCATCTCCCTCATTGAGAACCATCCCGCCGAGGAACTCTACGACGTGCAAGCTGATCCCTATGAGCTGAACAACCTCGCCGCCGACCCGCAGCACCAGCGCGTGCTGTCCGCCATGCGGGACAAGCTCCACGTCTGGCGTGATGCAGTCGGGGACCGCAGCCTCTGATCCGCGCCGCAAGTGGAGCTTCATCCCAGAAGACGACAAAAACTCGCGCCCATGAGCCCTCGTCTCGTGATCGCTCAAGGATTGTCTCCGTGCCCCTCGGTTGCGCTGGTGCGGGGCTCCCGTCCATTGTTTCGCATCGAGGAATCGCTGAAGGAGGGGCTCACCGCCAAGCCGCTGGGTCGCCAAAGAGGGGACGCAGGGGCTCGTGGTGCCGTGGCGGTATATCGTGTGAGTTCTACCAGCGCGTCCCGAGGACGCCCAGGCGAAGTGACAAGCCGGAGTCTTGAGAACGGACGGAAATGAACTGCCGGAAATCAAGTGCCGGGCCTTCGAGTTTTCGGCAAAAACATTCTGAGGATGCGACGCGGCGACGGTGTGATCTCAGGGGGGCTGGAGTCCAGGCTTCAGCCTGCGGCGCTGGACTTGCTTGCGGTAGCGTCCCTCCCGCAGTGCCTCGCCTTCGTGCAGTTGCTCATCAGCCGCGAGTGCGGGCGAAAGAAAGGTGATCGCAACAGGGCGCGTGGATGCGATTCGACTCAGGGCTTGGCGACGCCTTTGATGCTGAAGTCGTCGTAATGCACATCAATCGGATTGGTCGTGAGGCTGATGAGCGACTTCGTTTCGTGCGTGATGCCTGGGGACTTGAAGCTGCCGATGGCTTTGCCGTCGATGCTCACGGTGATCTCGTCGCCCGCCGTCTGCACCACCAGCGTGTGCCAGTTCTGGAGCGACACAGTGGCAGGGAAACGCTTGGCCTTGGCTGCGAGCATCGTCTTCTCCTCCGCTGTGAGTTGATTGGCCTTCTTGCGATCATAGAGACCACCTTCGAGGTTGAAGCCCCCCGTCTTGGCATCGGCAACGTTGATGCCTGTGGGGCTGATGGTGGCCTGGCAGATGTGGCCCGCGTGGGAGCCTTTGTAGTTCTTGTCATCGAACCAGACATTAAAGCTCTTCGCCTTGTCACTCACGAAGCGGAACTTCACGGACATTTCCAAGTCGCGCTCACCTTCGATACGGATGTGATCCACAGCGGAGTGATCTGAGGTAGGCGAGGTGATGCCGATGAGCATTCCGTCCTTCACGATGCTGGAGCTTTTGTAGTGGCCCCAGGCCTTGCCGAATCCTTCAGCGGAGAAATCATCGGCGAAGATGACGCGCGGATAGTCGGTGGCGTGGGTCGTGGCGGCGAGGGCAAGGAGTGTGAAGAGAAGTTTCATCGGGAAAAGGAACGTCCGCAGCATCATGTCCTTGCGATGAAGGATTGATGGCTGCTGGTGACGTTGTAGGCATTCGCGTGCGATTGTGTTTTGTCCATTCTCTGATCATCGGGTTTGCCATGCTGGCCACGGGCTTGCGTGCCGGTGCGCCGACGGTGGAGGAGGGGCGCATGCACTGGGCCTTCCTGCCCTTGGTTCAATCAGGAACGCCTGAGGTGAAGCTGAAGTCGTGGCCGCGTAATGAGGTGGATGCCTTCGTGCTTGCCAAGCTAGAGGCCGCCGGGCTTTCGCCTGCGCCGGAGGCCAGTCGGGCGACGCTGATCCGGCGCTTGTCGCTCGATCTCACCGGCTTGCTGCCCACGCCCGAGGAAGTGACCGCTTTCGAGAAGGACGAGTCTTCCACGGCTTACTCGCAACTGGTGGATCGACTGCTGAAGAGCCCTCACTACGGGGAGCGCTGGGGACGTCACTGGCTGGACCTCGCACGGTATGCTGACACAGGTGGCTTCCACAACGACCTGGACCGGCCCTACGCCTGGAAGTATCGTGACTACGTCATTCGCAGCTTCAACGAGGACAAGCCGTATGCCCGCTTCGTGGCCGAGCAGCTTGCTGGTGACGAGGTGGAAGGCAGCGATGAGCAGGCACTCATTGCCACCGGCTTCTGTCGCAATGGTCCCAGCAACGATGACAACATGGGCAAGACGAAGGAAGCGCTCGCTCAGTATCAGGCGGATCAGATGGACGACGTGATCTCCACCACGAGCAGCGTCTTCCTCGGGCTCACTCTCGGATGCGCTCGATGCCATGATCACAAGACCGATCCGCTGCTGGCCAAGGATTACTACAGCCTGTATGCGATCTTCAATGGCACTGAAAAGCTGGGCCTTGGCAAAGGCGCGAAGGACAAGGATGACAGGGAAGTGAAGGATGCGAGCAAGGTGATGGCTCTCATCGAGCGCTCGTCGAAGGTGCCCACGACGCGCGTGCTTTTGCGTGGCGTGGCCGCGAGTCCTGGCGAGGTGGTGGAGCCTGCGGTGCCTGTCGTGCTGGGCTCAAAAGCGGTGGCCTTCCCCAAGCCTGGAACCACCACTTCGCTACGCAGGCGCACGCTCGCCGAGTGGATCACCTCACCCTCGAATGCTCTGGCTTGGAGAGTGTTGGCCAACCGTGTCTGGCAGCATCATTTCGGCACGGGCATCGTCGCGACACCGAGCAACTTCGGCTTCACGGGAGCGAAGCCGAGTCACCCCGAGTTGCTAGATTTCCTGGCTCGTGAACTCAATACCAATGGGGGGCGTCTCAAGCCGCTGCACAAGCTCCTGGTCATGAGTGCCACGTATCGACAAAGCCGTCGCGAGCCTGATTCATGGAGGTTCAACGCGCTCCAGCGCATGGAAGCAGAGGTGCTGCGCGACAGTATTTTGACCGCTAGCGGCAAGCTGAATCTCAAGCTCGGAGGTCCTGGAATCAAACCGCGCATCCGCGCCGATCTGCTCGATGCCAGCCAGCGCAACAAGTGGCCCGTGCTCAAAGATGAGTCGCCCGAGCAATGGCGGCGCAGTGTTTACATCTATGTAAAGCGGCAACTGCTTATGCCAGGCATGGAGTTGTTCGACGCTCCAACAACGACTGACAGTTGTGCCCTGCGATTGCAGAGCACCGTGCCCACGCAGGCCTTGGTCTTGATGAACGATGAGTTCGTGGAGGACCAGTCTCGATTCCTGGCCGAACGCGCCGTTCGCGAGGGTGGTGACGATTTGTCAATGATCGTCGAGCGTCTCTTCATGCTTACCCTCGCGCGCACTCCCAGTGACCTTCGCAGGCAGCAAGCCATGGACTTCGTCATTCAACGCGAAAGCTCCAGCACTCGCATCGCTGCTCTCACCGACCTCGGGCATGTGCTCTTCAACAGCAGCGAGTTCATCACCGTTGAGTGATGTGGCTCAGCCCATGATCACCACGCTCGCTGCCGCCGTGTCCTTGGTGTGCGTGAGCGTTAGGTGAATCTGTTTGGCACCGATTTCCTCCGCGCGGGCGGCGGTGCTGCCGTGAAGCAGGATGCTGGGCTGGCCGCTCTCGGCGCGGATGACTTCGATGTCGCTCCAGCCCACGCCGTCGGCGAAGCCGGTGCCGAGGGCTTTGGCGACGGCTTCCTTGGCTGCAAAGCGCGCGGCGTAGTGCATCGCGGGATCGGCATTCTTCGCGCAGTAGGCGCGCTCGCCCTCGGTGAAGGTGCGCAACTCGAATCGGCCCTCGTGACGAACCATGAGGTCTCTCATGCGCTCGACTTCGCAGAGGTCGAGGCCGATGCCGATCAGCTTCATGCGGTGGGATAGGTCTTCATCGTCTCAAGCATTTCGGCAACGGCGGCACGCAGGCCGATGAAGACGGCGCGCGAGACGATGTGGTGGCCGATGTTCAGCTCGTGCAGATGCGGCACGGCCCAGAGGTCGGGCAAGTTGGCCGTGGTCAGGCCGTGGCCAGCATTGATTTGAAGGCCGAGGCTATGACCGAGTTCGGCAGCGGCTTTGAGGCGGGCGACTTCGGTGGCGCGTTCGGCTCCGAAGTGATTCGCGAAGGTGCCGGTGTGCAGCTCAATCATGCTCGCGCCGACTTCATGCGAGGCGCGGACCTGATCGAGATCGGGGTCAATGAACATGCTCACGCGCGTGCCGTTGGCTTCGAGCGCGGCAACGGTTGGCTTGAGCGCAGCGAAATGCGCGCGAACGTCGAGCCCGCCCTCGGTGGTGACTTCCTCGCGGCTCTCCGGCACCATGCAGACGAAGTGGGGTTTCACGTCGAGCGCGATGGCGAGGATCTCGGGCGTGTTGCCCATCTCGAGGTTGAGTTTCGTCGCGATGCTTTTGCGCAGCAGGTAAACATCGGCGTCCTGAATGTGGCGACGGTCCGCGCGCAAATGCACGGTGATGGATTGCGCGCCTGCGGCCTCTGACTCCAGCGCCGCCTGAAGCGCGGAAGGTTCAGCATTGGGCGAGTCCAGCATGGTGCGGTAGCGCGCCTGCCG
>CAUJJC010000052.1 GCA_963204975.1 Verrucomicrobiota bacterium | reverse complement strand
GACGAAGGGCTGGGAGGGCACGGGGGTGCATCACACGATCTACCTTCCGCCCGATCTGGTGCCTGATGGTCGGCTGCCGGTGATCGTGGAGTATGCGGGCAATGGCGGCTACGCGAACAAGCTGGGCGACACGAGCGATGGCTCGGTCGAGGGCTGCATGCTGGGCTACGGATTGTCGGGAGGGAAAGGCTTCATCTGGCTGTGCCTGCCGTTTGTGTCGGCGGACAAGCAAAACGCTCCCAAGTGGTGGGGCGACGTGGAGGAGACGAAGCGCTACTGCCTTGCGACGGTGAAGGATGTCTGCGCGACCTTCGGTGACGCGAAGCGCGTGGTGCTGATGGGCTTCTCGCGCGGCGCGATCGCGTGCAACTACATCGGCCTGCACGACGACGAGATGGCGAAGCTGTGGTGCGGGATGCTGTGCCACAGCCACTACGAGGGCGAGTTCAAGCACCCGGCTCCTGACGAGGCCGCATGGCCTGAGCGGCTGAAGCGGCTGGGAATCATCCCACAATTCATCAGCCAGGAGGGCGGAACAGCGAAGACGCAGGCCGCGATCACGAGCACAGGGATCAAGGGCGACTTCACCTTCGCTGCGCTGCCGTTTCCCAATCACAGCGCGCGCTGGGTGCTGTGCGATGTGCCGCTGCGCACGCAGGCCCGCGAGTGGCTGAAACGGGTGGTCCGCTGACCGGCGCTCATTTTGTGCCGATGGGAAATCAGGGTGGCGAGCCCCGGCTGAGAGGGCTATCTTTCACGCCCTTCAGAAAAAAATCTCATCCCTCTCTCAACACATGTGCGGCATCGTAGCTTACATCGGCAAACGTCAGGCAAGTCCCATCCTGCTCGACGGTCTGCGTCGTCTGGAATATCGCGGTTATGATTCCGCCGGCATCGCGCTGTGGACCGATGGAGGCATCGACGTGTATCGCAAGGCGGGCCGCATCGAGAATCTGCGCAAGGCGGTGAGCGAGGCGAATCCTCCGGGCGATCTGGGCATCAGCCACACGCGTTGGGCAACACACGGCGCACCGACGGATGAGAATGCGCATCCGCACAAGGACCAGTCCGGCAAGCTGGCGCTCGTTCACAACGGCGTGATCGAGAACTACCAGACGATCAAGCTGCAACTCCTGGCCGAGGGCCACACCTTCCACTCCGAGACGGACACCGAGGTGCTCTCGCATCTGGTGGGCAAGTGCTACGACGAGAGCGAGGAGACTGATCCGCAAGCGCGCCTGATCGCAGCCGTGCAGATGGCGCTGCCGCGTGTGAAGGGCACCTTCGGCATCGCGGTCATTCACGCGGACGCTCCGGGCGTGATCGTTGGTTCGAGACTCGGCAGCCCGTTGGTGGTGGGCCTGGGCAAGGATGAGCACTTCCTGGCCAGCGATGTGGGTGCGGTCGTCGCGCACACGCGTGACGTGATTTATCTCAACGACTACGACGTGGTCACGCTGACGCGCCATGGTTACGACGTCAGCTCGATGGACACCAATCGTCCGGCGAGCGTCAAGGTGAGCCGCGTGGACTTCACGGAGGACGACGCGGACAAGGGCAAGTTCGAGCACTACATGCTCAAGGAGATCTACGAGCAGCCGCAGTCCATCCGCAACGCGCTGCGCGGTCGCCTTTCCCGCGATGAAGCGACCGCAGTGCTGGGCGGCCTGAACATGTCGCCAATGGAGCTGCGCCAGATCGACCGCATCATCTTCAGCGGCTGCGGCACGGCTTATCACGCCGCGATGGTGGGCGAGTATCTGATGGAAAGCCTCGCGCGCATCCCGACGGAGATCGAGTTCGCCAGCGAGTTCCGCTACCGCAACGTGCCCACGACGAAGAGCACACTGCAATTCGTGGTCAGCCAGAGCGGCGAGACGATCGACACGCTCGCCGCTTTGCGCGAAGCCAAGCGCAAAGGCCTGCGCTGCCTGGGCATCGTGAACAATGTGGCCTCCACCATTGCCCGCGAAAGCGACGGCGGCGTTTACATCCACGCAGGTCCTGAGATCGGCGTGGCAGCGACGAAGACCTTCACCTCGCAGGTGACGATCATGACGCTGCTGAGCCTTCTCTTTGGCCGCATCCATCACCTGAGCAGCACGGACGGCCTGGAGATGATCGACGAACTCGAAGCCATCCCTGAGAAGATCGAGTCCATCCTGAAGCAGGCGCCGCGCATCAAGGAGATCGCGCAGAAGTATGCGAACGCCGAGGGCATGCTCTTCATGGGCCGCCAGCTCAACTATCCCGTGGCCATGGAAGGCGCGCTGAAGATGAAGGAAATCAGCTACATCTACGCCAGCGGTCATCCGAGCGCCGAACTGAAGCACGGCATCATCGCACTGGTGAAGCCCGATCTGCCCAGCGTCTTCATCGCGCCGGACGATGCCGTCTTCGACAAGAACGTGAGCAACATCGAGGAGGTGAAGGCACGCAAAGGTCCGGTCATCGCCGTCACGACGGAAGGCTGCACCGACTTGGAACGAATCGCCGACGACGTGCTCTACGTGCCGCCGTGCAAGTCGATCCTCACACCGCTGCTCACTGTGATCCCGCTACAACTGTTGAGCTACTACGTCGCCCTGGCTCGCGGCTGCGACGTGGACAAGCCCCGCAACCTCGCGAAGAGTGTGACCGTGGAATGATGAAGGCTCGTTGGCATCAGATTGCTTGTTCGGCGTTCGCTACTTTGATAGCGTGTGCCGAGCTGTCTCATGCTGAAGTGCCCCGCCCCGTGAAGCCTTTTGTCATCACGGCTCCGACGTTTGTGATCTCTGATGTGCCAGGATGGTCACCAGACCAGACTCCGGCGGACTTCCTTGATGGCATCGGGTCGCAGTTGAAGGCTCGCTGGCGTCAGTTGTATCGCGAAGCTCCGCCGCCTCCCTCCACGATGCGTCCGCTGAGTGCGTTCACCTTGGGTGGGCTTCTGGCCGATAGCTTCCTGGCACTCCAGGCGTCGGATGCGCAGCAGTTTCGGAACAACAACCAGGACGTGCTCACCTATTGCCGCGTGCTCGGGCTCAATGAAAAGCTGGCACCGCGATTCATGTCCCAGGGCAAACTCGCCGAGGAGGACAAGTGGAGTGATCTGCGCCAAGCCGTGGTGGATGGGCATCAGGAGCTTTGCCGCGTGCTGCACGAGCAGCGAGACGAGGATCTCGCGGTGCTAGTGGACCTCGGCATCTGGATGCGATTGCTCGAAATGATTTCCGGTGTGGTCCAGGACACTAATGCGCCGGAGGCGTGGCCATTGACGATTGGTTCGCCAGCACTGCTTCGAGACCTGAAAGCACGATTTGACCGGCTTTCGGAGATCACTCGCGCTCACGAAAAAATCGTCGTCGTTGGCGAGGCGATCGACTTTCTTTGCCGTCACTGGGATAACACGATCCCTCCCGATGCTACTCGTGTAGCGAACAGCCATCGGAAGCTGGAACTCATCATGCGGAAGCTGACGCTGAAGTAAGCTCTGGCGTGCCGTGTTGTGTCTTGACCATTCCGGCAGTGCGCGCACGTTATTCATTCACAGCCATGACACTTAAAACCATCCTCTCCGTCGGTGCCGCCGCTCTTGCGCTCGGCAGCCTCTCCAGCGCCCCTGCCCAGACTCCGGGCAAGGTTGATTTTGAAACCCAGGTTCTCCCCATCTTCAAGGAGCGCTGCTTCGATTGTCATCAGAAGGAACACACCGACCCCAAGACAGGCAAGGTGAAGAAGCCCAAAGGCAAGCTGCGCATGGACAACCCGGAGCTGATGCTCAAGGGCGGTTCTGAAGGTGGCGATCTGACTCCAGGCGATGCTGCCAAGAGCACCATCTACACCTCGATCACTCTGCCTGAGACCGATGAACTCGCCATGCCCCCTGAAGGCAAGGGTGATCGTCTGACCAAGGAGCAGCAGGACCTGATCAAGCAATGGATCAACGAAGGCGCGAACTTCGGTGCCTGGAAAGGCGCTGAGAAGTAAGCACCACGCCTCTCCTCAAAGGAAAATCTCTCAACCCGCTGTGCCGCCCAGGTGCAGCGGGTTTTTTGTGCCGAGGAGCCAAGTGTTTTGACCTTTCCCACCCTTCCGTCTATAATTTCTATAATGCGCCATTTTCCTGCCTCCCTTCTCGGGGCCGCGCTGCTCGTTGGGGCAGCCCTGCCTGCATGGGCCGATCCCACGGCTCAGGAGCAGTATTGGCTGGAACTTCTGAACCGTGCCCGGCGCGATCCGGCAGCGGAGCTTTCGCGCATGGTGAACTTTTCCTCTCCGAGCACCTTTGCGACGCCTTCGTCGAGCGATCCAGACATTGCCGCCGCCCTCGCCTACTACGGCACGAGTGCATCCGCCTTAGTCTCCCAGTGGGCAACGCTGACCGCAGCACCTGTGCTGGCGTGGGATGAGACCTTGCGTGGATCTGCCGCATCCTACAGTCAGCTCATGGTTACGAGCGATCAGCAGTCCCACCTGCTCGGCACCACGGCGACCGATGTGCCCACGGCAGTGGAGGAGCGCATCCTGGGTGGCGGCTACACCCCGCAGTTTCTGGATCTTGGTGAGACCTTGTTCGCGGCTGCCACCTCCGTCTGGCAGGGACACTCCGGCTTCCTCATCGACTGGGGCGATGACGATTCCATCAGTGGCAACGGCTTTGGCACCGGCATTCAGACGCCTGCGCTGCATCGGGAGGTTTCATTCTCGCGTGTGCTGAAGGAAGTCGGCATCGGGCTCGTCACCAGCGGCATTCCAGGTAGCAATGTGAATGCCACGGGGCCCGTCGTGGTCACGCAACACTTCGGCAACAGCTACCGGTTCAGCGGGGGCAGCTACTACTCGGACGCGATTCTGACAGGCGTGGTTTTTGACGACCAGGTGCTGGCAGACAACTTCTACACCCCTGGCGAAGGCATCGCGGGGACCGCCATTGAGGTCTATGATGACGTGACCAGCCAACTGCTCTTCTCCGGTGTCACCAATGGTGCGGGCGGCTACAACATTGACCTCACCGGTATCGAAGCGGGAGATGTGCTGCGCGTTCTTGCTCCAGGCAGCGGGCTTGCGCCGCAGGTCCTCACCGTCACCGGCTTCACCACGCCGACCGAGGACTACGGTGCGCCGGTCATTTTCACCGACAATGTGTATGCCTCTTTCCAGCTCGTGCCTGAGCCTGGAGCGAGCCTTTTGTTGGGTGCATTGAGCATGTTGTGCCTGGGGCGCCGCCGGGCACTTCGTCCTTGATTGCCAGACCATCAACCCGCATCATCGGCGTTCTCAAGACTATGACCGTTCGCCGAATCCTCTCTCTCACCATCGGCGTCTCGCTGATCGGCCTTCTCTGCTGGACTTTTCGCAAGCCGGAGGTTGCATCGGAATCCATCTCAATGCCCATCAGTGAGCAGCGCCCCCAGGCACCTGATCACCTCGTCGCAGTCGCTGCAATGCCAGCCGCTCCTTCGGTCCCGGCAGTGAAGGAACAAGGCGATCCCATCGCGGCATTCGATCTCTGGCTTCGTCGCTGGCAGACGGCCCCTGCTGCGGCTCGCTCAACGATGATCGAGGAAGGTGCGCAACTGGCCGAGCGTCGGCAGGCAGCACTCTACCAGCTCATTGCCAAGGAACCCGAGGCCGCCCTCAAGGCCGCAATCTCCCACGGCGCTCGTCGCTTTCTCCCCCAGGCGGTCCAGCCCTGGATCGAGCAGCGCATCCACCAGCGTGGCGACCTCGCAGTGGTGGGTGTGACTCCCCTTCGTGGCATGGCGCATCTGGTCGCGAGGCCTGTGTTTCGTGAAGCACGTTTCGAGGGCAAGACCCTGGATGCTTACGTCTATGGACGTCGTGCTCAGCAAGACACGAAGTATGGCAGCAGCCTGCTCGGCATCGCTGTGAAGGATCGCATGGCTGTGCTTGATGAGCCCGCCGTGGTGATGGATGCCGCTGATGTGCCTGAGACGGCGAAGATCGCGCAAGGCGTGGCCTTGGGCGACCATGCTGCTCCCACCATGGGATCGCGTGACAAGCCTGTGCTCGCGGTGCAAGGCGAGTATTATCCGGTGTGCTGTGCCGCTCACGCCGCCGTGCTCGCGAAGCGCGCTCTCGCCGTGGAAGACAAGCCTGGCCCCTACGTGGAGGCCGCCGGTGGAGGTGCCACCTCATCCGCACCAGCACCAGCACCGCTCACCACGCAGGGTGCGCTCGATGTGCTCGTCATCGTGGCCGATTTCGCTGATGCCCCAGGGCGTCCGATGGATACCAGTTCGAACACCTCTGCCACCACGACCTATCTCACGGATCGCCTCACAGCGGAGGTCTCGGAGTTTTTCTCTCAGTCATCGTATGGGAAGACGTCCATCGGGTCGGTGACGGTGACGGATGTGCTCCGCCTCTCGGGAAACCTCGCCACCTATGCGACCACCAACAACGCCGCTGGTCTCCAATCAGCAGCCCTGAGCGCAGCGACGGCGAGTGGTAAAGTGATCAGCAATTATGACCGCGTGGCCGTGGTCTTCGCCCGCACCGGCAGCATCCCAGGCAATCAATTCACCTGGGCTGGCCTGGGCGACATCGGCGGCACGTTCACCTGGTTCAACGGCAACTTCAGCCTCTACGTGGTCTCGCACGAATTCGGTCACAACTATGGCCTCCGTCACGCCAATCTGTGGCAGGTCTCTGATGGCAACCCCGTCAGCGCTACAGGCTCATCCGTCGAGTATGGCGACATCTATGACATCATGGGCACAGGCCCAGGTGATGCCGCCCGTCACACATCGTTTCCCAATCCGTGGTTCCTCAATCGTATTCATTGGCTGCCTGACACGGCGGTCGAGACCATCACCTCCAGCGGCACTTATCGAGTGCTCCGCTTTGACCACAAAGATGCATCTCTCTCCTCAAAGCTCGCGCTCAAGGTCTCGCGTGATGGCACTACCGATTATTGGATCGGCTACCGCCGAAAGTATGTGGGCACCGCTTTGAGCGACGTCTCCGATGGAGCCTACTTCGTGTGGGGCTATCAGAACGACGCACGCAGCCATCTTCTCGATCTCACCACGCCCGGAGCCTCCGCAGACGATGCATCGCTGAAGGTTGGCAGCACTTTCAATGACACCGAGGCAGGCGTTGATTTCACTGTGGCAGCGGCTGGTGGCAGCGGCACCAGCGAGTATCTGGACATTCAGGTGAACTTCCAGCCTCGTCTGGTTTTCCAGAAGAAGACCTACAATGTGGATGAGCAAGCTGGCAGCGTCGTGGTCACGATTGAGCGCCGCAACAAGTCGAGCGGGATTGTTTCCGCCCAGTATTCGACAGCGAATGGCACGGCGACGGCGGGCTCCGACTTCACCGCCACCGCAGGCACCTTGACGTGGCCCGATGGTGATTCCACTCCGCGCACGATCACCATTCCCATTACCGCTGACGCCACCATCGAAGGAGCAGAGACTTTCACTCTAGCCCTTTCTTCCATCAGCGGCGGCGTCACGCCCGCAGGTGCATCGGTAGGCATCACCATTCAGGAAGCAGGTGCGGCGGATCTTGCCTTTGCTCCACCGGCATTCAACTCGGCAGCCAGTCGCTTGATCGTGCAGCCTGATGGCAAGATTGTTGTCGTGGGCAACTTCGATGCTGAAGGCACAATCATCAGCGCGGGTCTCGCCCGAATGGATGAGAGCGGAGCCCAGGACACCGCGTTTGATCAAGGACCTGGCGGCAGCCCCATTCCTCTGACCACGGATAGTCTTCTCTTTCATACCGTGGCACGCCAGTCGGATGGCAAGCTGCTCGTGGGCGGAGCCTTCACCTCCCTGCGCAGCGTGAATCGCAATCGCATCGCACGCCTGAATGTGGATGGCACGCTGGACAATTCCTTTGATGTGGGCACCGGCCCGAACAAGGATGTGAAATGCATCGTGGTGCAGCCCGATGGACGCATTCTCATTGGCGGCGAGTTCACCACCTGGAATGGAGTTGCCCGCAAAGCTCTTGTTCGCCTCAACGAGGATGGCACGCTGGATAGCACACTCGCCAACTTGGACAACGTGGTCGATTTCTTCTCCGGCTTCGAGGCGGTGAATGCCATTGCACTTCAGCCATCGACGACGGCTCCCTTTTATCGCATCCTCGCGGGAGGTGATTTCTACCGTCCCTCGACAGGCGCAGGATTCCACTTTGGCCTCGTGGCCCTGAACCCTCTCACGGGTGCTCGCGATACGGCCTTTGACGTATCCTACGGCGCGCACGTCGCAGGCGGCAACTCGACCGGCAATCCTGTGTCCTCGATCCTCGTCCAGCCAGATGGCAAGGTGGTGGTCGGAGGCCAATTCGGCGGGTTCAATAACGTCACCTGCGGACGCTTCATCCGCCTCAACAGCAACGGCACCAACGATACCACCTTCAAGACCAACGCGGGAGCCGGGACCGCCGGACCGGGGCTCGTGGAAGTGTCGGACATTCTGATGCAAGGGGATGGGCGCATCCTGCTGGCTGGGCATTTCTCGACGGCATCTGGTGTAACTCAGCCCTGCCTGGCCCGCTACCTGAGCACGGGAGCCTTCGATAGCACCTTCCGGCCCTCTGTTCCGCTCAGCGGCAGCCTCATCGGCGGCTACGCCCTCGCAATGCAGCCTGATGGCAAAGTGGTGCTGGGCCTCAATGGTGCAGGTGCTGGAAATGTGCTGAAACGCTTCTTCACCGCGCAACCGCAACTACCTAGCATCATCGGGTTCACTTCGACGAATGCGACCGCGCTCGAAGGTCCTGGCACCTCCGTCGTCGTCGAGCGCACAGGCGGATCCCTGGGTGAAGTGAAAGTGTTTTACTCCACCGTCAATCGAACCGCCGAGGCTGGCACCGACTACACGGCGTCCGAGGGCGTGCTCACATGGGCGAATGGTGATTCCGCTCCCAAGACGATCAGCATCAACGTTGCCGATGATGGCGTGGTGGAGAGCGATGAGCTGTTCGAAGTGCGTCTCGCTCAACCGCTCGGAGGAGCCCTGCTGGGAGAGAAACAAATCGCCAGCGTGCTCATCACCTCGGGAGACCTTTCGGGCGTGCCTCACGTAGCCTTCGCAGCTACGACCTCGACACCTGGGGAAGGTGCAGGCACTGCCACAGTGACCGTCAATGTGAGTCCGGCCACCATCACTCCCTTCACGGTGCCCTTCACCGTCTCCGGCACAGCCACCGTCGGAACTGGCAAGGATTACACGATGGCCAGCACGTCACCGCTTTCGTTCGCCGCAGGCGAGACCAGCAAGATGATCACCGTCAATCTCCTCCAGGATGGACTCCTCGATCCCGCTGAAACCATCATCTTCAGCCTTGGCTCGCCGTCAGGTTACGCCGTTCGTGGCACTGACATCGTCCACACGCTGACCATCGCCGATGACGAGGCGCGTGCCACGATCACGACACCGCTAGTCTCGCGCTTCGTCGGTGTGGGAACCACCGTGAGCTTCACCACCACCTCATCAGGCAATCCGGCACCCACCGGTTACATCTGGAAGAAAGGCACCGTTGCGATCGCTGGCCAAACCGGGGCCAGCTACACCATCGCGAATGTGCAGACCGTTCACGGCGGGACCTTTAATGTGAGCGCCAAGAACCTGCTCGGCATCGGCTTGCCCAGTAATAATGCGGAACTCGCTGTGGCCGATCTTCGCCCTCGTCGCCTGTTTTACTACAAAGGCAATAACATCGTGCTCACCATCCCGTGCTCGGCCAACGTCACCGGCTTCCGTTGGTTCAATGGCGTGACCGAAATCACCAACGATCCTGGCCACATCGCGGGTCAGGGCACCAAGACTCTGACCATCACGAATGCGCGCACCACGGACCATGGCGACTACACCTGCGTGCTCACCAGTCCTGCTGCTGGGCTCTCCGTGACCACGGCTGTGATCAAAGTGCATGTCATCGAGTTTGCACCGCAGTTCATTGATCCCATCGTCTTCCCGCCAGCTGTGGTCGGCGGAGCGTTCAGCTTCAACATTGCGGACCATATCAACACGGCAGACAACGTGACTCCCGTCAGCTTCTCCGCAGGCGTCTTGCCGACGGGCCTGACGATCAACACCGCCACAGGCGTCATCTCGGGCGTGCCCAATGTCGCGCTCACGGCAGGCACCTCTAGAATCTACCCTGTCACGATCAAGGCGATCAACGCCAAGACGCCGGTCCCTTTCCGAACGATCAATCTCACCCTAAGCGCTCTACCTCTCGGTTCCGTGGGCACCTTTGCCGCCTTTGTTCCGCGTGATCCAGGGCTCAACGATAACCTGGGGGATCGCATCACACTGATCACCGCCACAGGCGGCACCTTCACTGGAACGCTGGTGGATGGTGCGTTGGCTCGTGCCTTCTCGGGCAAGCTCACCACCACTCCAGGTAGTAATCTTGTCACCGGCACCGCCACCATCATCCGAGTGGCCAAGCCCACCAACCTGCCCACGCTGACGCTGACCTTTACCATCGACGCCCAAGCGAATCTCATCAGTGGCTCGCTCACCAATGGCTCCCAAACCAAGACCTTCGACGGCTGGCGCAGCGTAATGCCCACGCTCGCCTACCAGAAGATGTATAACTTCGGCATGACACTCGCTTCGCCCACGCCCTCCCTGCCCGCAGGCACGGGCTTCGGCACCTTCAACGTGGCCACCACTGGGGCGCTAACGATCACGGGCAAGCTGTCCGATGGTATCGCCTTCTCCACGGCCACCTTCGTGGGGCCTTCCGGCGAAGTGCTACTCCACTACGCCACCACCACGACGGATACGGTCCTCGGGAAGCTAGACATTGAGCCCGGCACCGCTCCCGACTTCAGCGACTACCATCTCACCGGCGCGGTCACTTGGTCACGCAAGCAACAAGCCGCTACAGTTCGCCTTTATCGCGACACCTTTGGACCCGTCGATGTGAATGTGGTAGGCGGTCGCTACGTGGCACCAGTGAGTCCGCAGGTCTTCTTCGCCATGCCTTACACGACAGGCGTAACGCTCAGCAATGGGGCGCTCGTGTTCACCGATGCGGACTTCGGCAGTGCGGTGCCGCCAGTAACTCCCGATGTCTCAGTGCTCGTGAAACCAGGTAGCGTAGCAACGGTGCTCAATCCGCGTCCGCGCACCACCACGTTCGCCGTCAATGTGGCGACGGGTGGATTCTCCGGGCTCTTCACTTTGCTGGACCCCAATCCGCTCGTGCCCACGACCAATATCTCGCGTCCTTCGATTGCTTATCAGGGGCTCGTGTATCGCAACGGTGCAAACCTCAATGCCCAAGGCTACTTCCTTCTCAACAACCTCCCTCGCGTGGTCCCTGAGACGAGCCTCAACACCAAGACGGTCTCGGGCAAGGTGGTGCTGAATGTGGCGCCTTGATGGAGGCGTTCTTCAGTCGAGCCTCGCCGCCGCGCACACCATTTCCAGCACCCGAGTGAGGGAGGCTCCGCCTGACCCCTCATGGAAGGCATTGCTGGGAATGGGCTGCCAGTTGTCGCGGTCATGTTTCTGCTCAGGCTGAGGAATGCGTGTGAGCGACGGATCATACTGCCCGTCCTTGCCGCCCAGTTTGTAGATCACCAAGTCCAGTGAAGGCACCACGTAGAGGCAGAAGCCACCCGCGCCGCTTTTCCAAAACGCATCGCGCGGCGCACCAGCCACATGGCCATCTTCATTGTGCTCCCACTGCAGGCTGAAGGGCGTGTGCGGATTGTAGGGTGACCACGTCTGGCATTTCTTGATGTAATCGGCGGGCACGAGCTGCTGGTCCTTCCACTTGCCGCCACGGGCGAGGCAGTAGCCGAAACGCATCACATCAGTGGCATGGAGCGCAGTGCTGCCAGCTCCGTTCGCGTGCGGCATCACATAGTCTCCGCGATGCAGGCAGTAATCCCAAGCACCCCAACCCTGAGGATTGGCCAGGCGTTCATGGATGTAGTCTTTCAACTCCATGCCCGTGACATGCCGCAGCACAATGCTGGCAATGTGAGGTGAAGGAGATGAATACGAATAGCCTTCACCTGGGTTCGTCCACAGCGGCACATGGAGCGACGACTTATCGAGGTCGCGGATGTTCTGCCCCGGCACGGGTTTCAAGGGCTTGGCCTTGGGATCGCCCTTCACGTAACCCGTGGGTGTCTGCCCCTCGCCCCAGTAGCCCGCTGTCATGCAGAGCAGCTGGCCAAGTGTGATGTTCGCCTTGCGCGGATCATTGAGCGGAAAGGCTTCTGGCAAATATTTCTCGGTGAAAACCTTGGTGTCGAGTCCTTCTGGGACCTTGTCTTTGAACTCGTTCAGCATGATCCCGCACGCGATGCTGCAAAAGCCCTTGCCCGTGGAAGCCATGTCGGGATTCGCATTTCGGCTGGCTCGTCCGAAATAGCGCTCGAAGCACAGGTAACCCTTCCTCACCACCAGCAGCCCGCCATTCGCCGTGCTGCGATCAGTCAAGGTGTAGGCAGGCTCCAGCTTCACCAAGTCCATGCCCGCGAGATCGCGACAGGTTTTTGCATCCTTCGCTTCGCGCCATCCACCTTCACTATCCGGCGGCGGGAAGTAACTGTCAGCCGCGTGGACGAACGAAAGGAAGCAGAGTGAGGCGAGGAATGTTGGTTTCATGAGGCAAATACGAGTGATCCCTCAGGCAACGCACGAAGGCCACCCGATCCGTCATAGAGATGAATGCGGATCCTGTCACTTCCTCTGCTTCATCAACACTCCCGTGATCATCATGAACAAGGCAGGCACCACAGCACTCAGCAAAATTGCAGACCACGTCGCCATAGGGTGAGCCTCCATCAGCGTTATACTCCCGCGCATCACAAACTTTCAAAACCGGATAGTGGTTTGAGATAGGGTGTTGAGGCGTGCGTTTATCACTGGTGATTGACCTCCATCTTACTGCCCAACAGCTTCAAGACATCGGCGAAGCCCTTGAAGACAGCGACATCGAACAGCGCTTCCACCACAAGCTACTGGTCTTGCGAATGCACCATGAAGGTGCCACTTATGGTTTCATCGGGCGCTGCCTCAACATCAGCCAGCCCACCCTGCGCACCTATCTGCTAGAGTATCAGCAGGGCGGTCTTGAGCGAGTGCTCGAAGACGCAGCTACCGCCGCACCAGTGGCTAACGCCAAGATGGCTGTGCAACGCATCGAGCAACTCACCGGCATATGCCTTTCCGAGAGCCAGTGCCGCCGCACCATGAAGCGCATGGGCATGTCCTTGAAAATGAGCGCCCCACTGCCGGGCAAGGTCGATGAGCAACTCCAGCTTGAATTTTATACCCAGGAGATGACTCCGCGCCTTGAGCAAGCGGCCAAAGGGGAGCGCAAGGTGTTCTTCGTTGATGCCGCCCATTTTGTGCTCGGAGCCTTCCTTGGCCTCATCTGGCGCTTTGCACGCCCCTTCATCAGAACGGCCCCCGGGCGACAGCGCTACAGCGTGCTCGGCGCGGTGGACTCACACAGCAAAGAGATCATCACGCATCAGACCACGGGCAAAATCAATGCGCAGTGTGTGTGAACTTCTTGCCACGATCCGAGAAAAGCACCCGCACATCGCCATCACCCTCATCATGGACAACGCACGCTACCAACGCTGTGAACTGGTCCGCGAGCAGTCCCGAAGACTGGACATCGAACTGCTCTTCCTACCCGCCTACAGCCCCAATCTCAATCTTATCGAACGCCTGTGGAAGCTGGTCAAAAAGCGCTGCCTGACCAACCGCTACTACCCCACATTCACCGACTTCCGCCACGCCATCGACGATTGCCTCAACACTCTGAACTCAACAACAGAGGACCTCCACTCTCTGCTCATCTTGAACTTTCAGTTCTACTCAAAATGAAACTTCATGCTGCGCGGGAGTATCTACCGCCACGCATTGCCTTCTTTCATTTCCGTCGCGTAGCGACGAAGGAGGGAGCCGTGGGCTGAAGTCCAATGCCATCAGGGTAATAAGAGAGGAAAGCTGGCTGAAGGCGCGCAGTTGCAGTAATTGAGAGCCTATCCGGCGAAAGGCTGTAGAGGTTGTAAAGCGGTGAGGCGCTGGGTCATGATGCCGATGAAGGCGATGTAAACAAAGGCTTCGTGGTGACGGGGTTTCTTCTCGTGGTCGCGGGTGAGGCGGCGTTGCTTCACCAGCCAGCCGAAGCTGCGTTCGATGACCCAACGCCGTGGCAGCACGATGAAGCCTTTCTGATCTTCGAGCTTTTTGACGATGCCCAGCGCGAAGCTCGCACCGTGACCGAAGAGGCGGCCCATGTGCTGCACGAAGGCTTCGAGTTTCCCTGCATAGCCACCATCCGCGAAGATCATCAGCAGGCACAGCAGCAGCTTCGCGCCATTGCGGTCTTGCACGCTTGCTGGCGTGACCACCACACCAAGCAGCAGGCCGTTGGTGTCGGTGAGCGCATGGCGCTTGCGCCCTTTGATCTTCTTGCCCGCGTCATAGCCGCAGCTTACAGCCGGTAGTTGCCCGCCTTTGACCGTCTGGCTGTCGATGACAGCGGCGCTGGGCATGGCGTTTATTTTAGCATCAAACGCGTCCTGGTGCGCAGCGCTTCGTTGAGGCGCGGCCACAGTCCTTGCTGCGTCCAGTTTGAGAGCGCATCATGCACCGTGCTGCGGGGTGCAAACTCCTTGGGCAAGAGCGACCACTGGCAGCTGGTCTTGAGCACATAGCGGATCGCATCCAGACAAGCCCTCGCAGAATCAGGGGCACGCTGCCGTCCCCTCCCGCGTTGCGCATCCGCCGGGTAGATCAAGGGTTTGAGCAGCTCCCACTCTGCATCACTAAGGTCGGTGTCGTAGCCTGCTGGCCGGTAGGTCTTCGTCTCCATCTCCTATCCTGCGCCAGCCCCTTTTCACTGGCTACATTCTTTTGCCGGATAGGCTCTTATATAACTAGGCATGACTCAGCAACTTCGTTTTTTTGCCCGACTCAGCCCCCCAGCGTCTGCGGCGAGTGCGTGAGCGTCGTAGTCGGCAGTTGCGCGGATGCCCCAAGGTGGGCTTTGCCACTTTCATCTGGTCGCTCGTGTTGCATGCGTTCAGTGCCAGCGGTTCGTTGGGCCATCATGTGCGAGCCATGAGTGGCGGCAATATTTCCGATGCCTCCGCGCACGAGCGCAGACAAGGGCTTGGCTGGGACTGGTTCGAGGCCTTTTTTGAGGCGCTCTTGCAGCCTTTGGCCCGGCGCGCAGAGGATGACGGAAGTTTCTATCACGGCATGCGCCTGCTGGGAGTGGACGATTCGCGTGGAGTCTACGCAACAGTGCAGCCATCTACAGTTACCCCGTCGGCGGCACGCATCAGCCGTTGGCTGCGATTTGCGGCTCGTTGCAAAGCTCCGCTGAAAAAGGGGAACTGACCCTCGCCCGGCGGTTGCTGCACGCCATTCCCCGCCAGGAAGACACCCTGCTGCTGGCGGATCTTTACTATGGGCGCGGAGCCTTCATGGAGGATATCCGCACTGCAAGCCAGAAGCTTTGGCAGATTCTCGTTCGCGCGCCGGATGCGCACAAGGCTCGCGTTCTTAAGGTGCTCAAGGACGGCGGCGCTCTGCTGGAAGTGCGTGTATGCCATCCACGCAGCCAGCGCAAGAGGGCATTGCTGCGTTTGCGCGAAGTGTGTGGCGAAGTCTGGCGTAAAGCATCTCAAGGCCAGCCTGCCGCGCAGACCAGCGCACCCACGCAAGTGCGTCTATGGACCACACTGCAGGATGGCACCCAACACCCAGCCGAGTAGCTGCTGCGGCTGTATGCACAGCGCTGGGAGCAGGAGTTATTCTTCCGCGAACTCAAGGCATCATACTGGACGCGCAGTTGTTGCGCGCCAGCACTGAGGTAAGGAGCCCATGCGGAGTTCGGCATGATGATCATCGCAGAGAGCCTGCTGGCAGAGCAGCGTTTGAAAGCCTGCAAGCCGCCCAACAGGTGGGCCTGCCCGCAGTGCTTAAGCCTGACCAAGATCAGCCGATCACTGGAGGCCTTGCTGCCTGTCCTGCAAGTGGCAGGCGATGTCATTACCGCAAAGCAGCGGGAGAAACTCATCGCCAAGTTCATGGCTCATACAGCCGAGGGGCGCATCCATCCTCAACGAAGCCGTGGCAACCAGCGCGGCCTGTGCAAGCCCTGTGCTCATGACCGCGTATCCATGCCCGCTCAGATCTTGACGCACTAACTTTATACAATCAATTCCACTTCTTTTCCCTGATGGCATTGGACTGAAGCCCGTGGCTACCTTCCACCGTCACGACGCAAGGAAGGGCAGTCACGCTAAACCTAATAATGAAAGGATTTAATGCGCGACGGTATATATTTGGCAGTTGCTTACTTTCACATAGGCTTTACCTACACTATCATTAGCATAAGTATATTTAACGGCTGTGTTCGGAATGGGAACAGGTTATTATACTAACTAGACCACCATTTCTTTTCTCGGCTACCCAAGAAAAGAAAGAAGTACTCCAGAACACTGAAATCTACGAAGATTAAGCTTGTTTAAAGGCTATTAGTATTGATTAACTTATTATATTTCTATATTTACATTTTCAACCTAACAAAATAGTAGTCTTCTATTAGCCTATGAAAGCTAGTCTTGGGAACAACTTGGCGTTTAGATGCTTTCAACGCTTATTTTTTCCGCACGTGGCTACTCAGCACTGCTATTGCATAACAACTGAAACACCATTGGTGCGCCAGTTTCGGTCCTCTCGTACTAGAAACTGAACCCCTCAACTTTCAAAACGCCTACAGAGGATAGAGGACCGAACTGTCTCGCGACGTTCTGAACCCAGCTCGCGTACCGCTTTAACCGGCGAACAGCCGGACCCTTGGGACCTTCTTCAGCCCCAGGATGCGATGAGCCGACATCGAGGTGCCAAACTTCATCGTCGATATGAACTCTTGGATGAAATCAGCCTGTTATCCCTAGCGTACCTTTTGTCCGTTAAGCGACGGCAATTCCACTTTAAACCGCCGGATCACTTTGACCTGCTTTCACATCTGCTCGACTTGTTTGTCTTACAGTTAAGCTTGCTTATGCCAATGCACTCAACGTGTGATTGCCAACCACACTGAGCAAGCCTTCGCGCTCCTCCGTTACTTTTTAGGAGGATACCGCCCCAGTAAAACTGACCAACTGCCATTGTCTCGCTATTAATACGATTAGCACTTTAGATGAAAAAGGGTGGTGTTTCATTTGTGACTCATGCATATCCTAAAATACGCAATCAGCGTCTTCCACTTACTCTAAGCATTTTGAGCCAAAGTGCAGCAACAGTTTACAGTTAAGGTGCATAGGGTCTTTCCGTCCTTCTGTAGGTAGGCGGCATCTTCACCGCCAATACAATTTCACTGAGCACTTCATTGAGACAGCGGACAACTCGTTACACGATTCGTGCAGGTCGGAACTTACCCGACAAGGAACTTCGCTACCTTAGGACCGTTATAGTTACGGCCGACATTCACGGGGACTTCGGCTCAAAGCTTTGCTTTCGCTAACATTTTACCATAATCTTTCCGCATTGGTCACGTGTCGCATCGTATACATAGACATTAGTCTTAGCACAATGCTGTGTTTTTGATAAACAGTCGGTTGTCCCAATTTACTGAGACCTAAAATATAGGCATCCTTTCTCCCTAAGTTACAGGACTAGATTGCAGAGTTCCTTAATGAAGCTTCACTCTTACGCCTTGGTGCATTTACACCAACCCACCTGTGTCGGTTTAGGTACGGCTAACCCCAATTACACTTTCACTTTTTCTTGGCTTCAGCTGATAATAGAAAGTCCATTGCAAAATGAACAAAAATTAACAACAAAAGCAATTGAAAGACAACATGAGGAAGTATAGAAATATTAATCTATTTAACCATCGCAGCAACTTATCGTTGATTGCTAAGGGACCGACTAACCCTGGGACGAACATAGTTGCCCAGGAAACCTTGAGTTTTCGGCGAATCAGTATTTCACTGATTTTTACGTTACTTATGTCTGCATCCTCACTTGTGTTAACTCCAACTATCATTACCAATAGCCTTCGATGCTAAACACAACGCTCCCCTACCAAACTATTTCTAATTTCCATGAAGTCGGTATCTAATTTATCGCCAATCATTTTCGGCGCATAATTTCTCGATGAGTCAGCTATTACGCACTGTTTAAATGGTGGCTGCTTCTAAGCCAACATCCTCACTGTTACTGAAACTACACTTCCTTTACACTTAACTAGATTTTGGCACCTTATTCGATGATCTGGGTTGTTTCCCTCTCGACTATGAAGCTTATCCCCCACAGTCTTACTGCCAATCTATTTTATTCAAGTATTCGGAGTTTATTTAGGTTTGGTAGATAAAAAATACCCCCTAGCCTAGTCAGTGCTCTACCCCTTGATAAAAGATTGACGCTGCACCTAAATACATTTCGGGGAGAACCAGCTATTACGAGGTTTGATTAGCCTTACACTCCTACCCACAGGTCATCCGAGAATTTCTCAAGATTCACCGGTTCGGCCCTCCATTACGATTTACCATAACTTCAGCCTGCCCATGGGTAGATCACCTTCGCTTCGGGTTCATTGCATCTTACTTAACGCTATTTAAAACTTGCTTTCGCTTTGCCTTTTCACAAGATGTGATTAGGCTTGCAAGATGCAATGACTCGCAGACTCATTATGCAAAAGGCACGCCATCACTTTCGCTTTGACACTTTGTTTGCGCATGGTTTCAGGTTCTATTTCACTCCGCTCAAAGCGGTTCTTTTCACCTTTCCCTCGCGGTACTTGTTCACTATTGGTTGCCGATTAGTATTTAGCCTTACGGGGTGGTCCCCGCTCATTCATATGAGATTTCTCGTGTCTCACATTACTCTGGAAGCTCATCCTTATTGCTTTTTAATTAGACACGGGGCTATCACCCTCTATGGCTACAATTTCCATTGTATTTACTAATAAAAAAACTCGCGGAAGTTGAACCCCTAACACCTGAAAAACAGGTTTGGGCTGATCTAATTTCGCTCGCCGCTACTTTTAGAATCGCGTTTGCTTTATTTTCCTTACCTTACTGAGATGTTTCACTTCAGGTAGTATAGCTTCTTGGCAAAGACCAAGATACAGTATTTAACTGTGGGTTATCCCATTCGGAAACCCCTGGGTGAGTTTTTAAGCAACTAACCAGGGCTTATCGCAGCTTTACGCGTCCTTCATCGCCTCTCGGCACCTAGGCATTCACTATGCGCATTAATTTTTTGCTTAACTTCGTAGATTTCAATGAACTTTGGGCCAGACTGGATTTGAACCAGTGACCCCACGCTTATCAAGCGTGTGCTCTAACCAACTGAGCTACAGGCCCGGTACTCGGTATTAAACCGCAATTCAAGGACCAAGACATGCATTGCCGAATAAAAAACATTTATCATTACTATAATAAGGAGGTGATCCAGCCGCAGGTTCCCCTACGGCTACCTTGTTACGACTTCATCCCAGTCACCATCACCATTTTAATAGACGCAATCTTTCGTTTTGCAAATCCATATCAAACGGAAACAGCTTCCATGATGTGACGGGCGGTGTGTACAAGACCCGGGAACGTATTCACGGCACCGTAGCTGATGCGCCATTACTAGCGATTCCAACTTCATAGAGGCGAGTTGCAGCCTCTAATCTGAACTTAGCTGAGTTTTTACGATTGCCTCATTTTCGCAAATTAGGATCGCTTTGTGCTCAGCATTGTAGTACGTGTGCAGCCCTGGATGTAAGGGCCATACTGACTTGACGTCATCCTCACCTTCCTCCTAGTTGATCTAGGCAGTCTTTTTCGAGTGCTCAACATTGAGTTGATAGCAACAAAAAACAAGGGTTGCGCTCGTTGCGGGACTTAACCCAACATCTCACGACACGAGCTGACGACAGCCATGCAGCACCTGTCTAAATTGAATATTTCTATTCTTTTTGATGTTTCCATCAAAAATAATTCAGATGTCAAATCCAGGTAAGGTTCATCGCGTTGCATCGAATTAAGCCACATACTCCACCGCTTGTGCGGGTCCCCGTCAATTTCTTTGAGTTTTAGTCTTGCGACCGTACTTCCCAGGCGGCATGCTTAACGTGTTAACTCCGGCACATAAATAGTCTAATATTCATACACCAAGCATGCACCGTTTACTGCTAGGACTACCGGGGTATCTAATCCCATTTGCTACCCTAGCCTTCGTGCCTCAGCGTCAGAAAATTCGTAGAGACGTGCCTACGCCTTTGGTGTTCCTCACGATATCTACGCATTTCACTGCTACACCGTGAATTCCCGTCTCCCCTAAATATCTCAAGTCTAATAGTATCAAATGCATTCATGCGTTGAGCGCATGATTTTAACAAATTGACTTATCAAACCGCCTACGCACCCTTTACGCCCAGTGATTCCGAACAACGCTTGAGGCCTCTGTATTACCGCGGCTGCTGGCACAGAGTTTGCCGCCTCTTCCTCTTGCAATACTATCAAGCTTTTGACAGCCTTGCTCTTGCATGACAGGAGTTTAAAATCCGAAGACTGTATCCTCCACGCGGCGTCGCTCCATCAGGGTTCCCCCCATTGTGAAAGATTCTCGACTGCTGCCACCCGTAGGTGTCTGGACCGTGTCTCAGTTCCAGTGTGGCTGGCCATCCTCTCAGACCAGCTACCCGTTGTTGCCTTGGTGAGCTTTTACCTCACCAACTAGCTGATAGGCCGCGAACTTATCATCAAGCAAGTTTCCTTTTTAATTTTTTCAAATGCTATTTGGTATTACACTAAGTTTCCCTAGATTATTCCAAACTTGATGGGAAATAATTCACGTGTTACGCACCCGTTTGCCACTAAAATAAACTTATTGCTAAGTTCATTTTCGTTCGACTTGCATGTCTTAACCACGCCGCCAGCGTTCGTTCTGAGCCAGAATCAAACTCTTAAATAAATCCGACAATGCATGTATTGAGCTTCGAAAGAACTATGTTATCGCGACCATTTCGGCTCGCGACGGGCTGTGATCCTACTTTAGAAAACTGGGTGGTCAAATTTATTTTTCTTTTTTCGAATAGTTCTTCGGATGAGAGCTTTATTGAACAGCCCATTGTCATGCCAAGTTGAGAGTCTATGCGGCAAATAATTATCGTGGCCTCCAAGACTACACCCTGCAAGCCAGACGGTTGCGATTCCGATCTCAGCGACACGAAATGGGAACTCATTAAGTCCCATATTTATCCAGCCAACGCAAAGCGCGGACGAGGAAAACTGCGAGAGCCAGCCTGGACATCATCCCCTACATCCACATAACGAGCTGCCAGTGTCAATTATCTCCAAACAACCTCTTTCCCCGCGGCACCGCTCACTCCGCGCTATCTACTAGGACCAAGCAAGGCTTGTGGCCCAAGCTCAACGAGGTGCTACAACCAACCACGCTTGATGCTAAATATTGCCATGCCCAGCACCGCTATCATCGACAGCCAAACGTTCAAAGGGGGCATCTGCTGGCTGTGAGTAGCGGCTACAATGCGGGCAAGAATATCGAAGGACGCAAGCGCCTCGCGTTCACCGACAAGGCCTATTGCTGGGCGAGTAGTCATGCCGGCCAGCGTGTAGGATCGAGACAGCGCGAATCTGTTCCTGTTCTGCCAAGTTCTTGAACCTGCTCATCATCTTCGAGGACAGTAGGCACGCCGAAAACTCGAAGCCTTCGTGCAGGGCATGAGTCAGCTCTTCGGCCACGCAGCGAACTTTGCATTGAGCATCTTCAAGAAGCACGAAGGCCGGAAGGTCTTCGTGGTGCTGCCACGCCGCTAGGTCATTGAGCGCAGCTTTGGCTGGTTGGCAAAGCGACGCCGACTATCCCCCTGCGCGCCAAAAAATTCCCTCTTTATCGGCCTCATACCCACCGTCTTGCTTCTTTTCAACCCGTCGATTCTTTTGCTGAATAGGCCCTGAGTCCCGCTTCTGCTTCGTGCTGCAGTTTTTCACGAGTTCAAGGAGCGCCACCGCAGATCAGTCTTTCGAACGCACCAACTTCAAGTTTCTGCGAAACTTCCCGATAACACATTAACTGCGAACAAAATTCACAGTTATCCCATAGGCAGGGGCAAGCATGGGGGCAATCATTGAAGTAGGCGAAGGCCGAGTTGGGGTTTGCTGAGATGGCCCGCAAGGTCAGGCGAATGCTGTCCCATGAGGGGTTGAAGCCTTTGGCTCAAACCCGGGTAACCACGCGGCATGTGCGGCTCCTAGTAGGGTGAAGCTGATGCCTGCTGCCATAACTTCGCTATGGTCCAGCCAGATCAAGCCGCTCCCACATCGCCGCACGCGACACCATGAAGAGGCATGTAAAACTGTGCCTCCAGTGCACGATATGCGCCGCGAAAAGCATCAGCAGCGCAGTCCACACCAGCCAACGGGTGGCATTGGCGCTGTGGCCGAGAAAGTCACCGATTATGAGCGTCTGCTTCACTTGTTTGAAGAGCCGAGCACAGAGAAGCCGGCACAGGCTGCCCCGAAGATTTTTTGTCGGTGATGAAGACCGTCAGGCGCAGTTCGCCAACCAGGGGCTGGCGTCCATAACTGCGGTCATGGTGCTGAAGGTGGGCCAGCGTGCGCAAGAAGACCAACTCAGCGAATGTCGCGTCGCGCATCTTGTTGGAGTTGAAGAAGTTTTTTGCGCGAGGGCGGTGTGAGGCCGAAGGCAGCGATGGCTCATGCCTTGAGCCGCAGCCAGTCGCAGACGTCATGGAGGCTCAGCGCATGGGCGAGTTGGACAAAGTGCATCGTGCCGAGGTGGCTGAGCACGGAGAAAAGTCCGGGCTTTAAAATCGACGCCCAACTCCCTGGCGGTGCGCGGGATGATGTCACGCGGAATGCACTTGAGCATCTGCCCGAGAACATGGATGTGGTGACGTGCTGGTTGGGTGGCGTGAGTGTCTGCTAGTTTTGACATTGCAATCCAAATCAAGCCGCTCCCCGCCCTCAGTCAGTATCCTTCACCTCAGATCTCTATGGGATGCATGTGAAAAGACAACTCTTTGCAAAGGTGCCTGTTAGTCATTCCTTCATTCGTTATTTTTGATTCATGCGCCTTCTCGCTTTCATCCTTTTTCTTCTCGGCCTGCTGATTACTGGCGTGCTGGGCACTGAGACCCGGCTTCTGTTTTTCTGGCCGGGGTGCTTGCTGCTGGGGCTCGCGGGGCTAGTGGCGGGAGCGAGGTGGAAGATGCGGATTCACTTTGCGCCGAGCGATGTGTGCCTGGTGTCGGTGATGTTGCTGACTCTGTATCTGGTGGTGCGAGCGGCGATGTCGCCCGTGGCGGCGTATGCGAGGGAGGACTTGTTTTTGGTCTTGGCCGGTTTCGTGACCTACGTGCTGACATGCACGGTGGCGAGCCATCCACGGTGGCGTATTGCCATCATGGCGGCGCTGGTGGTGCTGACCGTGGGGAATCTGGTGGTGGGATTCTTCCACTTCTCCAATCACTGGACCTTTCACCTCGTGCCGGGTTTTGTGCGGACCTTCGGTGAAGGTGGGCAGCGCATTGGAGGGTTTTTCATCAATTCGAATCACCTCGCGGCCTTCCTGTCCTTCGTGGTATTTCTGAGCCTGGGGCTGCTGTGCTTCGGGCGCGGGGGAGCATCGGCCAAGCTGCTGCTGGGGTTCCTTGCGTTGTCGGCGAGCATTGGCATGGCGCTGACGGCAAGCCGTGGGGCACTGGTAGGCATGGGGGTGGGTGGGGTGGCCTTTGGGCTAGTGAGTCTGGCGGTGGTGTGGAAGACGCAGAGGCACATCTTTGGTCGCCTGCTGAGCGGCGTGGTGGTGGTAGTTCTGCTCGCGGGCGCGGTGCTATGGATTGTGAATGGCGAGGTGCAAAAACGTCGTGCTGCGGCGAACCCGCTAGCCAGTGATGTGCGACTGCAAGTGTGGCCGTCCGCGCTGGCTCAGCATGCGATGCAGCCCGTGACGGGTGTGGGGTCGCGCATGTTTTACGACTACTGCGTGACGCTCCGAGATGCCTCGATGCGCGGCTACTACGCGGACCCATTGTTTGCTCACAACGAGTATCTGCAAATGCTGGCGGACTACGGCTGGGTGGGGCTGGCACTGCTGGTGGTTGTGGTGCTCATTCATGGGGCGCACGGGCTGCGCTTTGTGCGCTGGTTTGCGGAGCACAAGTTCCTCCACACAGCCTCGCTGATGAGCAACACCCTAGGCTTTGCCGTGGGCAGTCTGGGGGCGCTGGCGGCGACGCTGAGTCATGCGGTGTTCGAGTTCCATTTCCATGTGGCTGCCGTGGTCGTGGCGGGCTCGCTCGTCATAGGATTGCTGGCGAATCCCGGCTTCGACCTTGAGAGCGTGCGCACGCTGCGGGTTCCAGGCGCGAGGCCGCTGGTGAAGGTGCTGCTGGTGATCGTGTCCCTCGCGATGGTGGGCGGCGCGCTGTGGTATGGCCCGGCGGACTGGTGGGCGGCCAAGGCACAACTGGCGCGCGCGGACGACGACATGCAGGCGCGACTGGAGTTCATCGACAAGGCGATCGCCCGTGATCCTTCGAATGCAGAGCACTGGTATCAGCGAGCGCTCACGCGCATGGATCAGTGGAAGCCCGAGCTGCCGACGGGACTGCAAAAACGATTGCTGGAAAAGGCGGCTGCCGATCTGAAAGAGGCGTCGCGAATCAATCCCCAGCACTATCTCTATTCCACCGCGCTCGTTGATGTGCTGGACCGTCTCGGCCAGGAGAACGAGGCACTCAAAGCCGCGCTACAGGCCGTGAAGGCCGCGCCCTGGCATGAGGAGGCTCGGCTTTCACTGGCGATTCACTACCATCGCTGGCAGCACTTTCGCGAGGCGGAGCAGGCCTACCTTTGGGCTGGTGAATCAAGGGCGCGAAACAAAGACGGCGAACTGAACTGGGTGGATGGCTACCAGCAGTTGCTCGCCGACGCTGTGCGCCAGACGGTGGCCAAAGCAAAGACTCCTGCGCGATGAACTCGGACCATTGCAACATCGTCATCCTCACGGGAGCCGGAGTGTCGGCGGAGTCCGGCGTAGCCACGTTTCGCGGCGCTGGCGGATTGTGGGAAGGCCATCGGATCGAGGATGTGGCCTCGCCCGAGGGTTTCGCTCGCGATCCCGCGCTGGTGCAGAAGTTTTACAACCTCAGACGCGCAGCCCTGCGCACTGTGGAGCCGAATGCCGCGCATCGTGCCATCGCCCGGCTCCAGCGGGAGTATCAGCGCGGGCGCGTCACCTTGGTCACGCAGAACGTGGACGACCTCCACGAGCGGGGCGGCAGTCCCGAGGTGATTCACATGCATGGCGAGTTGCTGAAGATTCGCTGCACCCGCTGCCACGCTGTCCATCAGTGGGCAGACGACATTACACCGGACCTCGCCTGTGCCTCGTGCCAGACCACAGGCCGATTGCGGCCCGACATTGTCTGGTTCGGCGAGATGCCCTATCACATGGACGCCATCTATGATGAGCTGGCCGCAGCGCAGGTGTTCATCGCGATTGGCACCAGTGGCAAAGTCTATCCAGCGGCTGGATTTGTGACCGAGGCTGCCAGACGCGGAGCCCGCACCATCGAATGCAATCTGGAGCCAAGTGATGTTTCCGGTGCCTTTGACGAGCATCGGATCGGTCCCGCCGGAGTCAACGTGCCAGCCTGGGTGGACGAGATGCTGTGCGTGTGATTCGCCCGCTGGAGGCGGATTCCGTGACAGCAACGTAAACTCACAACTCCGCGCTGGACTCGCCGCGCGTCTTGTCGTTAGAATGACGCCCCTTTTCCCGCCATGCGCGCGCTCCCGATTGTCTTTTGGATTCTTGCCTTCCTAGCAGCCACGTTCTGCTGGATGGTCATCTTCCAGCACGGGCTCTCGTGGCAGGCCTTCACGAGTGGAGCACGCGAAGAATTGCGCGTGCTTTTCTCGCTGGCGACAGGCGCGGGGAAGTGACCAGTCCTCTATCTTTTTTCTCCCTAACCTCAACCCCATCCCCAACCCGCCGTGACCGAAGCCGAAATCACTGATCCAAAGCTCCTCAACCTGTGGAAGAAAGCCCATCTAGCCCGCGAGCAGAAAAACTGGGAGTATGTGGTGAATCTCGCCCTTCCAGTCGTGAAGGCCTACCCGCTTTTCCACGAAGCCCGCTTTACGGTTCGCCTTGCCGAACAGGAAGTGGCCAAGACCGCGAAGAAGGGCCTCTTCGGAGGCGGCATGAGCATGTCGTTCAAGAGCGCCAAGAAGGACCCTCTCGAAGCCATCTGGGAACTCGAAGAAAACGTCTTCCAAAAAGACCCCTTCAATCTGAAGGCCAACCTCGAGTTTTACGAACTGGGCATGAAGGCAGGCCATCCTGATCTGGCCGCGCTCGGGCTTGAAACGATCCGCTTGGGCCATCCCACGAATACCAAGATCGCTCATCAACTGGCCGAGCATTACATGGCCAACGATCAGCCGGAAAAAGCTGGCGAAGTCTATCGCCACATCGTGAAGCACGATCCGCGCGACATGAACGCCATCAAGGGCGAGAAGGACGCTGCCGCGCGCAACTCCATCAAGAGCCAGTGGCAGGGTGACTTCCGTAGCTCGATGAAGGACTCCTCCGAGCAGAACAAACTGGAGCTTCTCAACAAGCAGGGCATGACTCGCGAGCAGATGGAAGCCCTCCTGGGGGAACTCTCCGCCGATTACGAAGTCGATCCCACGAACATCACAACGGTCAAGAACATGGCCAATGTGCTGGAGAAGATGGAGGACTTCGATCAGGCGCTCGGTTTCTACAACTACGCCCTCACACTCAATCCGGCCGACGTGGCCATGCAGCGCAAAATCGAGCTGCTCACCGATAAGGTGCGTGACCTCCAGATCGCGGCGATTGAGGCCGACATCGAAAGCCGTCCAGATGCTCCCGACATCGAAGAGCGCCGAGCCGAGCTGGCTGAAATCAAACGCCAGCGTGGCATGAAAGCCGTCGAAGAGGCCAAGCAACGCGTGGATCGCAATCCCACCGACAAGGCCTATCGCTTTGATCTTGGCCAGGCATACTTCAATTGCGGCATGTTTGGTGAAGCCATTCCCGAGCTACAGCAGGCGCGCACGAATCCCAACCTGCGCATCAAGGCGCTGCTCATGCTGGGCAAGTGCTTCGAGAAGAAGAACATGAATGACCTTGCCATCAATGCCTTCTCCGACGCTGCGAAAGACATGCCCGCGATGGACAACATCAAGAAGGAGCTGCTCTACGAGCTGGCCATGGTTTACGAGAAGGTCGGCAAGCGCGATGAATACCTGGAGGCCCTGAAGGAGATCTACAACTTCGACTATGGCTTCAAGGACGTGGCCAAACGCGTCGAGTCCAGTTACCAGTAAATCCACAGCGATGATTTCCCGAGGCCCCATGCGACGCTTGATCAAGCTCCTCGCATGGGGCTTTCTCTTGTCCGCACTGATCGTCTTGGCGGCTCATTGTATGGTGCAATCCAGCGCCCAAGGCCGCACATTTAACAAGGCCGAGGAGCTTTCGGGCACGCCACGCGTGGCAGTAGTGCTGGGCTGCTCAAGAACGCTGCCCAATGGCAATGCGAACCGCTTCTTCGCGAAGCGCATCAGCGCAGCGGCGGATTTGTTTAAGTCGGGGCGTAGCCAGGCCCTCATCGTCAGCGGCGACAACGGCAGGCCTGACTATGATGAGCCCTCCATGATGAAGGAAGCACTCATCACAGCAGGAGTGCCTGAGAATCGAATTTACTGTGACTACGCGGGCTTTCGCACGCTCGACTCGATGGTGCGTGCCAAGGCGGTCTTTGGCCAGGAACGCATCGTCATCGTCTCGCAGCACTTTCACAACGAACGCGCCGTCTATCTTGCGCAGAGCCGCAATATCGATGCCGTTGGTCTGAATGCCGAGGACCCTGATCTTACCCGCCTCACCGCCATCAAGAATGTGGTGCGCGAGGCCTTGGCGCGAGTCGCAGCAGTTCTCGATGCGGAACTGTTGCGGACGCAGCCGAAGTTCCTCGGACCTGAGATCAAGATTGTGGAGAACTGAGGGTGGGCTTGCCAAACAGGCGGGTGAGCCGGTATTCTGGCTGCCATGAATGCACTGCGTGCCGAGAGCCTCAATGTGATGCTTTGCTTTGTGCTAGGCGCTGCTCTAGGCGGCCTCATTGCATTATTCGGAAGGCCCACGGCTGCACCAGATCGGCGTGGGGATGCTTTTGTCGCAGAGCCGCTGTTTACCCTGGCTGACGATCTCGGCGTGCGAGTCATGCAAGGCATTAGCGATTCAGCCCAGCGAAGGTTCGCGATGCAAAGCAATCTCACGCGGCTGGCGGTTTCCGATCTTGATCAAGCCATTGCCCTGCTGCCGGATGATGTCTCCCACGATGCCGTGCTGAGGGACTGGATCACTCACCGTCTGGCTGCTGTCAGGCCTGATCTCGCAGCTCGTGCCGCATGGGAAATGAGAGAGCCCACCGCCCGTGCTGCTTTGGCCGCCAAGCATGGGATGAGATGGCGGGAACGAGATCCTGAGGCTGCTTCCGAATGGCTGAAGGGCGTGATGGATGAGCCAATGGCTCGGGAGCTGGTGAACATCAGCCTGACGACCGATCCCGAGTTCATCGCGCGCGTCCTTTATGAGTGGCGCGGCGGACGATCCAGGGAGCAGCACCTGTCCGCATTGCTTGAGCGGTGGGCGATGCTGGACAGCGATGCAGTGTTTCGTCTCGTCCAGAAACTCCCGGCAGGTGAACTCACATCGAGAATGGTCCAGGGAGTGGGAGCATCGCTGCTCATCCTGCCACGAACGGAAGTGCAAGCGTGGCTGGGGGGGCTGGCACCATCAACCAAAGCCACGCTGGTAGAGGAGATGGCCGCCATGCTTGCAGCATCGACAACGCTCAGGGATGCGAGCGATTGGATGGACCAGTTCGCTGCCGATCTGCCGGGCAGCGATGTTCGCGTGCAATGGTATGCGACTTTGGCGGCAGTTGCCCCAGGGGAAGCACAGCGGTTGCGAGAATCCGTGCCGTCTGATGATCTTTCGGTTGGGCGCGTTAGATCGTTAGGAATGATGGATCGAAGGCAAGCCATCGAGTGGACTTCTGAGATCATGGATGAACAGCGGAGAGGGACCGAGGCCAGGGAGCAATGGATAGGCTGGCTGCGTGAAGACCGCCCCGGCGCACTTCGATGGCTGCAAGGCGATGAAGCCTTGAAATGGCTCGAAGCCCCTGTGCGCGAATCTTGGCTCAAACGTTATCCACCATGATCGCTCCCGCAGCAGCCTTTAGAATGTGCTTTCTGGCGCTCGGCCTGGTCGCTGGCCTCATGAGTCAGGAATCATGGCTGCCAGCCCCACAGTTCCGGCATACAGCTCGATGGTTGCCAGCCGCAAGCCAGCATCTCGTGGCCGCAGAAACTCGCGCTGCGGCTCCAGTTCTCAGCCCGGAGACATCTGAAGACGACGCCCCTCTGGTTGATGGATGGTTGGCAAGAATATCGCCGCATCACTACCAGGGAGCGCTAGGCCAAATTTTAGATCATCCAGCGCCGATGCTCCGCCATCGGTGGTTGGCGGTTCTGTTCCCCAAATGGTGGAAGTCATCGAAAAAGGATGCGCTTGATTATGCAATGGGGATCAATTCAGCGTCCCTGCGCCATGCCGCGATGAAATCCGTGATAAGTGAGTGGGCCAGGACGGATCATCAAGGCGCATGGCACTATGTTGAACAGATTGGCGATCCGATGCTAAAGACCTCGTTGGAAGAGCATCTGATCGCCGATGCGGGCTTACGGTCTCATAGCTTGGCCGCAAATTTGGCGCTGTCTCTGGCAGACCCATTCACCAAGAGGAAGGCGGTGGCTCAGGTAGCAACCACCTGGAGTCAGGCCGACATCATCCGTAGCCAAGTGTGGGCAGAATCCCTTGCAGACGAGAGCTTGAGACGCGCTGCCATGGGACCAGTGATTGTCCATCTTGCACGTGGAAGCCAACCACACCGGGCACTGGATGAGGCGATGAAAGCTGATGCAAGCTGGAGCCGCGACTTGCTAGCTTTAGCCATCCAGACAACAGGCTATCAAAACTTGAAGACGCCGTTGATTTGGTTGCGCAATCGAAGGGCGACCGCTCACCCTTCGATGCAGCTAGCCTTACGGGAACTCGGCGAACTAATCGCCAATGATCCATCCCAGACGGGGAGAATCGCCGCCACGGCCCATGAATTCGCTCACCAAGCTCCATTGAGAGACGCTTTTCTTTCGGGAGCAGCCATGAGCCTGATTGCCAGGGGGCACTTTGACCAAGCCACCCACCTCAGGTCACTCATGGGTCCTGGCATCGAATACGAAGATGTTTCCAAGGCGCTCAGCAGGTAACGAAAAGGAGCCCCTCCAGCAGCCTCAGGCTGCGCGATAGCTTACGCCTGCTGATCGAAGGCCCTACCGGTTACGCCACCTTCGTCATTCACCGAGTGGCCCTCGCATACGTCGCCAGCAACTGCTCCACCGATTTCTCCCAGCACAGCTCCGTGGTGAGTCGCTCGTAACCGATTCTGCCAAGGCGCTCGCGTTCCGCAGGATCGTCAAGCAACCCGAGAATCGCATCACCGAGCTGCTCGGCGGAGTTCTCCATCACATACCGCGCTGCCTCGCCTGCGCTGAAGCGACCCTCGCGCGTGCCGAACATGACCTGCGCCTTGCCGAAGGCCATGTATTCCAGCGTCTTGTTCATCGTGCAGTGGTCGTTGTAATCGTTGATGGGATCGCACGCGACGCCGAGGTCCATCGTCTTCAAACCGGTGAACAGGAACTCGTTCGAGACGCGTCCCGGCATATCGACGAACGCCGCGAGCCCCAGTGCGTCGCGCAGCTTGATGAGTTCCGCGTGCTCCGGCCCGCTGCCCATGAGCAGGAACTGCACGTCTGTGCGCTTCCGTGTGTGAACGATGTGTCGCGCGGCCTCGATGAGGTAGTTCACGCCGTCCGCGTTCCCCATCACGCCGATGTAGCCGACCAGGTGCGTTCGGCCCTTTTTCAAAACCGGGTCCTCGGGCAGCAAGGTGTTGAGCTTGTTCGGCGCGGTTCGCACGATGAAGACCTCGTCGTCCGCCTTGCGACCGCGCTGCTTCACGGCGGCGAGCACACTTTGATTGGTCGCCATCACCGTATCGGCCATGGCCAAGGTGCAGCGCTCGGCGATTCGCACCGCCCAGTAAAGCAGACCACGCCGACCGAACTTCGCCTCGAACATCTCCGGCCACAGATCATGCACGTCGAAGATCACCTTCACACCCGCCAGCAGCTTGAACGGCAGCGCCACGAGGAAGAGCAGGTCCGGCGGATTGCACAGATGCACCACGTCGAAGCCTTTCGTCCTCCACGCTTTCAAGGCGCAGGCAAACTCGCCCCACAGCGCGCTCGCATACTCGCCGAGGAAGCCTTTGATCCCCTTCGCCTCGTCCGTGATCCAGTGGCGATAGATCGTGATGCCTTCCAGCACCTCGAATGGCGTCGTGTAACCGCGCATCTGCGGGCAGATCACCGTCACGTCATGACCTGCATCACGAAGGGCACAGGCCTCCTGCCAGACTCGTCGATCAAGTGGCACGGGAAGGTTTTCGACAATAATAAGGAAGCGGAGGGGCATGGGCAAAAGCCTGCAACAACAGCAGAGGAACCTCGGTTTGCCAGATGACATCCTCAGCGTCAATGCTTGAATCACCGCGCCCATGCTCGAAGACCTCTACAACTACCTCTACCACCAGAACGAATCCGGCGGCATTCCGCTCAAGGGCACCGGCATCGTGGTGGGCCTGGCATTGATCGCCGGACATCTGATCGCGCTGCTCAAGGCCGCACAGGTAAAAACCTTCCTGAAAGCCTTCCCTCGCAACTACTTCTGGGGTGTCGTGCTGCTCAGCATAGCCTTCGTCTGGGGCATGATCTGCCTTGCCAACATGGACATGGGAGAATTTCACACCCTGCGGAAATGGTTTCTCATCATTGTGCCCATCGGATTCGTGCTGGTGCTGACACACATGAAGGAATTCCTCTCGGTGCGCGCTCTCGGTTGCCTGATGCTCCTCGTTGGTGGCATCGTGCTGCAAGCCGCCTATCTGCAACCACAGGCCAGCCGTCTGCTGCTGCCCTGCATCGCCTACGTGTGGATCATCGCCGGCATGTATTTCGTCGGCATGCCTTTCCTCATGCGCGATGCGGTGAACTGGATCACCGCGCAGCCAGCACGCTGGCAGCTCGCTAGCATCGGCGGCATCGTCTATGGCGTTGCGGTGCTTGTCGCGGCGTTGCTGTGGTGGTGATCTGAAAGGCACGGCAAAGCCATGCGTCGCATCCTCATCATCCGTGGCGGTGCGATCGGGGACTTCATCGTTACCTTGCCAGCTATCAAGCTGGTGCGCGACACGATCGCGGACACGCAGATCGAAGTGCTCGGCTACCCGGCGATCACCGCACTCGCAGTGGCCGCAGGCATCGCGGATGCCACGCGCAACATCGAGCACCGCAGCCATGCGTTGCTCTTCGTTCCGGGCGCGAAGCTGGATGACGAACTGGTCGAGTGGCTGAAGAGCTTCAACGTCATCATCAGCTACCTGCACGATCCCGACAGCATCGTGCGCGGGAACATGGAACGCATCGGCGTGCGCACGTATCTGGACGCGCCGCATCGGGTTGAGGAAGGCCAGGGCCACGCGGCTAGCCAACTCGCCAAGCCGCTCGAAAGCCTCGCGATGTATCTCGATGATCCCGCGCCGCGCATCCAGGTGGCGAACGCCGAGGCACGCAGCCCACGCATCGCCGTTCATCCCGGCAGCGGCTCGATCAAAAAGAACTGGTCCCTCGATCACTGGTGTCGGGTGCTGCACGAGCTGCGCGATCACCCGCTGGTGCTCATCACAGGCGAAGCCGAGCGCGAACGCGGCATCACGGACGCCGTCCGCGACGCGTGCCCGGACTTAAACATCGAGCACTGGGACTCGCTGCCGCTGGTGGAAGTCGCGCGCCGTTTGCCCTCGTGCTCCGCCTTCCTCGGGCACGACAGCGGCATCAGCCATCTCGCCGCCGCGTGTGGGGTGCCATGCCATTTGTTCTTTGGTCCCACCGATCCTGCCACCTGGGCACCCGCCAATGAAAACGTCGTGGTTCATCGCGTCATCACGCGAAATCTCGATGACTTGAGCTGGCAAGAAGGCTGGTCCGCAATCCGTGCTTTCGTTTGTGACAGGCATCGCCTGTGCTAAAAACCGCACCACACCATGGCCGACGACATTCCCACCACCCGCTACCGCACCATCCTCATCCTCGGCGCTCCCGGCAGCGGCAAAGGCACGCAGGGCAAGGTGCTGGGCTCCGTCCCGCGTTTCCACCATCTCGCCTGCGGCGATGTGTTTCGCTCGCTCGACACGCGCACACCGCTCGGCCAGCAGTTCGTGAACTACGCCAGCAAGGGCGAACTCATGCCCGACGACCTGACGGTGAAACTCTGGCGCGCCAATGTGAAGGACCGCGTGGACAGCCGTCTCTACAAGCCCGACATCGACTTCCTGGTGCTCGATGGCATCCCTCGCAATGTGGAGCAGGCCAAGCTGCTCGAACCCGATGTGGAAGTGCTCAAGCTCTTCCACCTCTCGTGCCCGAACCGCGAAGAACTTGCCCGCCGCCTGCGCAAACGCGCGCTGAAGGACAACCGCTTCGACGACGCCAGCGACAAAG
Source organism: Verrucomicrobiota bacterium (assembly GCA_963204975.1). Lineage (GTDB taxonomy): Bacteria > Verrucomicrobiota > Verrucomicrobiia > Verrucomicrobiales > Verrucomicrobiaceae > JAEUHN01. The sequence goes on along the minus strand of CAUJJC010000052.1, from coordinate 14,075 downwards.
TCATTTTCGAGCGCTTCGCCATCTACGACGCCGAGACCAAGCCGATCCTGGACTACTACGCTGGCGACAAAGTGGTGAACATCGACGCTAGCCAGTCCCCTGCCCGCGTGCTCCACGAAATCCTCGGCCACATCATGGAACTCGATGCCTGGAAGGCAATCGAGGCGATGAAAGTCTAGCAACTAGAGCCCTCATGAACCTCGCCGACTGGAATCAAAATCTGACTCCGGTTGGCGTTACCGGATGGCTGGTCTTTTTCGTCGTCCTTGTCGTGAGGGAGCGTTCGCCAATTCTTGCTGGTGTGGGACTGGTCTCGATGATCGCGATCAGTGACCTCTTCGCGATGCAGCAAGGCAGCAAGAAAGAGAGCGCCTCCCCATCGCTTGAAGCCAGCAGGCTCTGGCTGATCGCTCTGGCACCGTGGTGCGTGATCGTATGGTGGCTAGCGCGTTTGGTATTCGCGAAACGCAGGGCCACACCATCGCCTTGATCCGCAGGCGGCATTCGGCACCTTCGCTCCACATGCGAATACTTTTCATCGGCACGGGCGACATCGGCTTGCCTTCACTCGAATGGTTGCTCTCGACGCCGAAGCACGAAGTCGTCGGGGTCATCACGCAGCCGGACAAACCGGTCGGTCGCAAGCTGGTGCTCACGCCACCGCAGGTGAAAGTGCGCGCGCTGGCGGCCGGCATTCCGGTGATTCAGCCGGAGCGACTGCGGCGTGCGGTGGATGAAGCGAAGGCCTTCGAGGCCGACATCGCGGTCGTGATTGCGTATGGCCAGATCTTGAGCAAGGCGGTGCTCGATGCGCCGCGACTCGGCTGCATCAATGTTCATGCCTCGCTGCTGCCGAAGTATCGTGGTGCATCGCCCATTCAGGCCGCGATTCGCGAAGGCGATGCGGAGACGGGCGTGACGATCATGCACATGGATGAAGGGCTCGACACGGGCGACATCATCCTCATGGATCGCATGGCCATCGCGCCCGATGAAACCGGCGGCTCGTTGCATGATCGGCTCGCCGTGGCTGCACCGGCAGCGCTGGAGCAAGCGCTTGATCTTCTCGCCGAAGGCAAGGCCACACGCACGCCGCAGGACAACGCCCTCGCCACGCACGTTGGCAAGCTCACGCGTGAGCACGGTCGCGTCTGCTGGTCGCGCAGCGCTGCCGAGATCGAGCGCACCGTGCGCGCCTACACGCCGTGGCCAGGCACCTTCACCACGCTTCCCGATGGCGCGCCATTGAAGGTTCACTCCACGCGCGTGGTCGAGAACGCCGAGGCTTGTCCTGCTGGCGGCACCGTGGTGTCAGCATCGCCGTTCATCGTGTCGTGCGGCGAAGGCTTGCTCGAACTCGTCGAAGTGCAGCCCGAAAGCCGCAAGCGCATGAGCGCTGCCGACTTCATGCGCGGTCACGCCTTGCCAGTCGGGGTTCGTTTGGCGTAGCATCGCGGCTCTATGCGCTTGCTTCACGTTTTCCTGATCACCTTCGTTCTGCCGTTCACGGCCAGTTGCCAGAGCAACGAGACGCCCCTCGCAGCGCCGAAGGGCATGCTGGCCATCCGCGACCTCAATTACGCAGGCACCACCAACTGGCGGCAGACGCTTGATTTGTTTGTGCCTGAGAAGCCCTCTGAGAAGCCGCTGCCGCTGGTGGTTTTCATCCACGGTGGGGGCTGGGAAAATGGCAGTAAGAACAGCGGCGGCGCTCTGCTGCCGCTCATCGAGAACGGCAACTATGTGGGCGCCACGCTCAACTACCGCCTCACCAACGAAGGTCCGCACCCGATGCAGATCCATGATTGCAAGGCGGCGATCCGCTGGCTGCGAGCGCACGCGAAGGACTACGGCATCGACAGCGACAAGATCGGCGTCTTCGGCATTTCCGCAGGCGGGCACCTCGTCAGCCTGCTCGGAACTGGGGGCGATGTGAAGGAGCTGGAGGGCACCGTGGGCAAACACCTGGATCAGAGCAGTCGTGTGACCTGCGTGGTGAATTTCTGCGGCCCGGCGAACTTCCTCACATTCGCTGGCAAGGGCAGCATCATTGATCCCGAGAACGCGAAGTCTGGCATCGGCAAGCTGCTCGGAGGCAAGCTCAGCGCTCGCCAAGCCGAAGCCAAAGCAGCCTCACCGGTGACCTACATTTCCAAGGATGATCCGCCCTTCCTTCACATCCATGGCACCAAGGACAACCTGGTGCCCTACGACCAACCGAAGGAATTCGATGCGGCACTGGAAGCTGCGGGCATTTCGTCCACTCTGCTCACGGGCGAGGGCGAAGGGCATGTGTTTTACAACCAGCCGCTGATTCGAAACATCCGCGCATTCCTCGACAAGCACCTGCGCGGCAAGCTGGGCGGCGTGCGCGAAGGCCCGATCAAGAATCGCTAGAAGCCGACGACGTAGAAGCGCTTCTGCGAGACTTGCTCGGCTTCGGTGATCGTGATCCAGCGCTCCTTGTAGCGTTCGCCCCAGCTATCGCTGAAGGCGATCTCGTTGGTGTCTTTGTTGTAGCCAATGATGAGCACGACGTGCGCGGTTTCCTTGTCCATCTCGAGCTGATTGGTGGCGGACTCGCCTGTGACCTTGGTCTTCCACTCCGCCCAGTCGCTCACCTGCTTGCGCACTTCGGTGCGTTTGTTGGCTGTGTCGTTGAAGCCTTTGGTGCTGTAGAGAGCCCAGATGATGGGGATGCCTTTGTCGATGCTGCGAGCGATGTCGCGCATCTTCAGTTCACCATCCCAGCTATCGAACGAGCGGCTCTTCGCCCGAATCTGGCGGCCCACGCCCTGAAGCAGCAGATCCACACTCGTGCCTCCGCCATATCCAGTGCCGCCGGCATTCGCGAGCACATACATGTCCGCCGGCATGCCCATGAAACGCAGCGCGCGCTCCGCAGTCGCCGGCACGCAGTAGCCCTTGGGTCCCTGGTCCACCATCGGGATGTCATTGATCACCACATCACCACTTTTGCGGTTCTCGATGTTGGACTTGGCGTGCTCGCGGATCACCACGTCGGAGGTCTTGGCGGCCTTGCCACCAGCATCCGCGAAGGCGGTGGTCACGATCTGAAGACCGACATACTCGGGCTCTTTGTCTCCGCTCTCTGCATCGGCCAGCAGGATGGAGTGCCCGCGCCAGTCCCAGCGCTGCATGTTCATGCGGCCCGCGCCGTCGCCAAAACGCTCCTTCTTCGGCTCGCCGAGCACCTTGGTGAGGGCCTCGCTGATGGCTCCCAAATCCTTGTCCATGGCGGTGCGGACGATTTTCGCTGCCTGGGCTAGCTGCGCTGGAGTAGAGTCCTTGTCGAAGTGCATCTCCGCGCTGCCCTTGGAACTGAAAAGGTCGCCCTTGTTCGCGAACACCATCGAGATGGAAGACACCCGCTCATTGTCGGCGTAGAGAGCGATGGAATATGGATGCGCACCGAAGAGCTGGAGATCGGCCTTGGGATACAGCCGGTAACTACTCTGCGCCTTGGTCTTGGATTCCTCACGAAGGCCGAGCCGCTGAGCGACATCGGTCGCCGCCGTCTCCCATAGCATGTTGGCGGAGAAAAGTTCAGTTCCCACGGCCGCATTCACCTGCTCGGGCGTCAGCTTGTCATTGGGACCTGAGGCCGTCTTGAGCGTGGTGCTAGGCGGGGCGGCAGGAGGTGGTGTGGAAGCGCCTGCTTGCTTGATGAAGGCCTGATCGACAGCGCTCAAGGTGCCCATTGGCAAAGTAAACTGCTGGCCGTCCTCCCGCTGAATAGTCACGGCTCCGTTCGCCACGTTCACCATCTTTGCCTTGATCGACTGACCTTTGGCATTGGTGAACGTGCGGAACTCTTCAGCTTGTGCCGCGGCCAAAAAACCGACGGAGAGGCATGTGATTAGGACGAAGGATTTCATGAGTGCGATGGTTTTACCCAAACGCGCCACGCATCGCAACCTTTGAACAACCCGCTAAATGATTCGGCACGCGTGCCCCTAAATGAAGCCGGGCGGAGTGCCCGAAAAAAGACACCCCGCCCGGCGACCATGATGCTGAAAATTGGTGTTATGCGAAAAGGTCCACCACGGGCACTCCTTTGTCACCGACGGTGAAAGGACGATTGCTTGGGGACATGGTGACCTCGGTGACGGGCAGGCCCAGTGCTGTGCCAATGGTGGCGATGAAGTCACCCACGCCCACCTGCTTGTCGGCAATCGCCTTGCCCGTGGCGTCGGTGGAGCCGTGGACGTAGCCGCCTTTGATACCGCCCCCGGCGAAGACGGAACTGAAGACCGGGTAGTGATCGCGGCCATTGTTTTCGTTGATGTCCGGCGTGCGGCCAAACTCGGAAGCCAGCACGACAAGCGTGGAATCCAGCAGACCATTGGCCTCCAGATCCTGGAGGAGAGCGGCATAGACTTCATCCATGGCGACACCTGTGGTCTTCATGGCATCGTCGATGTAGTTGTGCATGTCCCAGCCGCCTGTTTGCACCTCAATGAAGCGAACCCCGTTCTGCACGAGACGGCGGGCGAGCATGCAGGCCTTACCGAACGTGGTGGTGCCATACAATGCCTTGGTGGCATCGCTTTCCTGACTGATGTCGAAGGCCTTCAAGTCCTCGCTCTTCATGAGCTTGAGCGTCTCATCGTAGAACTCGGTGTATTCCTTCACCTCGCGGGTCTTGTATTTGTCGAGGAAGCCTTCATCGAAGGCATTGAGCAGGCTGAGACGCTTGTCGAAGAGGCTGTCGCTCACGGTAGGCTTCACATTGGCGAGGCCGGTCATGGGATCACGAATCGGCACGGGCGAGTAGGCAGGTGGGAAGAAGCCGGCACCTGGATGCGGATCGGCGGCGCTGATATTCACACTGCATGGCAGGGTGCCTTCTTTGCCGAGATAATGCTGAGCCCAGGCTCCGAGCGAGGGATGCACGATGGTCGAGCGCGGCTCATAGCCGGTGTGCATGAGGTAGTTCGCGCTGGCGTGGACGGCAGTCTTGATGAGCATGGAGCGGACGATGCTGATCTTGTTCGCCTGCTTGGCCGTCTTGGTCATGTAACCACCGAGCTGGAAGCCAGCGCTTGTGCTGATCGGATCAGCATAGCCTTTGGTCTCGCCCGTCTTGGGGTCGAAGGTATCAATGTGGCTCATGCCCCCCTGCATGTAGAGGTAGATGACGGATTTCGCCTTGCCGCCCACGCCCTTGGGCGCAGCCTCAGAGGCGGCTTGCAGCTTGCTCGACATGGAGAGCACATTCACGCCCAACGCCGCCTTGGCGGTCTGAGTCATGAAGCGACGACGGGTGGCACAGTCCAGTTTAAGGAAGGGATTGCTCATGGCGGTGGTTCCAGTGGGAAGATGTGGAAATGCAGTTGATTGCCGGCACCGCGAGAGAGGATGCGCATCACATCCTGGAGCAAAGACGAGGTCGGCCACCGCCTCTGCCATCGGTTAAGACGATTGAGACGGGCCGTCGTTCCTTCACAGATTGCTCATCATTGTGCAGAGTTTGCTAGGCAAGATACATCCGCACCCGGCACCTGATCGTTGCATCGCCGCTGACTTAATGCTTGCGCCTTGCCTGTGTTTCCATGATTCCAGAGGCATGACATGTGCTCACGCTTTCAAGGTTTTGCCTGCCCTGCTTCTGCTCGCCTCTTGCGATGACAAGCCCGCCCCCGCATCGAGCGCACCTACCCCCATTCCCGCTGCGCCAGCCGCACCTGCGACGACTCCTGCGGCAATAGCTTCCCCCACCTCAACTCCCGAGCCCTCTCCCGCAAAACCCGCCACGGAGTATCGCAAGATCTTCTGGACCGAGGAACTCCTGCACAGCGAGATCAAGCACTACAACAGCGCCTACGAGGGCGGAGCCCAGTTCAGCATTGAGAACGGGGTCCCCATCGCCATCGACCTCCACGATCAGAAGGTGGACAACCTCCGCGGCTTCGCTGGCATTCCCATCATGGCGATTGATCTGAGCGGCACGAATGTGGGCGACCTCAGCCCGCTCAAAGGCCTGCCCATCCGCGAGATCATGCTGGAACGGACACGCGTCACCGATCTCACTCCACTGCGTGGTGCTCCAATTGAAAAGATCTACCTCAGCGGCACCCCCGTCAGCAAACTCGATGGCCTCGAAGGTGCCTCCATCACGGAACTCAACCTCGTTGGTTCTCAAGTGTCTGACCTGAGCGCCCTGGCGAAGTGCCCCAATCTTCACATGCTATGGCTCACCGGCTGCCCTGTGGAAGACATTGCGCCGCTGCGCACCGTGCCGCTTGTGAGCCTCACCCTGCACCGCACAAAGGTGAAGGATCTCAGCCCGTTGACCGGCACCGCCTTGCAACGCCTCCACATCGCGGAAACGCCCGTTTCTGATCTCACGCCACTCAAAGGCATGGCCCTCACGCGCCTCGTTTTCACACCAGCCAATATCAAAGCGGGACTGGACATCGCCCGCGCGCTGCCGCTCCAGGAAATCGGCACTCGCTTTGATGATGAAGGCAAGGACCTGCAACCGCCCGAAGTATTTTGGTCATCACAACCCGCAGCCCCTGCTGCCAAATAAATATTCTGTTCAATCTTCCCCACTTCTGGCAGCCTCGTGCTGTCCCTCCCAGACTATGAAAGAATTTGCCTACATTCCCGAAGATGGTGCCCGCCCGGCGGCCCTCCAGGCCGTTCCTTTCCTCAACAGCTTTTCCGACGAGCAACTCGATGACGTGCTGAACTCCAGCAACCTCCTCCAGTGCGACGTGGGCGATGCGATTATCAAGGAAGGCACGATCGACTCCCGTTTCTACATCCTGCTCAGCGGCCAGCTCGATGTCCGCGTGGGCAACAAGCCCGTCGCCAGCATCACCCGCGCAGGAGAAGTCTTTGGCGAACTCGCCCTGGTCAATCACGACAAGCGCCTCGCCTCCGTGGTCGCCGCCTCGAAGGCCGTCTGCCTCGCCGTGGACCAGAAATTCCTCCAGGACATCCATCCTCGCGACGAAGATCCCGCCTTCCACGCCTCTCTATTCGAGTTCGTGGCCCGGCTCATCGCCAAGAAGCTAGACTCGACCTCGCGTCGTCTGGCCGAATTGGAGAAAGAGCTGGCTGCTATTCATGCTCAAGGTCCCAAACCACAAGCAGCACCCAAGGCCGCAAAGCCAGCCAAAGCAAAGAAGTCCGCCCCATCGAAGCCTGCGAAGGCGAAAGTTCCAGTAGCAGCCAAGAAGGCGACGAAGAAGGTCAAAGCCAAGCCTGCGAAGAAGCAAGCGCGTCCCGTCGTGGCCAAGAAAGCGCCTCCCGCGAAGGCGGCGCGCAAAGCCAAGAAAGCGGCCAAGAAGAAGCGCTAGCCTTCACGCCTTCGTCATCACCACAAATCAAACCACGTCCCAGGGAAGGGCCGGATCACTTCGGTGGTGGGCAGTTGAGCTTTGAACTGGTTTTCGAACCAGAGCTGCGCGGGCTCGTCTCCATGGACGAGGAGAATTTTCTTGGGTTTCAGTTTCACGGCGTAGTCGAGGAGGTCCTCGCGGGGCGCGTGGGCACTGAAGTCGAAGCTCTCGATGCGAGCATTCACGGTGACGGGTGGCTTGTCAGAATCGAGCACGACTTGCTGGCCCTTCTTGGCATGGCGCACCTTGTAGCCAGGGGACTCAGGATCGGTGTAGCCGACGAAGGCGACCGTGTTCCGAGGATTGTCCAGGAAGGTCTGGGCGAAGCCATTGCTCGTGGTCTTTGCGGACATCATGCCGCTGCTCAAAGCGAAGATGCACTTGGGCTGATAGGAGATGTCCCGCCGTCTGCGACCACTCGACGGCACGAGAATATCGATGTCATCAAGGAGCATGAAGCTGGAGTAGTTGCGCCGGGTGCTGGTGCAATACTTGTCGTGCAGGACGGTGATCTTGGTGCTGAGGCCGCCAATGAAGAGCGGCATCTCAGGGATCAAATCATTGAGATACAGCTCGTGCAGCATGACCATGACTTCCTGGGTCTTGCCGAGGGCGAAGACGGGGATCAACACGGAGCCACCTGCTTCATGGGTTTCCCGAATCACCTGCCCCAGCCGCTCTTTCTCCGAGCGCCGGGAGTAGCTGGCAGGACGTTGATAGTCGCCGCGGGTGGTCTCCATGATGAGCACGTCGATGCCCTTTTTGGGGAAGTCGGCAGGCAGGCAGATGGTCTGGGACTCAAAATTCACATCGCCAGTGTAGAGCAGGCTCTTGCCGTTCTCAGTAATCTGGATGCCGGCGGAGCCAACGATGTGTCCTGCATCGTGAAAGCGGCACTCGATGTCGGAATCAGGCAGCTCAAAGGCGCGCTTCAACTCCACGTAGGTCCAGCTACGGCGAAGCGATTCTACCTCTCGATGGTTGAAGAAGGGCATTTCGCCGAGTCCCGCCTCTTCCCGCTGCTTGGTCATCACGTTGACCGAGTTGTGCAGCATGGCATCGGAGACTTCACCCGTGAACTCGGTCATGAACACCGGCGCATTTGGATGGGATCGCTGAAGCACGGGAAGCGCGCCCAGATGGTCGTGGTGCGCGTGGGACAAAAGAATCGCGTCCAGGCTGTCGGCTGGCACGGAATCAAAGTCCGGCATGGCCTGCCGCCCTTCGGCCTTGGGGTGCATCCCGGCGTCGATTACAAAGCGGTAGCCGTCGGACGATTCGAAAAGGTAGGAGTTGGCACCGATTTCGAGCCGACGAGTCAGATTGCGTAACCTCATGGAATAACTAAAAAAGCGGAAGACGGATGGGACTGAATGCAAAATCCCGACGGTTCAACGCCGGGGCCGCCCATCGAGTCTGGAGAGCCGCTCCTGCCTATGCGCCAGCAAATCCTCACAAGCAACCGCCACTTCACGCCATCGGGCAGCTCAGCCAGAAGGTCGTAGTGAAGTTTTCAGAATGCACGCCGAGCTGGAGATTCATCTGATGGGACAGCATCGCGGCGATGGTCAGGCCCAGGCCCAGGTGGTTGCTGTTCTTGCTGCCGGTGAAGGGCCGAAAGACTTCGGAGAGCTTTTCGGGGGCAATGCTGGAGCCCGTGTTGCTAACAAGGATGTCCACACGACGCTCCTGCGCTGGAGTGATCACACCTGGGCCACAAACGCGGAGCAAGGCGCGACCATTGCCTTTCTGAGCGGCTTCGGCGGCGTTCTTGAGCAGCTCGATCAAGATGTCTTTGAACTTCGTGGGATCGACCAGGACCGGTGGCAGACCGGGCTGCACTTCGATGTCCAGCGGCACGCCTGCCTTGGTAAACGGCTCACGCACCGTGCCATCGACCACATTCAGATAATCGCTCACCACCAGGGGCTGCGGACTCACCTTGGCACAACCACCAGCGCCACGAATGCGCTCGCTGAGGGCGGACATGTTGACGGAGGCTTCCTTGATGTGGCCCACGTTCTCCAGCACGCCGGGGTCCGTGTCCTCATTCATGAGGATGAGGCTGCTGAAGCCTTGGATGACGGCGAGCAGGTTGTTCAGCTTGTGCGTGAGCCCACGCAGGAGTTCCTGATGAAAGCCTTCTCCGGTTTCACGGCCGAGATTGAGACTGGTAGGGAAGACGAACTGCATGGTAGGACTGGGAGGCAGAGGGTGAAACAAGGGGCGGCGTGGCCGCAGAATCTGGGCCGATGATAATTAGCTGATGTTAAAATCAAAGCTAAAATATGGATAATCGAGGAAATGCGCTGGATGCTAGCCGCTGGAGCTTCCAGTCTTCGTGCGCCAGCTCAGGTGCCGCGCCGATTGCCAAAGAGATCAATGTGCAGCCGTGGACTGTAGCGGTAGCCATAGTCCTTGCAGGCCTCGACCAGCAAGCTGGTGCGTGATTGAATCGCCTCGGCGCTCGTGCCCTCGGGCATCAGCAGCACCTTTTCCGGCGGGATCGGCAGCCCGATGCTAGCGACTACGCTCTGCGCCTCCGTCAAATCTTCCGTTGTCGAGATCACGAACTTCAACTGGTAGTCATAGGCCTCGCACCAAGCACGCAGGACGGATGGCCGAGAACGCGTGTCCTCATGCCGCTGCACCCAGGCTCCGGCCTCGGTCCCCGGCGTTGAGTTGCTCAGCTTCGGGCTCAGGCTGACGAGATCGCAGGCCACACCCTCGGGAAGCACCGTGCCGGCGGTTTCGATCGTGATGTGCTTCCCCGCACGGCGCAGTCTCGAAAGCAGGTCTGGCATCGCCTTGGCAATCATCGGCTCCCCACCCGTGACGACGACAAACCGCGTGGGATGCACGAGCACGGCGGCCAGGATTTCATCGACGGACATCTCCGTGCCCTCGGGCCGCCAGGAAGCATACGGAGTGTCACACCACCGGCAGCGAAGATTGCAGCCAGACGTGCGCACAAAAACGGAGGGCGTGCCCACCAACGTGCCCTCGCCCTGAACGGAGTAAAAGATCTCCGAGATCAACATCCGCCATCGCTAGCACGCCGGAGCGGAGCGTCACGAAAAGGTTGCCTAGATTATTTCGGATGTGTTAAATTTCATCCATGCCTGCCATCACCCTTCGCCTCCTGCTGCTTCTGGGCACCAGTCTGCTCCTGGTGCAGTGCTCCTCGGGTCCTCGTGTCTGGACCTACAACTATGAAAACGGCAAGACCAGCTTGCTCCTCAAAGATCAGGCCGTGCCGCCCGCTAACATGCCCGAGCCCGTGATGAAGATGATCGCTGCGGGCAACAAGATCAAAGACAAGCCCTACCGCTGGGGCGGCGGCCACGGGAAGATCGAGGACACAGGCTACGACTGCTCGGGAGCCGTCAGCTACGTCCTGCACCATGCCGGACTGCTGAATCGTCCCACCACCTCTGATGAGCTGCGCCGCTTCGGCGAGAAGGGTGAAGGCGAATGGGTGACGGTGTATGCGAAGGACGGTCACGCCTTCGTGGTCGTCGCCGGCCTCCGCCTTGACACCTCGAGCGCGAGCGGACGAGACAAAGGCCCGCGCTGGACCACGGACTCGCGAAGCCTGCGCGGCTTCAAGGCACGGCACCCCGAGGGGCTCTGAGTCGGCCGCGTTCACGCCGTTGCGCCTGATCCACTTCGCCGCCATCATGGCCGCGCATGATCTTCGTCCTCATCTTCGTCGCCATCGCAGGCTACGCCGCCGCACGCTATGCCGCCGGTCGCTTCCAGCAAAACATGGAGCGCGGACGACGCGTGCAGGCACCCATCAACAAAACCGGGGCCGACATCGCTGCGGAGTTCCTCGCCTCTCACGAAGCTAGCGACGTGCAGATCCTTCGCCACACGAGCGTGGTGAGTGACTACTTCGATCCAGGCAGGCGACGGCTTTTCCTGCGCCCAGAGACCTTTGATGGCAAAGACCTCGCCGCCTGGGCTCTCGCCCTTCACGAGGCCGCTCACGCCCTACAGGCTGGCGATGACAAGGCCGCGCTCACCTGGCGGCGCACCTGTATCAGCCTCACCCGCTACATGCCCATGGCTGCTGGCATCGGAGCAGTCGCCATGACCTTGTTCATGCGGCGGCCTGCCCGCGTCAGCCTCATGATGTTCGCTGGCGTCTGTGCCATCGTGCTGCTGCTCAACATCGGCACCCTGGCCGTCGAGTTCAATGCCAACAAGCGTCTGCTCAACTGGCTGGATGATCGCCTGGAGCGTTACCCGGATGCTATGGACAAGCTCCGCGAAATCCTTGGCTCGGTCGCGATTCGTGAGGTGGGCGACATCCTCAGCTCGCCCCGTTACTTCTTCCTCAGCGCCCTGCCCGGCACCAGCAGCGCCCGACCTACCAAGAAGGAAGACGGACCTCAATCCACGTAGCAGAACGCGTTCGCATTCAGCAGCGCAAGGCAGTAGTCCGTCAAGGCCTCGCGCCACGTGCCCGTGAGAGCGGTTTGCTTTTCGAGGAAGTCGCGACCCATCATGAGTTCCTGCGGCTGCGGTGCTCGACCGTAGCAGCGCCAGATGGCCGCCTGGACCACGCTCTCGGGCTCGGTGCCCGCGATGGTGGTCACTACATCTGCGAGCGAGGTGGCCATGCTCAGGCTGAAGGCCGAATTGAAGAGCATCAGCGACTGCGGAGCCGTCGTCGATTCGCTGCGCCGACCACAGCTCATCAAGGCATCCGGCCGGTCAAACACATCGAACAACGGGTAGCGAAGATTCCTCCGAGCAAAGGCATAGACGCTGCGCCGGTCGTGCTCCGCCACATCAGGCGTCATGCTGATCTGTTTCTCAAGGAGTGTCTTGCTCACTTCCGGTGGCAGAGGCAAGCGCACCCCTTCACCGCCTTGCTTCCAGTTGATCCGTCCTGCCGCCATCAGCATAGCGTCACGCAGTTGTTCGCCCGTGAGTCGCCGACGCGGGAAATGCGCGTAGAGCATTGTGCGCTCCGCCGCCGCCTCAGCCGCGAGCGGCACTCCCTGCACGTCCCCCGCCTGTCGATACGTGGCGCTCATCACGATGAGCTTGTGCATCGCTTTGAGACTCCACCTTTCACGCGGCAACCTAGCCGCCAGCCAATCGAGCAACTCAGGATGCGTGGGCTTGTCACCTTGATTTCCGAGGTCCGTCGGCGAGCCCACGAGCGGCTTACCGAAGTGGTTCATCCAAAGACGGTTGGCGCTGCTGCGGAGGAAGAGCGCGTTCGTAGGCTGCGTGATCCAGCGAGCGAGTGCCGCACGACGCCCCGTGGACTTCGACGACTCCACCGAATACACCTCGATGCCCGCCGGATTCGCGATGCGTGGGTAGCCTGCCGGAATCACTGGCCCAGGGCGATGATGGTCGCCACGGATGCACACCTTGCTCACCGGCACCGTCTTGCCGGACTCCACAAAGGTGGGACCGAGCTGCTTGTCCCGCTTCAGCTTGGGCACATTGTCAAAACACGCCCGCAGCCGGTAGAAGTCCGCCTGGCTGATCGGATCATACGGATGATCATGGCACTGCGCACAACCAATCGTGATCCCGAGGAAAGCACTTCCCACGGTGCTGGCGATGCCATTGAGCAGAAGATGCATGCGCTCGTCCTGGAAATTGGTATCCGGCATGTCAGGACCCGCGAGCAGGAAGCCCGTGGCCACCGCATCGCCACCCGGCAGTTCATCGCCTGCAATCTGCATGGCCACGAAGTCATCATACGGCAGGTCGGCATTGAGCGCCTTGATCACCCAATCGCGAAACTGCCACGACTGCTTGCGATCGAGGTCATGCTCAAAGCCATCCGTCTCGGCGAAACGAGCCAAGTCCAGCCACTGCTGAGCCCAGTGCTCACCGTATTGATCCATCGAAAGCAGACGATCCACTAGCGCCTCATAGGCCCGAGGGTCCGTCGTGCTGCCAGCCTCGAAAGCCTTCACCTCGTCCGGCGTGGGCGGAAGGCCGATCAGATCAAAGCTCAGCCGACGAATCAGCGTGGCCGCATCGGCAGGAGCCGCGAGCTGGAGGTTCTTTGCTTCCAAGCGCTGAAGCACAAAGCGATCAATATCATTGGCCACACGATCCGCCGCCTTCACCTGCGGCGGCTCCGGGCTGAGCAACGGGCGGAAGGACCAGTGCTCGCGATCTTTCTCCGTGATCGGCGGTTCATCTTTGACGGGATCATTCGAGGCGCGAATCGGCTTCGCGTCCGACAGCAGGGGCACAGCCAGACCACCGATGATGGCGAGCCGAACAAAGAACTGTGACACAACCTTCTTCATCATCTCGAACGGCTAAGCCAGAATCCCCCGCACCACATTCCCCGCCACACCCGTGAGGCGCTGATCCAGGCCTTCAAACCGGTAGGTCAGCCGCTCGTGATCAATGCCCAGCAGGTGCAAAATCGTCGCGTGCAGATCGCTCACATGCACGGGGTCCTGCACCGCGCGCAGACCAAACTCATCGGTCGCTCCATGCACATGCCCATGCTTCACCCCAGCCCCGAAGAGCACCGTCGTGTAGCCCCAGGGATTGTGATCACGTCCCGTGCCTTTTTCGCTCATCGGCATGCGGCCAAATTCTCCGCCCCAGATCACCAGCGTGTCCTCCAGCAATCCGCGCTGCTTCAGATCCTGGATCAAGCCTTTGACCGGCTTGTCCGTCCGTCCGCAGAGCGTGGTATGATTAGCT
>CAUJJC010000051.1 GCA_963204975.1 Verrucomicrobiota bacterium | reverse complement strand
TGCTCGTCAACCGGCGTCTTCACCGTGGACGGCGTGCCCTATGACGAGCACCTGGACGCGGGCGAAGCACAGCAATGGATGATGCAAAAGCTCCTGCCCTTCTATCCGTGGGCCGATGTAACCAATGCCGAGAGCATGGCTTGCTCGCGTTGTGTGGCGGCACATCTCGCGGGGATGCTTACGCCGTTTTGTTCTCTGATGCTTCCCGATGAGGCAAACCGCCCGATGTTCGTCTATCTGGCGAACCAGAAAGGCGCGGGTAAAAGCGCGCTGGCAAAGATGCTTCTCGCGCCCGTGTATGGCTTCCCCGCTGCCACGAATGCCGACACGAAAGAGCAAGAACTGGAGAACCAGATTGCATCCGCTCTCCTGGCTGGAAAGCCTTACTTGTTCCTCGACAACATGAAGAACTTTCGAAGCGGCACGCTGGCTATGGTGCTCACGTCGCCGCGTGTGGCGCTTCGCGTGCTGGGCAAGCCCGACATGCCGGAACTCGTGAACAAGACGCTGTTCGTTCTGACCGGCATCAGCGTGAACATCGGTGACGAGCTTTTGCGCCGCTCTGTGATCGTCGATCTGTTTTCCTCTCGCGATGCCACGGCGCGGCGCTTCGATCCTGATCGCGAGATCACAGACGCATGGTTCAGCAATCAAGCGAACCGCTCGCAATTGCTGGCGTGCCTGTGGGCCTTCGTGAGGCACTGGACTGAGCAAGGAATGAAACGCTATCCCGAGGCACACCGCGCGACGTTTGAGGCGTGCGCGGCCCTTGTGGGCTCTGTGGTGCTATCCCTGGGAATGGCCAATCCCTTCGCGCCTCGTGCGCAGGACATGGGCGGAGACGAGGAAGGGGAGTCATTGGTAGAACTGGCCAAGCTCTCCGCCGCTCCCATCGCAGACAAGGGCGCGAGAGACTGGAAGCCCGGCGAGCTGGTGGAGTTGGCAGAAGAGCACGGCTTGCTCGATTTGATCGTGCCCTACGCAAAGCAGCAAGGCAAAGCACTGGGGCAACGCCTGCGCACGATTCGCGGGCGTGAGTATCAGGATCACAAAGGCCGATGGTTCCAGTTCGGAGACAAGCACCGCACACGAGATGGGCACGGCGCTTTCTATCGCGTGCGCATCCTTGGCTAGTGTCGGCAATGCCGACGTTCCCCCGCGCCCCCTCGCCCCGATGAATGGCGATTCCCACGGCGGGCAAGGCTTACTCAAGGGGGAGGGCAAAGGAATCTTTTTGCCCCTCCCGGCTCCTCAGACGGGTAATGTGTCCCCAGTGGTTTCGAAGGGGGCACTACTGAAAAACATTTCGCCCCTAAATTTTGCCCTTTTGCCACCCTCCCCCCAGGTTAGGAGACTCCTAGCCTGATTCCGCCCCTGTGCGGGTAATGTGTCGCTCACGTCGTTCACACGCGGCACGCCGGAAAAGTTTCTGACACTTTGAGACTTCGAGAGGCACAAGGCACGATTTGAGACGCCGCGAACCGGCACAAAGCACCGTTTGAGACTCCGAGAACGTCACAGAACGACACAACGACACTAACAACGACACGCTGGAACCCTTGATTTTACAGGGGGAGTGTCGTTGTGCTGTTCTTCTCCTGGGAGATAGAAAAGGGTCCGAATCTCTCACGATGAAAACAAGGCTCTCGCATGTGTGAGAGGCGGGCCTGGAACTGCAACGACACAACGACACTCCCCCTGTTCTCACGCGGTTTCCAGCGTGTCGTTGCTGGTGTCGTTGTGCTGTTCTGCAACGGCATTGGCCCGCCCCTCCGATCTGCGGCCCGCTGGCGAGCCTCTACGCTGCGAGCGCTGCCTTCACCCTCTGCACCGTGGAAACGCCTTTGCCTGCGATCTTGGCGGCATTGCGCACGCTCTGGCCATCCTTGAGTAGCCGCACAACATCCTTGTGCTTCGCCAGTAGCTCCGCCGCTTCCAAGCCCGTTCCCGTGGGCCTGCCAAGTTTGACGCCCTTGCGGCGTGCCTCTGCGAGCCCGCTGTTGATTCGCTCGCGAAGTGTTTCGGTTTCGCTCCGCGCCATCTCTGCCAGAAGGGCAAGCATCACGCCCGCCGCTGGATTGCGCTTCCCGCTGGCCATCAGGGTTTCGATGCCTTGCGCGTGCCAATAGAGCGAGACGCCCCGATCTTCCAGCGTCTCCACGAACTTGTGAACAATGGAGTTCCGACGAGCGAGGCGGGAGACTTCATGCACAAGAACCTTCTTGATCGTGCCCGCCGCTGCCAGCGCCTCAACACGCTGCAAGCCGTGGCGCTCCGATTCATCGGCCCTGCCTGAAACTCCGAGTTCCTCGCACACCTCGACAACCTGCCAGCCCTTCGACTTCGCGACGGCTTCCAGCTCCGAGACTTGGCGGGCGGTTTCCTGCTTCGCGGTGGAGACACGAACGAGGATGGCGACGGGCACGGCGGGCGAGGTTGCTTTCATGTGTTCCACACTGGCGGTTGTATTCATTTAATCAAATGTTTTTGTGAATACACTCGCAACCCGACTTTTTGCACCCTGCGAGCCCGGTTTTACGTTCTCGATGGAGCCAGTGATTATTTGAATACACTCCGCGCCCTCCGAAGACAGTTCCGACCTCTGCGAAGGCGTAGGCTCGAATCAGTTCCGACCTCTAGCGCTCGCTCTGTTTCCGACTTCGACGAACAAGCGCGAACATCTACGATTTTCGGCGAAAAGTGTTCCGACTTCAGTTCCGACTTGAAGCATTTTCCGGCTCTTTCGGCTCTGGAACCCTTGATTTTACGACATCGTGGCAGAGGGGAGAATCGAACTCCCGACCAAGGGCTTATGAGTCCCCTGCTCTACCGCTGAGCTACTCTGCCGACGATTTCACCGGTGAGCTTGTGCCGCCGGAAAAGGGTCGCGATACTACTTGTGCGGCCTCACCTGTCAAGTGCAGTGACAATATCCTGCTCAAACCCAGGAAAGATCGCTGCTGACACAGATGTTGAGGCCCAAAGCCCATGAACAAATCCGCCCTTTTGATTCTCCTGTCTGCCCATTGCGTGTTCGCTGCCGAACCCGCCCAAAAGAAGCCCGAGAAACCCTTTACCCCTGGAGGCAAGTGGCGGCAGGGGGACATGGAGCGTCCACGACCTCGGGTGGTCTCTCCGCCGGCATTCAGCTCAGAGCAGGCTCCCGGTCAGCCGCCTTCCGACGCCATTGTCCTGCTCAACGGCAAAGACATGGCTGCATGGAAGCGCGATCCCCGGAAGGAAGACATGCCAGGCAGTGCGGACACGGCCCTATGGAAAGTCACGCCGGACTATGTTGAGATCGTCCCCAAATCAGGCTCCATCCGCACTCGCGAGTCGTTCAAAGGCGATCTTCAGGTGCATCTCGAATGGCGGACACCATCTGAGGTCGTTGGCAAGGGCCAGGGCCGTGGCAATAGCGGCGTTTTCATCGGCGGCTTCCCCGAGATCCAAGTGCTCGATTCGTGGCAAAACGACACCTACCCCGATGGTCAGGCCGCAGGCCTCTACAATAACTATCCACCCTTGGTAAACGCCAGCCGCAAGCCCGGCGAATGGCAGACCTATGACATCATCGCCGAGCGTGCTCGGAAGGACGAAAGCGGCAAGGTGATCAAGAAGGCCCGTCTGTCCGTCATCCACAACGGCGTCGTGGTGCAGTGGGGCCGAGAGTTTGATAGTTTGGCTCAGGAGGGTGGCCTCGGCCTCCAGGATCACCACAACCCCGTTCGCTACCGGAACATTTGGATCCGGCCCATCAATCTGACTGATCCTGACTCCGAAGGCACTCCGGCCCCCGCGCGAAACTAAACGCGCAACCTTGCGCCTTGGCGTGGGTTTACACGATTCATGATCGCCGCTAGCGTCCTCACGCTCTCGCCTCTACGCTCACTCATGCCGGAACCGGAATGGTCGTCTCCCGAACCTCACACTGCCGCTAGTCCGGCAGTAGAGGAGTCGTCCGATCAGGAAAGTGTCCAGCTCATGCTTCGGGTTAGGAGTGGTGACATGCGAGCTTTTGAGCGGCTGGTGGAACTGCATCAAGGGGCCATCATTGGCACGGTCTCCCGAATGCTGGGCAACGTGGATGACGCGCACGACGTGGCTCAGCAAGTCTTCGTCCGCGTCTGGAAAAGCGCGGCACGCTATGAACCGACGGCCAAGTTCACCACCTGGCTCTACACGATCATGCGAAACCTCGTTTACAACGAGTTGCGCAGGCGGGTTCGGAAGAAAGAAGTATCCCTCGACGAGCCCCTCTTTGAAGACTCACCGCGCGAGATTCAGCACCCGACGGCGGAAGGCGCGGACGTGCTGGCCCAGCGCGAGGAATTGGAGAAGGCGCTCGACCAAGCCATCGCTGCACTGCCAGAGAAGCAACGCCTCGCTGTGATCATGAGGCGCTACCAGGAAACGCCATACGAGGAGCTTTGCGAAGTCCTGGGCATGTCATTGCCTGCCGTGAAGAGCCTGCTTTTCCGAGCCCGCACTGAGTTGCGGAAAAGTCTGGCCGCTTACCTGGGTGAAGAGCCAGAGGCGTAGTGTGGAACCAAAACGTTAGAAGACCCCAACGCCGGTCTTCTCCCCCCACTTATCCACGGAGCCGTTACCCGATCTGCGACAGCACTGCGGAGGAAATCTTGTCAGCCTGAGCTTCGAGATACTCCACATCGCGACCTTCGATCAATAGGCGAATCAAAGGCTCGGTGCCGGAATAACGTAGCAGAACACGACCGTAGTCTCCCAGCTTCTTCTCCGTCTCTTTGATAATTTTTTGAGCGTCGATCAGCTCGGCGACTGGAGGCTTCGATTTGACACGCAGATTGCGCGCAGATTGCGGGAACTTTTTGAGGCACTTGCGGAGCTGGCTCAATGGCTCGCCCGTTTCCTTCATGATGCGCAGCAATTGCAGGCCCGCGATCAGGCCGTCGCCCGTGGTCGCCCAGTCACCAAAGATAATGTGGCCGCTTTGCTCGCCACCGAAGTTGAGCCCCCGTTCACGCATCACCTCCAGCACGTAGCGATCACCCACACCCGTGCGGATCACTCGACCACCGAGGCCAGACACGAGGTCGTCGAGGCCGAAGTTGCTCATGATTGTCACGGCTATCGTGCTCTGCTTCAGCGTGCCTTTGCGCAGCATGGATTCTGCCGCGATGGCCATGAGTTCGTCACCATCGAGAGCCACGCCTTCTTCATCGCAGAGGAGGATACGATCCGCATCTCCATCGTGTGCGACACCTGCATGCGCCTTGCTCTGCTTCACCAGCCGCTCCAGTTCTTCACCATGGGTGCAGCCGCAGTCTTCATTGATATTGAAGCCATCCGGCTCCGAATGAAAAACCTGCAAATCCGCTCCCAATCGTTCCAATGCTTGTGTGCTCGCGATGGAGGCTGCGCCGTGAGCATTGTCCAGAGCCACTCTCATGCCATCCAGTCTCACACCACTCATGGAGAGCAGGGAATGCTCAACGTATTGCTCAATCGCCTGATCCATCCGGCTCACACGTCCGATGCCCCGCCCTTCGGGACGAGGCAAGGCGGGGGCTCCTTCCTTGCCCAGCACGATGCTCTCAATCGCAGCCTCCGTTTTGTCGTTCAGCTTGTGGCCATCGCCGTGGATGAATTTGATACCGTTGTCGTGAAAAGGATTGTGTGAAGCCGAGACCACGATGCCGAAGTTCGCTCCATGCTTGGCCGTCAGCATGGCCACTGCTGGAGTGGGCACCACACCTGCGAGCACCGCATCCACGCCCACGGAGTTCAGACCCGCAATCAGCGCTGCCTCCAGCATCTCGCCAGAAGCACGCGTATCACGTCCGATCACCGCCTTGGGACGCTCGCCTCCTCCAGCTCCACCCAGCACCACCGCTGCTGCCTGCCCCAGGTGCATGACAAAGTCGGGCGTCATCGGATGACGGTTGGCCACGGCACGAACGCCGTCGGTGCCGAAGAATTGGCGTTTTTCGGAAGACATAAGCCGCGCGGTTTAGCAGAGCCGCCCGAGACTGTCAAAGCCCGCAGTGCCACCCATCCCTTACTCTCTTGTGCTTATGCCAGGATTTAGAGGCCAGATTGCTCCTTGAGACCGTGCTGCTCGATGAACTCCTGCTGCTTCTTTGAGGTGGGATGAATCTGCTGTTTCAGCATGTTCCAAAAGAAGAACGCTAGCACCAGAGCCGCCAGCTTCTCCTTCCACCGCCGGGTGCAAGCGAGCTTTAGTTCATGTCCCCAGCTCACGTGTGTTGTCGTCTCTTTCTTCATCTTCGTCAGTGCCTCCCGTCAAGATACGGTGCAGCTTTTCGCGCAGCACCTCGGGTTCCAGATCGTGTGCCAGCTTGCCTTTGAAACAAATCGAAAGGGCTCCCGTCTCCTCGGACACCACCAGGGCGATCGCATCCGTCTCCTCTGTAATGCCCATCGCCGCCCGGTGCCGCAGGCCTACCGCGCGATCACGCACCTCACGCTGGCTGACGGGGAACACACAACCCGCAGCCGTGATCAGCCCCTGATCCACGATGATGCCACCATCGTGGAGCGGAGTTTTTGGATGGAAGATCGTGTTCAGCAATTCGGACGATATCTTCGCATCGATCTCTACACCCGTTTCCGCGAAGGGCTTCAAGTCGATGCCACGCTTCAGAGCGATAAGCGCGCCCACGCGCTTGTGCGACAGCTCTACCATGGACTCGATCAGGCGATCCAGGGATTCGTCGTCCGTGCGGCTGAGCTGAAACAATCGCTGGCTTCCCAGCTCCGCCAACATGCGGCGCAGTTCAGGTTGGAAAATCACCACAAGACCGATCGCGAGGAACACGGACAACCTGCCCATCAACCACGTAATAACCTCCAGGTTCAGGAAGTCCGATATGATGGTCAGACTCAGCAGCAAAACCAACAGCCCCGTGAGAATGCGAGCACCACGAGTCGCCCGCAAAAACAGGTAACCGTGATAGGCCAGCGCAGCGAGGATCACGATCTCCACGCCATCACGCCAGTGCTGCTGCACAAAGTTCCACATGCGGCCACGTCATTAGCGCAGCTTTGACAAAGCGAAAGCTCCTTATGCCACTGTCCCGTCAGCCCGCGCGATTGACTCCCGCGCGGCCCTGCGGCATGGAACGCCTGCCATGCCTGTCCCGCTGCTCGACGTCAACGCCCAGAACCTCCCCATCGAAGCCGAACTCACCGAGGCCTTCCAACGAGTCCTCCGCCACGGCATGT